>NZ_LATD01000362.1 GCF_000981895.1 Streptomyces odonnellii | reverse complement strand
GTGATGTCCCTGGGCTCGACGCCGAGTTCGGTGAGGAAGCGGGAGGGCTGGTCGCCGTCGTCGGCGGGGGCCTTGACGGCGGTGACGACGAGGCGGTCGCGGGCGCGGGTCGCGGCTACGTAGAACAGCCTGCGCTCTTCTGTAAGGAGGGCGCCCGGGGTGAGGGGTTCCGCGAGGCCGTCGCGCCCGATCCTGTCTGCCTCCAGGAGGGAGCCGCGGCGCCGGAGGTCGGGCCAGAGGCCCTCCTGCACTCCGGCGACGACGACGAGGCGCCATTCGAGGCCCTTGGAACGGTGGGCCGTCATCAGGCGTACGGCGTCGGGGCGTACGGCGCGGCGGCTGAGGGTGTCGGCGGCGATGTCCTGGGCGTCGAGCTCCTCCAGGAAGTTGAGGGCGCCGCGCCCGCCGGTGCGTTCTTCGGCGCGGGCGGCGGCGTCGAAGAGGGCGCAGATGGCGTCGAGGTCGCGGTCGGCGTTACGGCCGGCCGCGCCGCCGCGCAGGGCGGACCATTCGAGCCGGCCGGGCCAGTTGGTGCCGTTCCACAGCTCCCAGAGGGCCTCTTCGGCAGTGCCGCCGCCTTCGAGCAGCTCGCGCGCCTTGCGCAGAAGCGCGCCGAGCCGCTGCGCGCCTCGGGCGTACGCCGGATCGTGCGCCACCAGCCGCTCGGGCTCGGCGAGCGCCCGCGCGAGCAGTACGTCGGACGGCGCGGGCGTACGGTTCCCCCCGGCCCGCTCCTCATCGCGCAACGCCCGCCCGAGCCGCCGCAGATCGGCCGCGTCCATGCCGCCGAGGGGCGAGGAGAGCAGGGCGAGAGCGGTCTCGGTATCGAGCCACCCGTCCGCTGGTGCGATGGCCTCGCGCGGCCGGGGACCGGCCCCCGCGCCCGCCGCGGCCGGGGTGTCGGCGCCGCCCTCAGAGGCGGCCTCCGCACCACCCGGCAGTGCGTTCGCCGGAACGCCGGGGGCGTCGGCCTCCGACGCGGAAGCGTCCGTCGTTCCGACCGCCGAGCCGTCAGGAACCCTGGCCGCGGGACCACGCTCCGGGGAGCCCGGAGCCCTGGCCTCCGTGTCCGTGGAGACACCGGGCGCCGGACCGCCCGGCAGGGCACCAGCCGAGCCGCCGGAGGCACCGGCTGCCGATGCCGGACCGTCCACCGGGCCGTCAAACGCCACGCCGTCCGGCAGCGCCCCCGCATCGCCTACCCCCGCCGCCGGGCCGTCCGGGCCCGACGACCGGTCCAGCGCCGCGCTCGCCACCGCCCGCAGTGCCGTCAGCAGTGGGGACACCGCTGGTTCGTGGCGCAGGGGGGCCGCGTCGCCCGTCACTTCCAGGGGGACACCGGCCGAGGTGAGGGCCCGGCGGATGGCGGGGATGGTGCGGCCGCCCGCGCGGACCAGGACTGCCATGTCGGTCCAGGGGACACCGTCCTCCAGGTGGGCGCGGCGGAGGATGTCGGCGATGTTGTCCAGTTCCGTGGACGGGGTCGGGAAGGTGTAGGTCTCGACCCGGCCGCCCTCCCGTACCGGCGACGGCTCCCGGTGCACCCGTACCTTCTCCGCCGGCAGCCTGGTGAGCGGCATACGGCGTGTCAGCAGCCGGGTCGCCGCCAGCAGCGCCGCGCCCGAGCGGCGGGACGTGGTGAGGACCGCCACCGGCGCCGGGCGGCCGTCCGCGCGCGGGAAGGCGGACGGGAAGTCCAGGATGCCGTTCACGTCCGCGCCCCGGAACGCGTAGATCGACTGGTCCGGGTCGCCGAACGCGACCAGCGTGCGCCCCCCGCCCGCCAGCGCGCGCAGCAGCCGTACCTGCGCCGGGTCGGTGTCCTGGTACTCGTCCACGAACACCGCGTCGTACTGGGCGACCAGCCGTTCCGCGACCCCGGGCCGCCGGGCCAGCAGCACCGCCCGGTGGACCAGCTCCGCGTAGTCGAGTACGCCCTGCATGTCCAGGACGTCCAGATACTCCGCCAGGAACGACGCCGCGGCCGACCAGTCGGGACGCCCGGTGCGCCGCGCGAACGCCGCCAGCGCGTCCGGGCCCAGGCCCAGCTCACGGCTCCGTGCCAGCACCGCCCGTACCTCGTCGGCGAACCCGCGCGTCGTCAGACAGGCGCGCAGCTCGTCCGGCCACCCCGCCCGGCCCCGCCCCTCGCGCTCCAGATCGATCTGGCCCGCGAGCAGATCCCGTACCGCGACATCCTGCTCGGGGCCGGAGAGCAGCCGCAGCGGTTCGGTGAAGAGATCCGCGTCCTGGTGCGCGCGGATCAGGGCGTAGCAGAACGAGTGGAACGTCGTCGCCTGCGGGCCGCGTCCGCCGCCGAGCCGGACCGCCATCCGGTCGCGCAGTTCCACCGCCGCCTTGCGGCTGAAGGTGAGCACCAGGATCCGTTCCGGATCCGCGCCCCGCCCGACCCGCGCAGCGACCGACTCGACGAGCGTGGTGGTCTTGCCCGTACCGGGGCCCGCGAGCACCAGCAGCGGCCCCGTCCCGTGGTCAACCACCCCGCGCTGGGCTGCGTCCAGCTCAGGGGGGTCCACCGGGACCGGCGGCGTGCGCACCAGCCGGTACGCACCCGGGGTCCGCTGCCGTACCCGACGGTGCGGGGTACGCCCGGTGGAGGAGGAGGAACTCACGTGGATCGCCGGTCCTGGAGAGGGTGCTGGTGGTGACGGGGGTGCCTGGGGCACGCGTGACGCGCGCCGACGACGCTACGCCGTCGGGCGGCCGGGACGCAGGGAGTCCCGCTTCTGCCGGGACCGCCAGGGGCACTGCGCGGAGTACGCGCGGAAGGGCCGGGGGCGTCCGCACAGCCGGTACGACGGGCCGTCGGATGTCCCGTACGCTCCGCGAACCGGCCCGCCGGGTCCGCCGTACGCGTCGCGCCGCCGCCACCCGCCGTACGCCCGGCCGTCCGGTCCGTACGATCCCGCGCGCGCCCGTCCGCGCGCCCCGGCGTACGCCTTCATCCCGGACGTACGGGCTTCCGCGCCCGCTCCGCGCTCCCCGCTCCGCCGTCGTATGGCTGAAGCTGTCATATGTGAGCCGAACCGTCCGCGCCCGGGCCCGCGCCGTCCCAGCGTGCCCGTTTCATGTCCAGCCGCGGCACATGCCCCTCCGCGCTCCGCGCCGCCTCGCGCAGCGGGGTGCCCTCCTCGCGATAGTGGGCCAGGGCCGACAGTTCGTGCCCCGGGAGCAGCGCGCCGTCCGAGCGGACGACCCGCCACCAGGGCACGGCGCCGCCGTAGAGGGCCATGGCCCGGCCGACCTGGCGCGGGCCGCCCTCGCCGAGCCACTCCGCGACATCGCCGTACGTCATCACACGGCCGGCCGGGATCAGCTCGGCGACATCCAGCACCCGCTCCGCGTAGTCGGGCAGCTCGGACGGCTCTCCGGGCCCGCCGCCCGGCGGCTCCTCCGGCAGCTCCCCGACCCACTCCCCCGACAGCTCCCCCGGCGGCTCCCGGGTCGGGTCGGCCTTCGGCTCACGCTTCTCTTTCCTCATCCGGCCCATCCTGCCGCACCCCTCCGACAGCCCCTCCGGTTGTCCACATCGGAGCGCGTCCGGCCGGTCACCCTTTGTACGTACAGTCGCAAAGGGGCGCATCTCACCCGCCCCGAGCCCCCGCAATGCACCCTGATGCCCCCGTCTGTCGTCGGCTCGTGCCACCATCGTCCCGGCGGTGACTGGTGATACGAGATCAAGAAGAGACGGATTCGGCGGAGGAGCGTGCCGTGCAGCCATCTGCGACGGCGGACACCTCCGGCGCTGAACCGCGCCCGGAAGCGGTCCGGGAGGCAGTCCGGAAGACGGTGAGGAGAGCCCGGGCCGGTACGGTCGAGCCCTCCGCCGACCCCGGCGCCGGCCCGGACACCGCCGGCAACGGCAACGGCCCCGGGCCCGCGAACCCCCCGCCGGGC
>NZ_LATD01000361.1 GCF_000981895.1 Streptomyces odonnellii | reverse complement strand
GGGGCTGGCTGGGCGGGCCGGGATCGCTCCGAGCCAGGCCGGTCGAGCTGAGATCGCTCAGGGTCGGTGGCCGTCGTGCTCAGGAGTCCGTCCTGATCAGGAAGACCGGGTGATCCGGGGCCGCCGCGAGGATCTCCGCGTCGGAGGACTTCACGGTGACCCCCTGGAAGTACTGGTTGACCTCCCAGCCCCAGCGCTTGAGATACGTCCGCAGGATCGCGAGCTTCTCGTCGTCGGGGACCTCGGTCGCGGTGAACTGCCGCACCTTGCGGCCGACCCGCAGCTCGCCGCCGCCCGCGACCCGCATGTTCCGCACCCACTGCGAGTGGCCCCGGGCCGAGACCAGGTACTGGCTGCCCCCGTGGGTGTGCGGGTTCACGGGTATGCGCTGCATCCGGCCGCTCTTCCGGCCTCGTACGGACATCTCCGCCGTACCGAGCATGCTCACCCCGTGCCGGGCGAGTCGGCCGACGATGTTGTTGAGCCAGCCGGCCGCCCGGCCGGCCTTGAGGTAGTAGGGCTCCGACATGGTGGCTCCTCTGAGTTCGGGCTCCCCTGAAGCTGGGTTCCCCTGAGTTTGTGAGAGCACTGCTCTCGCTTGAGAGCAGTGTGCACGGAAGGGGTGCTCCAAAGCAAGAGCAGTGCTCTCTCGTGTGGGCGCCGCTCCGAACATTGGGCGGTGCTCCGAAACGTGACAGACTGCTCCCCATGACGACCATCCGGGGAGCCCGGGAACGTGCCCGTACCGAAGTCACGGCGGCCATCAAGGACGAAGCGCGCCGACAACTGGCGGCCGAGGGCGCCGCGAAACTCTCGCTGCGCGCCGTCGCCCGCGAGCTGGGCATGGTGTCGTCCGCGCTCTACCGCTACTTCCCCAGCCGCGACGATCTGCTGACCGCCCTGATCGTCGACGCCTTCAACGCGGTCGGCTCGGCGGCGGAACAGGCGCTGGCCACCGCCGACTCGGCCGGCCCGGCCGGTCCCCCCGGTCCCGTGGACCGCTGGACGGCCATTTGCACGGCGGTACGGGCCTGGGCCCTGGCCCACCCGCACGAGTACGCGCTGATCTACGGCTCCCCCGTACCTGGTTACATCGCACCCCAGGTCACCGTCGCACCCGCCTCCCGTGTCGGCCTCGCGCTGATCTCCGTCGCGAGCGACGCCCACCACGCGGGCGGCATCGCGCTGCCGACGCTCTCCCCGGAACTGCGCCCGGAGGCGGAGCGCCTGGCCGCGCAGTTCGCCCCCGGCCTTCCGCCGGAGGTGACGGCGGCGCTGGTCGCGGCGTGGGCGCAGCTCTTCGGTCTGATCTCCTTCGAGGTCTTCGGCCAGTTCAACGAGGTCGTCGAGGCCCGCGACGAACTGTTCACGCAGTCCGTCCGCCGCCTCGCCCACGAAGTGGGCCTGCTCGCCACCGCTGGGCCCACGGCCTAGCCCCGCGTCGCGGCCAAGCTGTATATGTTCGCGCCGTCGGGGGCGGTGCACCGGCCCCGGGCGCCGGTCTTCGCCGTACGACGGCGGGGATTTCCTCGCCGTGCTGCCTGCGATGCGGCGCGTGGGCGGGCCGGCCGTACTACCCAGGGAGTACGTGTGATCGCCACGCCCGACGGACGCCGGAACTGGCCGACCGGTTTAGCGTGGCCGACATGGAACAACACCCCAGCGGCCGCAATGGGGGCGACGAAGGTACGCCGAGCCCGCCCCGGCACGGCGGTTTTCCCTGGTCGTGGAGCGTCCCGCGGTTCCGGCCGCCGTGGCGGCCCGGCCATGGCACGGACGAGGGACCCGAAGGCCGAGCCGGGGTTTCCAGCGGGGTGACCGACGCAGGGCCGGGCGACGGACTCGACCGCCGGGCAGACGGTTTTGCCGACGGCACCGATCCCCGGCCCGGGACCCTCGGACGAGGGTTCGACGCCCGGACCGGCCCCCTGGCCCAGGACTCCGGCGCGGGATTCGACAGCCGGACCGACGGCACCGAGTCCGGCCGCCGGGCCGCCGGCCTGGATTCTGACCGCCGTACCGGATTCTGGCCCCGCCGGGGCTTCGGCCCGGGGGCCGTCAGCCGTACCCGAGGCTTCGGCCGGCGTATCGGCCGCACAGGGGCCGACCGCTCAGCCGCTTGTTTCGGTGGGGGGCCCGGCCGCTGGGGCGCTGGGCCCGGTCGGCCCGTCGGCGGATTCGCTGTTGACGGCTTGGGCGCCTGGGCCGAGAACCGGGGCCCGGGGGCCTTCGGAGCCCACGGCGGCCGGTGGGAGCGGTGGGAGCGTTGGGAACGGCGGCGGTTGCCCTGGGCCTCCACGCTCCTCCTCGCCGTCTTCGTCCTCGTCGGGACTGCCTTCGCCGCCCGAGGCCAGCACAGCCAGCGGCTTCCCCTCGACAACTACGCCCGGTTGTTGCTCCTCGCCGGACCCGCGCTCCTGCTCTTCCGCCACCGCCGCCCCGTGGTCGCCGTCTTCGGGGTCTCGGCCATCGCCCTGGTCTACTTCGCCGCCGGCTACCCGTACGGACCGATCTTCCTGACCGTCGGCGTGGCCTGCTACGCGGCGATCGCCGCAGGCCACCGACGTGCGGCCTGGTGGGCCGTCGGGTCGCTCTGGCTCGGGCATCTGCTCATCGCGCACTGGCTCTACCGCTGGCTGCCGCCACCGCACGACCGAGCCGCGCCCTGGGGCCAGGAACTGGTCATCGCCGCCTTCGTCGTCGCCCTCTGCGCGGCCTCCGAACTGGTCCGGGTCCGCAGGGAGCAGTGGGCCAGGGAAGGCGCCGAGCGCAGGGCCGCCGAGAAGCGCCGGCAGGATGAGGAGCGGCTGCGGATCGCCCGCGAGCTGCACGACGTACTCGCCCACTCCATCTCCGTGATCAATGTCCAGGCCGGCGTGGGGCTCGCCCTGCTCGACTCCGACCCCGAGCAGGCCCGTACCGCGCTCACCACCATCAAGGCGGCGAGCAAGGAGGCACTCGGCGAGGTACGTCAGGTCCTCGACACCCTCAGAACACCCGGCGACGCCCCGCGCGCACCCGCCCCCGGGCTCGACCGGCTGCCGGAACTCGTCGAGCAGGCCGCGGGCGCCGGACTGACTGTCGAGATCGTCCGCGACGGGCGGCGTATCGCGCTGCCGCCCGGCACCGATCTGGCGGCCTTCCGGATCATCCAGGAGGCGCTGACCAATGTGGTGCGGCACTCCGGTTCCCGTACCGCGCGGGTACGGCTCGGTTACGCGCCCGGACTGCTCGAACTCCTCATCGACGACGCGGGCCCCGCGACCGGCGGGGACGCCGGCGGCAGCGGCAACGGTCTCGTCGGAATGCGTGAACGCGCCGCCGCCCTCGGTGGCACCATCGAGGCCGGACCGGGACCCGTCGGCGGCTTCCGCGTCAGGGCGACACTGCCTCTGCCCGGCCCGGGCCTGCCGCCCGAGGAGCCAGTGTGATCCGTGCCCGTGCCCGTGCCCATGCCCGCGTCCCCGTCCCTGTCCGTGTCCGTGTCCCCGTCCCTGTCCTGGAGGACTCACCGTGATCAGTGTGCTGCTCGCCGACGACCAGTCGCTGGTACGGGCGGGCTTCCGCGCGTTGCTCGACGCCCAGCCGGACATCGAGGTCGCCGGCGAGGCCGCGGACGGCGAGGAGGCGGTGCGCCGGGTGCGCGAACTCCGCCCCGATGTGGTGCTGATGGACATCCGGATGCCGCTGCTGGACGGCCTGGCCGCGACCCGGCGCATCACCGGGGACGGAGGGCTCGACCGGGTGAAGGTGGTCATGCTCACCACCTTCGAACTCGACGAGTACGTCTTCGAGGCGATCCGCTCCGGCGCGTCCGGCTTCCTGGTCAAGGACACCGAACCGGAGGAACTCCTGCGCGCGGTAAGGGCGGTGGTGGACGGCGACGCGCTGCTGTCCCCGGGGGTGACACGGCGGCTCATCGCGGAGTTCGCGTCCCGTTCCAAGGCACCCACGGACTTCGCGGGGCTCGGTGAACTCACCGAGCGGGAACGGGAGGTGATGGCCCTGGTCGGTATCGGCCTCTCCAACGAGGAGATCGCCCGCCGCCTGGTCGTCAGCCCGCTCACGGCGAAGACGCATGTCAGCAGGACGATGGTGAAGCTGGGCGCCCGCGATCGTGCCCAACTGGTCGTGTTCGCCTACGAGTCGGGCCTCGTAAGGCCGGGCTGGCTCGGCTGACCGGGCATGTCCGGTTCACCGCGGGTCCGCCGCCGCGGGAAGCGCCACAGCACCTGAACGGCCCTGGCCACAAAGGCGAGAGCCCCGGCGACAGCGCCAACCCGTACGAAAATCTCCGGTAGTCCGAAGTACCACGCGACCCCCGCGGCCACGCCGAACACCAGCCCAGCGGCCAGCGCACCTGTCACCACGGCGAAGCTGATCTCGACCGTGATGGCATCCCGCTCGGCGTCGCTCCGTCTCGTCCCCATGGCCCGAGTCTGGCCCGGGCAGAGGCGGTGGACAAGACGCCGAAAGCGGGCAGGCCGCGATCGTCCAGGTGTCGGGCCAGCGGTCTCCATGCCGGGCATCGTGCCGACCGGTACGGAGGGCCTCCCGCCCGGACGACCCGTACCCCGTACCCATCAGTCCCTCAGGCCTCGCGCGGGTGCGAAGGTCGCGGTCCGCCGCGCATCAGGCGTACGAACGCGCCCAGCGCCGCCGCCTGGATCAGTACCGAGAGCACCAGCGCCGGGTAGACGAACGCGGCGGAATCCGCGACCGTCGTGCCGAGCAGTTCGCCGCCTATGAAGAACACGAACACCGTCGGTGCCGCCAGGAAGAACAGCCATACACCGGCGAACGAGGCGTCCTGGTGATGCACCAGAAGGGTGTCGACCGCGACGAACACGGCCGTCGCCGCGACCAGTGCGAGATAGGCCTGGGACGCCCGATTGCCGAAGGTCAGCCGCACGAGGGTGGTAAGCGGTCCAGAAGCCATGATTGTCTCCCCTGAAGTGTGACGCTTCCTTTCCAGGGTCCGTCAGATCGAATGGCTGTGCCTGAGTACGGCTACTCAATCCCCTACGGGCTCGCCGGTTCCGGGGACGCGCTCCGGGCCAGATACGCGACGAGCGCGGCGGCGCCCGCCAGCAGCGCGACGGTCGTCAGAGCGAGGGGCAGGGTGAACCAGTCGGCCAGGAACCCGATCGCGGGCGGGCCCAGCAGCATCCCGCCGTACCCCAGTGTCGAAGCCGCGGCCACCCCACCGGGCCCCGCCAGGGCTCCCGCGTGGCCGACGGCCACGGGAAAGATATTGGCCAGCCCGAGCCCCGCCACCGCGAAGCCCGCCAGCGCGAGCCAGACGGTCGGGGCCAGAGCGCCCAGCAGCATGCCGAACGCGGCCGCCGTACCGCCACAGACCAGGGCACGGGTCTGGCCGAGCCGCTCCAGCAGGAACGTGCCGGACAGCCGTCCCGCCGTCATGGCGAGGGCGAAGAGCGAGTAACCGGCGGCGGCGACCCCGGCACTGGCGCCCAGGCTCTCGGTGAGATGGAGCGCGCTCCAGTCGGCCATGGCCCCCTCGCCGTACGCCGTGCACAGTGCGATCACCCCGAAGAGCAGCACCACCCGGCGCGTCCCCCGCCCGAGCCCGCGGGCCCCGTCGCGATCCCCCTCCGCCCCCTCGGCCCGCTCCTTTCCCTCCGTCCGCTGATCCTGCTCCGGTACGGGTACGGGCTGCCGCAGCAGTACGGGCCCGGTCACCGCGGTCACCAGCAGCCCGAGTCCGGTCAGCAGCAGTAGATGAACGGTCGGCGAG
>NZ_LATD01000360.1 GCF_000981895.1 Streptomyces odonnellii | reverse complement strand
GAACACCCCCGACCTGACCCCCTCCCCCTCCATCGCGCTCGGCCCGGCCACCGCCAGCGTCCTGGACATGGCGAAGGCGTACGCGACACTCGCCAACCACGGCCGGCACGGCACGTACACCCTGGTCGACAAGATCAGCAGAAACGGCAAGGACGTCGGACTGCCCGGCCGCAGCACCGAGCAGGTCATCAGCCGCGAGGCCGCCGACACCACCACGGCCGTGCTGCGCGGGGTCGTCGAGGGCGGTACGGGCACCGCGGCGCTCTCCGCGGGCCGCCCCGCGGCGGGCAAGACGGGGACGGCGGAGGACGACAAGGCCGCCTGGTTCGCCGGCTACACCCCGGATCTGACGACGGTCATCGCGATGATGGGCGCCGACCCGAAGACCGCCGCGCAGAGGCCGCTGTACGGGGCGCTCGGCCAGACCCGGATCAACGGGGGCGGCCCGCCGGCCGAGATCTGGGGGCAGTTCACGGCGGACGTGCTCAAGGACAGCCAGGCAAAGGACTTTGACCTGCGGACCGAGGAGGGGTCGAGCCGGTTCTCGTCCTCGGAGGACTCACCGGAATCGCCCGGCTCGTCGGACTCGGCGGACTCGGCGGACGGGATCGTGAAGGACGGGCCGGGCAACGGCCCGCTGCCCGGCTCCGACGACGAGGCGCTGGAGCTGGGCCCGTACCCGAACCAGGACCGCACGGACGGACGGACCCCCGCCAGGCCCGGAAGCATGGCGCACACCAGCGGGGGCGGCTACCCGGGGCAGTCGTACGTTCCGCACAGCCGGCTGTACGGACCGACCCGCGGCCAGGGCCAGGGCCAGAGCCAGGGCCAGGGCCAGGGAGCGTCGCTGGGACAGGCAGCGCCCTTCGGCGGAAGTGCCGACTCCGGTCTGGGCGACATCGACGACAACAGGCCCGGCGGTACGAACAGCTACGGATGGAGTACGGGCAGCAGCCCGGCCGGCCGGAGGATCCCTGGCCTCGACTGGTGATCCGGCCGCATCGCGGGGTGCTGGGCCCCGGGTCCTGCGGTGCTGGGTCCCGGGGCTCATTGGGCTCCGAGCCGCGGAGCCCCGGGCTCTTTGGGCTCGGGGCTCTTTGGGTTCGCGGGGCGGGTGAAATCGCAGCGGCCACACAGATGCGGCCGCTGGCGCGACCGCTACAGATACAGCCCGGTCGAATCCTCGGAACCCTCGAACCGGTCGGCGGCGACCGCGTGCAGATCGCGCTCCCGCATCAGGACGTACGCCACCCCGCGCACCTCGACCTCGGCCCGGTCCTCGGGGTCGTACAGCACCCGGTCCCCCGGCTCCACCGTCCGTACGTTCTGGCCCACGGCCACCACTTCGGCCCAGGCCAGCCGCCGGCCCACCGCGGCCGTCGCGGGAATGACGATGCCGCCGGACGAGCGCCGCTCACCCTCCGGGATGTCCGTCCTGACCAGGACCCGGTCATGGAGCATCCGGATGGGCAGCTTGTCGTGCTGGTCGTGCCTGCCGAGCTGGCTGAGGGGTTTCTCGCTCACGTCCCAGAACCTACCTGCTCAAGTTCATGCCGTATGCCACAGGGGTAAACCCCACGGCCCCCGGCGGTCCGACGATCCGTCGCCGGGGGGCGTCAGCGCCGACGGCGCCGTACCGACACCGCCAGCAGCCCCACGACCCCGACCGCCACCAGCGCCACCGGCACCAGCCGGTCCAGCCGCGGCCCGCCGTCGAGCCCGACGAACTGCGCCCGTACCCCCGACACCACCTTGTTCACCGCCACGAACGCACGCCCGGCCGTGTGATCCACACTGGAGACCACCCGGGCCTTCGCGTCGCCGACGATCGTCTTCGGGTGCACCCGCACCCCGATCTCGTCCAGCGTCTCGGCGAGCTGCCCGCGCCTGCGGATGATGTCCGCCTCGATCTGCGCCGGGGTCCTGGAATCCGACACCGCGCTGCCTCCGTCGTCGTGTCCGGTAGTGCCTCGTCCGTACTGCGTTCAGTACTCGATTCAGTACTTCCTCGACAGTCTGTCAGCTTCACCGTGGCCGCACCCGGCGGCACCCCCGATTACGCTCGGCCGCGTACACCCGACCTCCACCGAGGAGAACCATGAGCGAGCGACTCAAGCCCGGCGACACCGCCCCCGCCTTCACCCTGCCCGACGCGGACGGCAGCGACGTCTCGCTCGCGGACCACAAGGGCCGCAAGGTCATCGTCTACTTCTACCCCGCCGCCCTCACTCCAGGGTGCACCAAGCAGGCCTGTGATTTCACGGACAACCTCGGGCTGCTGGCCGACGCCGGTTACGACGTGATCGGGGTGTCCCCGGACAAGCCGGAGAAGCTCGCGAAGTTCCGCGAGAAGGAGAACCTGAAGGTCACGCTGGTCGGGGATCCGGGCAAGGGCGTGCTGGAGAG
>NZ_LATD01000036.1 GCF_000981895.1 Streptomyces odonnellii | reverse complement strand
CCCGTGGTCCCGGCCGAGGTCCCGCCCGTACCGGCACAGCAGCCGTACGCCGACCCCGCGCCCGCCTACGCACAGCCCGCCGCCACCGGGTACCCCGAGACGGCCTACCAGGACCCCGCGTACGCCACGGCCGACGCGGGCTACGGCGGATACCAGCAGCAGGACGCCTACGGCTACCAGCAGGACCCGTACGCGTACCAGCAGCAGGACTACGGCCAGGGCCAGCAGCAGAACCAGGGGTACGGCCGGTACGATTCGGACTATGCCTGGCAGCAGCCGGCCGCGCCCCAGGCGGAACTTCCGGCGCTGCCCGCGCCCGCCGGCCAGCAGGGCTCCCTCGACGAGACCAGCTTCTTCGACACCAGCATGATCGACATGGAGCAGCTCCGCCGGTACGAGCAGGGGCGCTGACCCGGCCCCGGCCGGGGGCCGGTCCGGCTCCCGCTGTGGCGGTTGCGGCACCGGCTGCCGGGCCTGATGTGCCGGGGGACCGGATTGGGCCTATGGCGGCCGGTCCAGTACCCTGGCTCTTCGGTCGCGTGTAAGACGGTGACCTACGCTGCCCGTTTCGCTTCCGCGACGTAGCGGCCCCCTCACGATCCGAAAGCGGGAAAAGTCCTGAACGCGCGCCTCGACCACCGCAACCCCCTCGTGTTCGACACACACGAGCTGGGGCGGCGCCCAGGTGCGCTCCAGAGGCTTACCCGCTCGGCACCCGCCCCCAAGGACTTCGGTATCGCGGGGGTGATCGGGACGCCCGAGGGCGCGCCCGTGGAGCTGGACCTCCGCCTCGAATCGGTCATGGAGGGCGTGCTCGCGACGGGCACCGCCCGTGCGGCCGTCGAGGGGGAGTGCGTAAGGTGTCTGGAGCCGCTGCGCCAGGAGGTGGCGGCGGATTTCCAGGAGCTGTTCTCGTACCACGACACCGACGACCGGGGCCGCACCCGTGCGGAACCGGACGACGATGCCGAGGACGACGAGGACAGGCTCTTCATCGAGGACGGACTGTTCGACCTCGAACCGGTGCTGCGTGACGCGGTGGTACTCGCACTGCCGATGCAGCCGGTGTGCCGGGAGGACTGCGGCGGCCTGTGTTCCGAGTGCGGGATCAGGCTGGACGAGAGCCCGGGTCACCACCATGACGCCGTCGACATCCGTTGGGCGGCACTGCAGGGACTCGCCGAGACCGCCAAGGACGGCGAGAAGGACAACATGGGCGGCGCCGAAGCGGGCGCCGACGAGAAGCAGGAGAAGTAGCCGTGGCTGTTCCGAAGCGGAAGATGTCGCGCAGCAACACGCGCCACCGCCGGTCGCAGTGGAAGGCTGCGGTCCCCACCCTGGTTGCGTGCGAGCGCTGCCAGGAGCCGAAGCTTCAGCACATCGCGTGCCCGAGCTGCGGCACCTATAACAAGCGCCAGGTCCTCGAGGTCTGAGCGGCTGGTGAGAGGCTCGATGTCTGAACTGTCCCCTGACAAGAAGCAGCCAGACAATGTCAGTTCGGCCTCGTCCCACACGCTTCTGGAAGGGCGGCTCGGGTATCAGCTCGAGACCGCCCTTCTGGTCCGAGCGCTGACCCACCGTTCGTACGCGTACGAGAACGGCGGTCTGCCCACCAACGAACGGCTCGAATTCCTCGGGGACTCGGTGCTCGGCCTGGTGGTCACGGACACGCTGTACCGCACCCACCCCGATCTGCCCGAAGGCCAACTGGCCAAGCTGCGGGCCGCGGTGGTCAACTCACGTGCGCTGGCGGAAGTGGGCCGCGGCCTGGAACTCGGCTCCTTCATCCGGCTCGGCCGGGGCGAAGAGGGCACGGGAGGCCGGGACAAGGCGTCCATCCTCGCCGACACCCTGGAAGCGGTGATCGGCGCGGTCTATCTCGACCAGGGCCTCGACGCGGCGTCCGAGCTGGTGCACCGGCTCTTCGACCCGCTGATCGAGAAGTCCTCCAACCTCGGGGCCGGCCTGGACTGGAAGACCAGTCTCCAGGAGCTGACCGCGGCGGAGAGCCTCGGGGTTCCCGAGTATCTCGTCACGGAAACGGGTCCCGACCACGAGAAGACCTTCACTGCTGCCGCCCGCGTCGGTGGTGTCTCGTACGGCACCGGCACCGGCCGCAGCAAGAAGGAAGCGGAGCAGCAGGCGGCGGAGTCCGCCTGGCGGGCGATCAGGACCGCGGCGGACGACCGGGCGGCGGCGGAGCGTGCGGCCGCCGGAGCCGGGACCGACGCCACCGCGGCCGGGACCGGTGACCAGGCCGGGACCGACGCCGAAGGCGCTGGGAGTGGAGGGGCCGCCGACACCTCTTCGCAACCGGACCCGCCGGAACAGGCACCGGCCGACCCGGCCGCCTGACCGGCCGCTCCCTTCCCGTACGCCCCTCGCGCCGAGGTCCGGCACGAGGGGCGTACGCCGTACCGCCGTCTGTTCCGAGGAGTCCGAGGAGTCCCCTTGCCCGAGCTGCCCGAGGTCGAAGTCGTCCGGCGTGGACTGGAGCGCTGGGTCGGCGGCAGGACCGTCGCCGAGACCGAGGTGCTGCACCCGCGCGCGGTCCGGCGCCATCTCGCGGGCGGCGAGGACTTCGCGGCCCGCCTCAAGGGGCACACGATCGGTACGGCCCGCCGCCGCGGCAAATACCTGTGGCTGCCCCTTGCCGACACCAACACCGACTCCGACACCGACTCCGGCACCGCGATCCTCGGGCATCTCGGGATGAGCGGCCAGCTCCTCGTCAGACCGGAGGACGCCCCCGACGAGAAGCATCTGCGGATCCGGCTCCGCTTCGCCGACAGCCTCGGTACGGAGCTGCGCTTCGTCGACCAGCGCACCTTCGGCGGCCTCTCCCTCCACGACACCACCCCCGACGGCCTGCCCGATGTCATCGCGCACATCGCCAGGGACCCGCTCGACCCGGCCTTCGACGACGACGCCTTCCACACCGCGCTGCGGCAGCGCCGTACCACCGTCAAGCGCGCACTGCTCGACCAGTCGCTGATCAGCGGCGTCGGCAACATCTACGCGGACGAGGCGCTCTGGCGCGCGAAGCTGCACTACGAGCGGCCGACCGCGACCCTGACCCGGCCGCGCTCCGCCGAGCTGCTCACGTACGCACGCGAGGTGATGAACGCGGCGCTCGCGGCCGGCGGCACCAGCTTCGACAGCCTGTACATAAACGTGAACGGCGAATCGGGCTACTTCGACCGGTCACTGGACGCGTACGGGCGTGAGGACCAGCCGTGCCGACGGTGCGGGACCCCGATCCGCCGCCGGCCCTGGATGAACCGGTCCAGCTATTTCTGCCCGCGCTGTCAGCGGCCCCCGCGCGGCGTGTCGTAACGCTCCCGTGCCGTGAGCACCTCCGGCATCCGCCCCTCGACCAAACGGATGAGACCGAGCAGCGACCCGGCGATCTCCCGCCCCAGCGGAGTCAGGTCGTAGTCGACCCGGGGCGGATTGACCGGCTGCGCGTCGCGGCGCACCAGCCCGTCGCGCTCCAGGGCGTGCAGGGTCTGGGAGAGCATCTTCTCGCTCACGCCGTCGATCCGCCGCCGCAGTTCGTTGAAGCGGCAGCCGCTCTCGTACAGCGCGCCGAGGGTGAGGCTGCCCCAGCGGCCGGTGACATGCTCCAGCGTGGCGCGCGAGGGGCACTGCCGGGAGAACACGTCGAAGGCGGAAACGTCCATATCGGCACCCTACAGCCGGAAAGCGCCACCCGAAGGGCGGCGCTTTCTGTTGGTGAGCGGAGCGACCTGGGCGGCTTTCCGCGTGGCGTCAGGATCTAGAAGCCGAAGTCCTGCGTCCACCAGGGGCCGCCGGAGGCGGTGTGCACCCCGACGCCCAGCCGGGTGTAGTCGCAGTTCAGTATGTTCGCGCGGTGGCCCTCGCTGTTCATCCAGGAGTCCATCACCGCCTGCGCGGTGGCCTGGCCACGGGCTATGTTCTCGCCGCCCAGGCCCTCGACGCCCGCGCTCTCGGCCCGGTCCCAGGGCGTCCTGCCGTCGGGGTCGGTGTGATCGAAGAAACCGCGCGCCGCCATGTCCTCGCTGAAGTCCTGCGCCAGCGCGGTCAGCCCGGCGTCGGCCCGGACCGGCCCGCAGCCCGCCTGCGCACGCTCCGCGTTGACCAGTCCGAGCACGGCGGCCACGGCCGAGCTGGGCGCGGCCGGCGTCTCGACGACCCGCTTCGTGGTCTGCTCCGGCACCGGCGTCTTGCTGACGAACGGGGAGGCGCTCTGCCGCTTCGGCTCCGCCTCCGGCTTCGGCGTCACGGGCGCGGTGGTCCTCGTGCGCTGCGCGGGGACGGACGGCTTCGCCGCGGTGGGGGTGGCCCGCTTCGAGGGGGACCCGGTCGGCGTGGCGGTGACCGACGGGGACGCGGAGGTCTCGCGCGTCGGTTCCGTGGACGCTCCGCCCTGCTGCTCCGGCTCGGACGCGCCCTCGGTGCTTATCCGCCCGTCCGGGGCACTGCCGCCCACGGTGTACTCGTCGCCGCCCGGCAGCAGGCCCGAGGCCACGGCGACCGCGCCGACGGCCATCGCCGCCGAGGCGCCGAGCAGGCCCGTACGGATGGGGGCGACAGCCCGCCCCTTCCTGCGCGCCCCGCCCCGGTGGCGGACCGCCGCCGTACCGTCGTACTCCCCGGCGGCGGGCATGGCGGGCGCGGCGGGTGCGGCGGAGCGTCGATGGCGTCCCATCTGCGGGCCTTCCTCATGCTTCTCGACGGCGGCGTGCTTCTCGACGGCAATGGGACTCACCCGTACGAGTGAGGCTCATTGCGACGGGACTGTACGGCATGGCAGGTGGGGCCGCTGGGCCTCGTGAGCATTCGGCCGGCCGGCTTACGGGCATGCTTGCGGGCATGACGGAGAACGTACGGCTCACGGCCTGGGTGCGCGGCCGGGTGCAGGGAGTGGGATTCCGCTGGTTCACCAGGGCGAACGCCCTGGAGATCGGGGGTCTCACCGGATTCGCGCTGAATCTGGACGACGGCCGGGTGCAGGTCGTCGCCGAGGGCTCACGTGAGAATTGCCACCGTCTGCTGGAGTGGCTGCGCTCCTCCGACACACCCGGGCGCGTAGACGGAGTGACTGAGATCTGGGACACCCCGCGCGGGGGTTACGAGACCTTCGCGATCCGCTGAGCGTCCCCCTCCGGCGGGGCTGTCCGGAACCCGCCCCCATGCCCCGGGCACATGCGCAAGCCCGCGATGACCTGGTGGTTGCCAAGAACGGCCGGCCGTGCCAGGCTGCCCGGTTAACGACGATCTCGATGCCCTCCGGGCACCGCGGGGGAGCCGGCGCCGCGCAGGCCGCGGCCCTGTCCCGCGGGCGGCCCGTCGGCACGGGCTGTGATCGTGTTGACCGTCAAACTTTTTGGTGAGACTCTGGAATCCCCGCGCACCTCAGCTGTTTGGCAGGAAAGAACCGCAGCAGCACAAGCACTGCCAAGCACCGCGGGTGCGATTTCCCTCACGACCCACACCGCATCCGGTCGGTCACTCAGTGTGGAGGACCATCCATCATGGCAAAGGCGCTTCTCGGTTATGTCGGCGGTTCCGACCCGCGACTCCTCGCCGAGATGCGACGGCTTCAGCAGCGCGTTCAGGACCTCGAATCCGAACTCGTACGGATCCAGTCCGAGAACGACGCCCTGAACGCGGCCGTCGCACAGCACCCTGGAGAGTCGCTGCTCGACGGCATCGACATTGACGTACACCAGGCGGAGCCTGCGCTCACCTGACGACTGCCCCCCTCGGGTACAGGTGAGAAACACTCTCGCAAGAATATGCAAGGGACGCTTCGGCGTCCCTTCTTTCTTCCCATCTTCCGCTGTACGAGGCTTTGTTGGCGCCGCAACGACTTTCTTAACGTCTGATGTGCCCTGCGGGTTCGGCGGTGAAACCGGCAGCGGACGATCGGGGCGGGGTAGAGTCCAGCGGCGTGCATCTCAAGGCCATGACCCTTCGCGGGTTCAAATCCTTCGCCTCGGCCACGACCCTGCGCTTCGAGCCCGGCATCACCTGTGTCGTGGGGCCGAACGGCTCGGGCAAGTCCAATGTCGTGGACGCGCTCTCCTGGGTGATGGGCGAGCAGGGGGCCAAGTCGCTGCGCGGCGGCAAGATGGAGGATGTGATCTTCGCCGGGACGACCGGGCGGCCGCCGCTCGGGCGCGCGGAGGTCTCGCTGACCATCGACAACTCCGACGGCGCGCTGCCGATCGACTACGCCGAGGTCACGATCACCCGGATCATGTTCCGCAACGGCGGCAGCGAGTACCAGCTCAACGGGGACACGTGCCGGCTCCTCGACATCCAGGAGCTGCTCTCCGACTCGGGCATCGGCCGCGAGATGCATGTGATCGTCGGGCAGGGCCAGCTCGACTCGGTCCTGCACGCCGACCCGATGGGGCGCCGGGCCTTCATCGAGGAGGCGGCGGGCGTACTGAAGCACCGCAAGCGCAAAGAGAAGGCGCTGCGGAAGCTGGACGCCATGCGGGCGAACCTGGCCAGGGTCCAGGACCTCACCGATGAGCTGCGCCGCCAGCTCAAGCCGCTCGGGCGGCAGGCCGCGGTCGCGCGCCGGGCCGCCGTCATCCAGGCCGATCTGCGCGACGCGCGGCTGAGGCTGCTCGCCGACGATCTCGTACGGCTGCGGGAGGCGCTGCGTACGGAGATCGCGGACGAGGCGGAGCTGAAGCAGCGCAAGGAGGACGCGGAGGGGCGGCTCAAGACGGCGCTGGCGCGGGAGGCGGCGCTGGAGGACGAGGTACGGCGGCTCGCGCCGCGGCTTCAGCGTGCCCAGCAGACGTGGTACGAGCTGTCGCAGCTCGCGGAGCGGGTGCGCGGTACGGTCTCGCTGGCCGACGCGCGGGTCAAGAGCGCGACGGCGGCGCCGACGGAGGAGCCGCGGGGGCGTGACCCCGAGGACATGGAGCGCGAGGCGGCCCGGATCCGTGAGCAGGAGGCGGAGCTGGAAGCCGCGCTGGAGGCGGCGGAGCACGCGCGCGAGGACACCGTCGCGCACCGCGCCGAGCTGGAGCGGGCGCTGGCGGCGGAGGAGCGCAGGCTGAAGGACGCGGCGCGGGCGATCGCGGACCGGCGCGAGAGCCTGGCCCGGCTGACCGGCCAGGTGAACGCGGCCCGCAGCCGGGCCGCCTCGGCCCAGGCGGAGATCGGCCGGCTCGCTGCGGCGCGGGACGAGGCGCGGGAGCGGGCGGCGGCCGCTCAGGAGGAGTACGAGCAGCTCAAGGCCGAGGTGGACGGCCTGGACGCCGACGACCACGAGCTGGCGGGGCGGTACGAGGCGGCGCGCGGTGCCCAGGCGGAGGCGGAGGCCGCGCTGACGGCGGCGCGCGAGGCGGCGTCTGCGGCGGAGCGCGATCGCGCGGCGGTCGCCGCCCGCCACGACGCGCTCGCCCTGGGCCTCCGCCGCAAGGACGGCACCGGCGCACTCCTCGCCGCCCGCGACCGCCTCACCGGCGTCCTCGGTCCGGCCGCGGAACTCCTGACGGTCACCCCGGGCTACGAGATCCCGGTCTCCGCGGCCCTGGGCGCGGCGGCGGACGCGATCGCGGTGACGAACCCGTCGGCGGCGGCCGAGGCGATCCGACTGCTCAGGTCGGAGGACGCGGGCAGGGCGTCACTGCTGGTGTCGACGGAGCGGACGCCGGCACCGGGCGGGCCGGTGGGCCTACCCGCGCAGGCGGCCGAGTCGGCGGCCCCGGCATCGAACCGAGCCGGCGCCCACCCTGAGCCGGCGCCGGGCCCGGGCGGCGGGGTGCCGGGGCAGCATGGCCCGGCCGGTGAGGTCTCCGCGCAGGTGGGCGGTGCCGGTGGCGCGGGCCTCGGCCGGGCGGAGGCCGGCGCGGGCGGTGGGGTGCCCGCGCAGGCGGGTGGTGACGGCGCGAGTGGTTCGGTCACGGAGGTCGGCGTGTCCGGTGGCCTGCCTGTGCGGGCTGCCGACGCCGGACAGGGATCCCGGCCGGGCTCGGTTGGTGGTTCGCACGCGCAGGCGTCCGTGCGTGGTGACGGTGCCGGGCTGCCCGTACAGGCGGGCGGGCCGCCGGCCGAGCCGGGGGCATCGGCCGGCGGGTTCCCTGCCCCCGCGCGGGCAGGTGACGGCGGGCCGTCCGTCTCCGGCGGGGACACGCCGTCGGGATCGGGATCCGGTGCGGCCGACGGGCTGCCGGGGCAGTACGGGGCGTCCGGCCGCGACGGGGATCGGATCGCGGTGGGGGAGCTGGTCCGGGGGCCCGCCGGGCTCATCGAGGCCGTGCGGTGGATGGTGCGGGACGCCGTGGTGGTCGCGTCGCTCGACGACGCCGAGGAACTCGTCCGCGCGCGGCCCGGGGTGATCGCCGTTACCGCCGAGGGCGATGCGCTCGGGGCGCACTTCGCGCAGGGCGGGTCCGCGGGCGCGCCCAGTCTGCTGGAGGTCCGGGCGTCCGTGGACGAGGCCGCCGGCGAGCTGGCCGAGCTGGTCGTACGGTGCGGGGAGCTGGACGAGACGCGGCGGCGCGCGACCGAGCGGCGTGCCGAGTGCACGGCGCTCGTGGAGGAGCTGGGGGAGCGGCGCCGGGCCGCCGACCGGGAGAAGTCCGCCGTCTCGGGGCGGCTGGGCCGGCTCTCCGGGCAGGCCCGGGGCGCCGTGGGCGAGGCGGAACGTACCGCCGCGGCCGTCGCCAAGGCCCAGGAGGCGCTGGAGCGCGCCACCCAGGAGGTGGAGGAGCTGACCGAGCGGCTGCTCGTCGCCGAGGAGGCATCCCCCTTCGGGGAAGGAGAGGAGGAGCCCGACACCTCCGTACGGGACCGGCTCGCCGCCGACGGTGCCAACGCGCGCCAGACCGAGATGGAGGCCCGTCTCCAGGTCCGTACCCACGAGGAGCGGGTGAAGGGGCTCGCGGGCCGGGCCGACGCACTCGACCGGGGGGCGCGCGCCGAGCGCGCCGCGCGGGCGCGCGCCGAGCAGCGGCGGGCCAGGCTGCGCCACGAGGCCGAGATCGCCGGAGCCGTCGCGGCCGGCGCCCGCCAGCTCCTCGCGCATGTCGAGGTGTCGGTCGTACGGGCCGAGGCCGAGCGCGCCGCCGCCGAGACCGCCAAGGCGGAACGCGAACGGGAACTCGTCGCCGAGCGCAACCAGGGCCGCGACCTCAAGAACGAGCTGGACAAGCTCACCGACTCCGTCCACCGCGGCGAGGTCCTCGGCGCCGAGAAACGGCTGCGGATCGAGCAGTTGGAGACCAGGGCCCTGGAGGAGCTGGGCGTCGAACCGGCCGGGCTGATCGCCGAATACGGCCCGGATCAGCTCGTACCGCCGTCTCCGCCCGCCGAGGGCGAGGAACTGCCCGAGGACCCCGCGCACCCGCGCAATCAGCCGAAGCCGTACGTACGGTCCGAGCAGGAGAAGCGGCTCAAGTCGGCCGAACGGGCCTACCAGCAGCTCGGAAAGGTGAATCCGCTCGCCCTTGAGGAGTTCGCGGCGCTCGAGGAACGGCACAAGTTCCTGTCCGAGCAGCTCGAGGACCTCAAGAAGACCCGCGCGGATCTGCTCCAGGTGGTGAAGAGCGTCGACGAGCGCGTCGAGCAGGTCTTCACCGAGGCGTACCGGGACACGGCCGTCCAGTTCGAGGGGGTCTTCTCCCGGCTCTTCCCCGGTGGCGAGGGGCGGCTGGTCCTGACCGACCCGGAGAACATGCTCACCACCGGGGTCGATGTCGAGGCCAGGCCCCCGGGCAAGAAGGTGAAGCGGCTCTCGCTGCTCTCCGGCGGCGAACGGTCCCTGACAGCCGTCGCGTTGCTGGTGTCCATCTTCAAGGCCAGGCCGAGCCCGTTCTATGTGATGGACGAGGTCGAGGCGGCCCTCGACGACACCAATCTCCAGCGGCTGATCCGCATCATGCAGGAGCTCCAGGAAAGCTCCCAGCTCATTGTGATCACGCATCAGAAGCGGACGATGGAGGTCGCGGACGCGCTGTACGGGGTGTCCATGCAGGGCGACGGGGTCTCCAAAGTCATCAGCCAGCGGCTGCGCTGACGGTCAGTCGCGCGAGCCGAGGGGGAGTCACGGGCAAGCCTCAGGCGAGCCGCAGGCACACCGCGCCCGGGCCGCGGACGGAACGCCCGGGCCCGGCCCCGTCCCCGTACCACCCGTACCACTCGTACCGCCTCCGGCCGTTTCCACCGCCGGGTGGTGGGCAGCCGCGAGCTGTGCCCCACTGGAAGGGCTCGCCGCACGCCGACGCACGCCCGACGCGGCCGGGCGGCCCCAGGAGACCATGTGACCAGCGCAGCGGAGACGCCGCCGTCGACCGGGGGCCGGGCCGCTCGCCCGGAACACCTCGGCCATGTCGTCTTCATCACGGCCGCCGCCGCGATGGGCGGTTTCCTCTTCGGCTACGACAGTTCGGTGATCAACGGCGCGGTCGAGGCGATCCGCAGCCGGTACGGCATCGGCTCCGCCGCCCTCGCCCAGGTCATCGCCATCGCGCTGATCGGCTGTGCGATCGGCGCGGCCACCGCGGGCCGGATCGCCGACCGGATCGGGCGTATCCGCTGCATGCGGATCGCCGCCGCGCTCTTCACCGTCAGCGCCGTCGGCTCCGCGCTGCCCTTCGACATCTACGACCTGGCGGTCTGGCGGATCATCGGCGGCTTCGCGATCGGCATGGCGTCGGTGATCGGCCCCGCGTACATCGCCGAGGTCTCCCCCGCCGCCTACCGCGGCCGGCTCGGCTCCTTCCAGCAGGCGGCCATCGTCATCGGTATCGCCGTCTCCCAGCTTGTGAACTTCGGCATCCTCCGGCTCGCAGACGGCGATCAGCGCGGCCGGCTGCTCGGCCTTGAGGCCTGGCAGTGGATGCTCGGCGTGATGATCGTGCCCGCGCTGCTGTACGGGCTACTCACCCTGGCCATTCCCGAATCGCCGCGCTATCTGATCTCCGTGGGCCGGACCCGGGACGCCAAGGAGGTGCTCGCCGGGATCGAGAGCAAGGATGTCGATCTGGACGCCCGGGCCGCCGAGATCGAGCTGGCGATGCGCCGTGAACACACATCGACTTTCCGGGATCTGAAGGGCAGCCGGTTCTACTTCCTGCCGATCGTCTGGGTGGGCATCGGGCTCTCGATGTTCCAGCAGCTCGTCGGTATCAATGTCGCCTTCTACTACTCGGCGACGCTCTGGCAGTCGGTAGGCATCGATCCGTCCGGCTCGTTCTTCTATTCGTTCACCACGTCGATCGTGAACATCATCGGTACCGCCATCGCGATGGTGCTGGTGGACCGGGTCGGCCGGAAGCCACTCGCGCTCGTCGGATCCACGGGAATGGCACTCGCGCTCGCCTGTGAGGCCTGGGCGTTCTCCGCCCCTCTCGTCAACGGCAGACTGCCCGCCACCCAGGGAACAGTCGCGCTGATCGCGGCCCATGTGTTCGTGCTCTTCTTCGCGTTGTCCTGGGGTGTCGTCGTCTGGGTATTCCTCGGCGAGATGTTCCCGAACAGGATCCGGGCCGCCGCCCTCGGTGTCGCCGCCGCGGCCCAGTGGATCGCCAACTGGACGATCACCGCGAGCTTTCCGAGCCTGGCCGACTGGAATCTCTCGGGGACCTACCTCATCTACACATTCTTCGCCGTGCTCTCCATTCCGTTCGTGCTGCTGTTCGTGAAGGAGACCAAGGGCAGAACGCTGGAGGAGATGGGCTGATCCGGCCCAGGACGCCGTCGCGGCACCACCGCTCGTCCCCTGCGAAGATGAGGTGGTGGAAACCGTCATCCTTGTTGTAGTCATCGCCCTGGTCGCGGTCGTCGCGATCGGCGGGCTTGTGGTCGGCAGCCGCAGGAAGAAAAAACTGCCGCCCGCACCGCCGAGCACGCCGACCATCACAGCCCCGCCCGCCGAACCGCACGTCGGCGACGAGGCGGAGGAGCCGCACGACGAACCGCGCCGCACCATCGAGGAGGTCGGCCTCCCCGACTCCGGCGCCACCACGGTCGCGGTCGAGGACACGGCCGTCGCCGAGCCGCTCGCCCCGGCGATCGAGATCCCCGAGCCGACGGCGGGCCGACTGGTCCGGCTGCGCGCCCGGCTCGCGCGCTCGCAGAGCTCCCTCGGCAAGGGACTGCTCACCCTGCTGTCCCGCGAGCACCTCGACGAGGACACCTGGGAGGAGGTCGAGGACACCCTCCTGACCGCGGATGTCGGTGTCGCCCCCACACAGGAACTGGTCGAGCGGCTGCGGGAGCGGGTACGCGTCCTGGGCACGCGGACGCCGGACGAGCTGCGCGCGCTGCTCAAGGACGAACTCGTACAGCTCCTCGGCACGGACTTCGACCGCGCGGTGAAGACCGAGAGCGTGCTGGACACCCCCGCCGTCGTACTGGTCGTCGGGGTCAACGGCACCGGGAAGACCACCACGACCGGCAAGCTGGCGCGGGTACTGGTCGCGGACGGCCGGTCGGTCGTCCTCGGCGCGGCGGACACCTTCCGGGCGGCGGCGGCCGATCAGCTCCAGACCTGGGGGGAGCGGGTCGGGGCTCGTACGGTACGAGGGCCCGAGGGCGGCGACCCCGCGTCGATCGCCTTCGACGCGGTCAAGGAGGGCATCGCGGAGAGCGCGGACGTGGTGCTGATCGACACCGCCGGCCGGCTGCACACCAAGACCGGGCTGATGGACGAGCTGGGCAAGGTCAAGCGGGTCGTGGAGAAGCACGGGCCGCTGGACGAGGTGCTGCTGGTGCTGGACGCGACGACCGGACAGAACGGGCTGGTGCAGGCGCGGGTGTTCGCGGAGGTCGTGGACATCACGGGCATCGTGCTGACCAAGCTGGACGGTACGGCGAAGGGCGGCATCGTGATCGCGGTGCAGCGGGAGCTGGGCGTACCGGTGAAGCTGGTGGGGCTGGGCGAGGGCGCGGACGATCTGGCGCCGTTCGAGCCCGAGGCGTTCGTGGACGCGCTGATCGGCGACTGAGGCCGGCTGAGGCCCGCCGAGCCTTCGAGCGGAAAGCCTTCGGGCCGGAACGGGGGACAGGAACGGGAACAGGGACAGGAATGGGAGCGGGGCGGGGTGCCCGAGGGGTGGCGCTTATACACATCTCCGAGCCCACGAGA
>NZ_LATD01000359.1 GCF_000981895.1 Streptomyces odonnellii | reverse complement strand
GCCCTCCATCGCCCACGACCCTCAAGCCACCACCACAGCCCCCACCGCCCTCAATCGCCGGACGGGCCGTTCCCGCCCGACGGCCCCGGTGTCAGCCGCGCCGTGCTGTCCCGTACCACCAGCCTCGTCCCGAACTCGATCCGCGCGTCCGCCTGGTCCGACTTCCGCAGCCTCAGCAGCATCCGCGCCGCCTCCTCCGCCATCGCCACCAGCGGCTGGTCCACCGTCGTCAGCGCCGGGCTCGACCACTGCGCCAGCGGGATGTCGTCGTACCCGACCACCGACAGGTCCGCCGGGATCCGCAGCCCCAGCACCCGGGCCGCCTCCATCACCCCCATCGCCTGGAGGTCGCTGCCCGCGAAGATCGCGGTCGGCCGGTCGGGAGCGCCGAGCAGCTCCATCGCGTGCGTACGCCCCGACTCGACATGGAAGTCGCCGAAGCGCACCAGCTCCGGATCGACGTCGAGGCCGGCCATGCTCATCGCCGAGCGGAAGCCGTCGAGCCGCGCCAGCGAACACATCATGTCCTCGGGGCCGGTGATCACCGCGATCCTGCGGTGGCCCAGCTCGGTGAGATGCCGCGTGGCGGCGAGCCCGCCCGCCCAGTTGGCGGAGCCGACCGAGGGCACATCGGGCTCGGGGTCGCCCGCCGGGTCGATGATGACGAAGGGGATGGCCCGGGACCACAGCTTCTTCTTGAGGTCGTCCGGAAGCGTCGAGAAGACCAGCACCACCCCGAGCGGGCGCCGCCGCAGCACCCCCTCGACCCAGTCCGCGCCCGGGGAGTGCCGGGTGCCGGTCTCGGTGAGGACCACGCTCACCCCGGTCTCCTTGGCGATGTTCTGCACGCCTCTGATCAGCTCCATCGACCAGGTGCTGTCCAGTTCGTGGAAGACGATCTCGATGAGGGGTGCCTCGGGCGCGCCGGGCGCCGAGCGCCGGTACCCGTGCTCTTCGAGCAGCGCCTCCACCTTGACCCGGGTCGGCGCCGCGACATCGGGACGCCCGTTGAGGACCTTCGAAACTGTCGAGAGCGAAACCCCGGCTTGCGTAGCCACCTGGGCCAGGGTGACCCGGCCTGCACTCCTGTCATCACGCATGGACCGAAGGATAAGCCACCGGGAGTCACCGCAAGTCGGTAACGGTTTGGTCGCGCGACGACCGGGCTGTTGACCGGTCCGTGGAGGGGTTCTACGGTCACTCGCCAGAATACTTTCGGCAATGTGGCCGATACTTTCGAAAGGTCGAGAGGTCTGTCGATGAAGACAAGCGCAGCGAAGACACGCGCACGGATGACACGCGGCCGGTTCTCGAAAGCCGTCGCGGGCGGGGTGACGCTCGCCCTGGGGCTGAGCCTCGCGGCCTGCGGCGGTGGCGACAGCTCCGCCGGCGGCGCCGGGGAGTTCCATGTCCTGGTCTACGGCGACTCCGCGAACAAGGTGGAGAAGCAGATCGTCGACACCTTCAACAAGACCTCCGAGGTGAAGGCGGTCCTGGACACCGTTCCGGGCGCCGACTACCAGCAGAAGCTCCAGACCATCATCAACACCCCGCAGGCCCCCGATGTCTTCTTCAACTGGGGCGGCGGCAGCATCCAGCCCTTCGTCAAGGCGGATCTGCTGCTGCCGGTCGACGACCTGATCGCGAAGAACCCGGGCGATCTCGGCGGCCTCAAGTCGAACTTCCTGCCGTCGGTGTACGACACGGCCAAGGTGGACGGCAAGGCGTACGGCATCCCCATGCGCGGCACCCAGCCCGTACTGCTCTTCCACAACAAGGCGGTGCTCGCGGACGCCGGTGTGCAGCCGCCGAAGACCTGGAACGAACTGCTCGACGCGGTCCGCGAGCTGAAGGCGAAGGGCGTCACCCCCATCGCGCTCGGCGGCGGCGACCGCTGGCCCACCCTGATGTGGTTCGAGTACCTGTACGACCGGATCGCCGGCCCCGAGCTGCTCCAGAAGGCCCTCTCCGGCGACAAGAGCGTCTGGGAGAGCGCCGACAGCAGGAAGGCGCTGAGCATGCTCAAGGAACTGGTCGACTCCGGCGCGTTCGGCACCAACTACGACTCCGTGAAGTTCACCGACGGCGGCTCCGCGGCGCTGCTGGCGACCGGCAAGGCCGGCTTCGAGCTGATGGGTTCGTGGGAGTTCTCGACCCACCAGAACGACAACCCCGACTTCGCGAAGAAGGATCTCGGCTACACGAGTTTCCCCACCGTCGAGGGCGGCAAGGGCGATCCGGCGGCCGTCGTCGGCAACACCAACAACTTCTACTCGGTGCTCAAGCGGACCGAGCACGCCGACGACATAGCCAAGTTCCTGAAGCTGATGTACTCCGACGAGTTCGTCGAGGCGCAGCTCGCCATCGGCAATCTGCCCACCACCACGAACACCGCCCCCTTCCTGGACTCGGCGGACAACGCGGAGTATCTGAAGTACCAGTTCGACCTGGTCGACAAGGCGCCCACGTTCCAGCTCTCCTGGGACCAGGCGTACCTCCAGACGAACGCCACGCCCCTGCTCACGGCTGTCCAGCAGTTCTTCAACGGGCAGATCGACGCCGACGGATTCATCAAGGCCATGCAGGCCCTGACCACGTCCTGAGGCCCCTAGCATGAAATCCGACATGGCCGCCGCCCCCGGCACCGTCTCCGGTGCCGCCGCCGGCGCCCCCCGCAAACGTCCGGACGGACGGACGGGTGTCAGCCGGCCCGGGGTGGGCTGGGCCCTGCCCGCCGCGCTGTTCTTCGGCCTGTTCGCGATCGTGCCGCTGGTGCTGGTCGCCGTACTGTCCCTGACCCGCTGGGGCGGTCTCGGCGCCCCGGAGTTCGCGGGTTTCGACAACTGGGTCACGCTGTTCCACGACCCCGTGATGATCAAGAGCCTCTGGCTGAGTGTGCTGCTCACCGGGCTCGGTGTGCTGGTCCAGACCCCGCTGAGCATTCTGCTCGGGGTCTGGGCGGCCGGTCCCCAGCGCAACAGGGCCGTGCTGTCCGCGGTCTTCTTCGTACCGCTGCTGCTGTCCGCCACGGCGGTGTCCGTGCTGTGGCGGGCGCTGCTCGATCCCAACTTCGGGGTGCCGGCGCAGGCGCGCTGGCTGTTCGGGGACGGCAATCTGCTGGGCGACCGCACCGGGGCGATCGGCGTGCTCGTGCTGGTGAGCGCCTGGCAGTTCACCCCGCTGCACGCGCTGATCTACCAGGGGGCGACCCGGGCGATCCCCGAGGTCCTCTACCAGGCGGCGGCGATCGACGGGGCGGGGACCGTACGGCAGTTCTTCCACATCACACTGCCGCAGCTCCGCAACTCGATCATCACGTCCGTGATCCTGATGGTGGTGGGCGGGCTCACCACCTTCGACACCGTACTGATCCTGACCCAGGGCGGGCCGGGCACCGACACCACCATCAGCGCCTACTACATGTACACAAAGGCCTTCAAGAGCTTCGACTTCGGCGCCGGAGCGGCCATCGCGCTGCTGCTGGTCGTCGTCGCGACCGTCATCTCGCTGGTCGTGGTGCGGGTTTCGGGATACGACAAGATGGCCGGCACGAAGGACGGCCTGTCATGAGCCGTACGCACCACACCGGGCGCACACGGCGCTCCACACGCCCGATCGGCCGCCGCACTCCCAACTACCTGGCCGGGGTGGGCGTTCTGCTCTGGCTCTGCCTGGTCGCGCTGCCGCTGTACGTGATGCTCGGCGCGAGCGTCCAGTCCCGCGCCGAGTACGGCAAGGGCGGCCCGCTCTCCTTCCCCGGCTCCTTCACCTTCTCCAACTACGCGCAGGACTTCTCCAACGGCTTCGGCCGCTACTTCCTCAACACCGTGGTCGTCACCGCGAGCGTGGTCGGGATCGTGCTGCTTCTCGTACCGCCGCTGGCCTTCGCGATCGTACGGAACCGGGGCCGTGCCACCTCCAGCGTGTTCCGGCTCTTCCTGCTCGGTCTCGCCATCCCGGCGCAGGCCGTGATCGTCCCGATGTTCTATGTGATCAGCAAGGCGGGGCTGTACGACAACCTCATCGGGGTCATCCTGCCCACCGCCGCGTTCGCCCTGCCCGTCTGCACGCTCATCCTCACCGGCACCATGCGGGACATCACCGATGAGCTGTTCGAGGCCATGGCCATCGACGGGGCGAGCACCCGGCGGGTCTTCTTCCAGTTGGTCGTCCCGCTGTCGAAGAGCGGTATCGCGACCGTCGTCGTGTTCTCCGCGCTCCAGGCGTGGAACGGCTTCCTCTTCCCCCTCGTACTGACCCAGTCGGAGGAGACCAAGGTGCTCACCCTGGGCCTGTACAACTTCCAGACCCAGTACGGAATCGACATCCCCGGGCTGCTGGCGGCCGTGGTCCTGTCCACGCTGCCCGTCCTGCTCGTCTACCTGTTCGCCCGTCGTGCCCTGGTCCAGGGGCTGATGGGCGTGGGAGGAAAGTGACCCACCACACCGCGATCACCGAGCGCGACCGCGCGGAGCGAATCGCCCATCTGATCTCCGCCATGACCGCGGAGGAGAAACTCGCCCAGCTCTACGGTCTGTGGGCGGGGGCCTCCGCCGACGGCGCCGAAGTCGCCCCGCACCAGCACGACATGGACCGTCCGCCCTCGCTCGACGAGCTGCTCCCCACCGGACTCGGCCAGCTCACCCGGCCGTTCGGCACGGTGCCCGTCGATCCGGCCCTGGGCGCGCTCTCCCTGATGCGCACCCAGGAACGCATCGTCGCCGCCAACCGGTTCGGCATACCGGCCATGGCCCATGACGAGTGTCTCGCGGGCTTCGCCGCCTGGGGCGCCACCACCTATCCCGTCCCGCTGTCCTGGGGCGCGGCCTTCGACCCGGATCTGGTCCGGGAGATGGGCGGCGCGATCGGCCGCGACATGCGGTCGGTCGGGCTGCACCAGGGGCTGGCGCCCGTCCTCGACGTGGTGCGCGACGCCCGCTGGGGACGGGTCGAGGAGACCATCGGCGAGGACCCGTATCTGGTGGGCACCGTCGCCACCGCCTATATCCAGGGCCTGGAGTCCGCGGGGATCGTCGCGACCCTCAAGCACTTCGTGGGCTACTCCGCGTCCCGCGGCGGGCGCAATCTCGCGCCGGTCAGCATGGGGGCCAGGGAGCGGGCGGATGTGCTGCTCCCGCCGTTCGAAATGGCCGTACGCGAGAGCGGCGTACGGTCCGTCATGCACGCCTACACCGATACCGACGGGGTGCCCTGCGCGGCCGACGAGGAGCTGCTGACCGGGCTGCTCCGGGACACCTGGGGCTTCCAGGGCACCGTGGTGGCCGACTACTTCGGTGTCGCCTTCCTCAAGTCCCTGCACGGCGTGGCGGCCGACTGGGGCGAAGCCGCGACGGCGGCCCTCACGGCGGGGGTCGACGTCGAACTCCCCACGGTGAAGACCTTCGGGGAGCCCCTGCGGGAGGCGCTCGCGTCCGGGCAGGTGCCGAAGGAGGTCATCGACCGCGCGCTGCTCCGGGTGCTGACCCAGAAGGCGGAGCTGGGGCTGCTCGACCCGGACTGGAGCCCGGTGCCGCCGGTGCTGGCCGGGCGCACGTCGTACGACACCGATGCGCTGCGCGGCACGGTCGATCTGGACTCCCCCGCGCACCGGGCCGTCTCGCGCCGGCTCGCGGAGCGGTCGGTGATCCTGCTGCGCAACGACGGGACGCTGCCGCTGGCGGTGCCGGAGGCCCGTACGGAAGACGGCGTGGACGGACCGGGCGGCGTGGCAGGTCCGTCGGGCGGCTCCGGTTCGTCCGGTGCTTCCGGTTCCTCGGACGGCTTCCGGATCGCGCTGATCGGGCCACAGGGCGACACCCCCACCGCCGTCCTGGGCTGCTACTCCTTCCCGGTGCATGTCGGCGCCCAGCACCCCGGCACCCCCGCAGGTATCGGACTGCCCACCCTCCGGGAGGCCCTCACCGCCGAGTTCCCCGGGGCCGAGATCGTCACCGTCGCCGGAGCGGGCATCGACACGTACGACACCGGCGGTTTCCCGGAGGCGGTACGGGCGGCCCGCGACGCGGACGCGGTGATCGTCGCCCTCGGCGACCGCGCCGGGCTCTTCGGGCGCGGTACGAGCGGGGAGGGCTGCGACGCGGAGAGCCTCGACCTGCCCGGTGTGCAGGGGCAGCTCCTCGACGCCCTGCTCGACGCGGTCGGCGGCAGAGGCACCCCGCTGGTGGTGACCCTGCTGGCCGGCCGTCCGTACGCGCTCGGCCGCGCCGCCGAGGAGGCCGGGGCCATCGTGCAGTCCTTCTTCCCCGGGCAGGAGGGCACGCCGGCCGTCGCCGGGGTGCTCAGCGGCCGGATCAATCCGTCGGGCCGGCTGCCGGTCAGCGTCCCCCGGCTGCCGGGCGCCCAGCCGTCCACCTATCTGGCGGCGCCGCTGGCCCGGGCCAGTGAAGTGTCCAGTATCGATCCCACCCCGGCGTTCGCCTTCGGGCACGGTCTGACGTACACGTCGTTCGACTGGTCGGACCTGGTGGCGAGCGGCTCGGCAGGTACGGACGGCTCGCTGGAGCTGTCCTTCACCGTCCGCAACACCGGGGACCGGGCGGGCGCCGAGGTCGTACAGCTCTATCTGCACGATCCGGTCGCCTCCGTCGTACAGCCGGTGCAGCGGCTGATCGGGTACGTACGGATCCCGCTGGAGGCGGGCGAACGGGCCGCGGTCGCGGTGACCGTACCGGCGGACCTCGCGTCCTTCACCGGGCGCGACGGACGGCGGATCGTCGAGCCGGGCGAGCTGGAGCTGCGGATCGGGGCGTCCAGTACGGACATACGGCTCACCGCCACCGCCACCCTGACCGGTCCGGTACGGCGGGTCGACCACACCCGGGAGCTGCACGCGCGGTTCACGGTGGGCCGGGAAGGGGGCGAAGGGGTGGCCGGCTGATCGCTGTGTGCCGCCGTTGACGACCTGCCCGTTCCCCGTCCGTCCCCCGTCTGCGTTTGTCATGTCCGCCTGTTGTCCCTGTGGCCACCCCACAGCGCAGGGGATAGCGTGGCGGGTGGACGGGCAGGTCATCAGTCGTCACGTCGTCAGCTCGCTGGTTGTCATGGTCGCGCTGGGAGGCAGATATGACGCCTACTCAGCTCCGGGCCTTCGCCGCGGTCGTCCGCCTCGGCTCGGTCAAGGCCGCCGCGGCGGATCTGTCGGTGTCCGAAGCTCTCCGCGCCGCGGGCGGTGCGCGTGCCGGCCTCCTCGGCGGCGGCCCACTGGATGGAGCGGACGATGGTCGTATAGCCGGTGCAGCGGCAGATCTGGCCGGACAGGGCTTCCCGTATCTCCTGCTCGGAGGGCTCCTTGTTACGGTCGAGCAGGGCGCGCGCGGTCATCATCATCCCGGGCGTGCAGAAGCCGCACTGGAGGCCGTGGCACTCCATGAAGCCCTGCTGTACGGGGTCGAGCCGGCCCTCGCGCTCCAGTCCTTCGACCGTACGGATGTCATGGCCGCCCGCCATCGCGGCCAGGACCGTACAGGACTTGACGGGCTCGCCGTCCATCCAGACCACGCAGGTGCCGCAGTTGCTGGTGTCGCAGCCCCAGTGGGTGCCGGTGAGCGCGAGATGGTCGCGGAGGAAGTGGACGAGCAGGAGGTGGCCCTCGATCTCGCGGGTGACCTCGTCGCCGTTGACGGTCATGGTGACCTGCATGATCAGTCTCCCTGGGGGTGTCCGTTCCCGTGTCCGGTACGGTGACCGGCGCCGTTGCCGGTGCTGCTGTGGGTGCCGCCGTTCGTACGGGCCTGCTGGGCGCGGGCCACGGAGCGGCGCAGTGCTCGTACGGTCAGTTCCTTGGCGAGATGGCGCTTGTAGTCGGCGCTGCCACGGCGGTCGGTGACCGGTTCGCAGGAGGCCGCGGCGATGGTGCCGGCCCGCTCGTACAGCTCCTCGGACGGCGGGAGGCCGCGCAGGGCGCGGGAGATCTCCGGGAGTCCGGTGGTGTTGGGTCCGACGGCGGCGAGGCCGACGCGGGCGCCGGCGATGACCGGGCGGGCGCCGCCTATCGCTCCCGCGCCACCTGCCGCTCCGGTGTCGGTGTCGGTGTCCGTGCTCGCGCTGTCCGCCAGCCAGACCGCCGCGCCCGCCGAGACCACCGCCCAGTCGCCCGCGCGCCGCTCGACCTTCTCGTACGCGCTCGAACCGTACGGCCGGACCGGGAAGCGGACCTCGATCAGCATCTCGGCGTCGCCGACGGCCGTCTCGTAAGGACCCCGGTGGAACTCCTCCATCGTCACCACCCGCCGGCCGCCCGCGCCCTGGATCACACAGCTCGCGCCGAGGGTCGTACAGACCGCGGAGAGGTCCTCGGACGGATCGGCCTGGCAGAGGGAGCCGCCGATCGTGCCGCGGTTGCGCACCACGGGGTCCGCGATCACACGCTCGGCGTCGGCGAAGATCGGGAACGTCTCGGCGAGCACCGCGGACTCCAGCAGCTCGCGATGGCGGGTGAGCGCGCCGATCCGGATCTGCCCCGGTTCGACGGTGATGTGGCCCAGCTCGCCGGCGAGATCGTTGATGTCGATGAGGTACTCGAAGTTGGCGAGTCTCAGCTTCATCATCGGGAGCAGGCTGTGGCCGCCCGCGATCAGGCGTGCGGTGTCGCCCAGCCGGTCGAGCAGCCCGATGGCCTGGTCGACGCTGGTGGCACGTTCGTACTCGAATGGCGCGGGAACCTGCATGGGCGATTCCTCTCCGTCGGTCCGGTCGACGCCCGGTCATTGGGCTCTTCGGGATGCGGAAAGTCAACCGCGACTTAAGGTGTCGCTTAGGTCGCCGGGATCGGTGAGAGCCAGGCGAGATCCGGACGGGATCCGGGGTGAGATCCGGGTCGGGTCCGGCGCTGCCGCGCGCGGTTAAGCGTTTGCTGAGATCGCCGTTGACAGGGCCGCGACCACTGCGCAAGCTGCGCGGGCAGGGCGGATCCGAGAGGCGGCGGGCACGGGGCGGCAGGCGCCGGGACCCGGTGGTCCGCGAGCGGAACCGGACCGCGCCGGGCAGCACCGGTCGGGCCGCAGCGCCGGTCGGGCCGGTTCCGGCCGGGCGAAGGGAGCGCACACGTGCGGGACATCGCGGAATCCATCGCCACCTGGCAGGCCGCCGGGGTCCGCTTCGCGGTGGCCACCGTCGTACAGACCTGGAAGTCGGCCCCGCGCCGGCCGGGCGCCGCCATGGCGGTCGCGGAGAACGGCGAGGTGTACGGAAGTGTGTCCGGCGGCTGTGTCGAGGGGGCGGTGTACGAGGTCGCGCTGGAGGTCCTCGACTCGGGCGAGGCGGAGCTGAAGACCTACGGAGTCACCGACGACGAAGCGCTGGAGGCGGGGCTGACCTGCGGCGGGATCGTCAGCATCCTCGTACGGCCGGCCGATGACGAGCACTTCCCGGGCCTGCCGTACGTCCTCGGCCGGATCGCAGAGGGCCGGCCGGTCGCCGTCGCCTCGGTCCTGTCGGGCACCGAGCCCCTCGGCGGAAACCTGGTCATCACCCCGGACGCCGCCGATGCCCCCGCCGGGGCGCCGGCCACGGCCACGGGCACCCTGGGCGACGACCGGCTCGACGCGGCGGTCACCGAGCAGGCGCGCGGCCTGCTCGCGCAGGGGCACACCGGCGTCGTCCATATCGGCCGCCACGGCGAGCAGCGCATGGACCAGCTCGCCGTCTTCGTCCAGTCGTTCGCGCCACCGCCCAGGATGCTGGTGTTCGGCGCGATCGACTTCGCGGGCGCGGTGGCCAGGATGGGCAAGTTCCTGGGCTATCACGTGACGGTCTGCGACGCCCGCCCGGTCTTCGCCACCCGGCGGCGCTTCCCGGACGTGGACGAGCTGGTGGTGCAGTGGCCGCACCGCTATCTCGACGAGCATCCGGTGGACGAGTCGACGGTGATCTGTGTCCTCACGCACGACCCGAAGTTCGATGTCCCGCTCCTGGAGCGCGCCCTGCTCACCCCCGCCCGCTATGTCGGCGCGATGGGCAGCCGCCGTACCCACAAGGACCGGCTGGCACGGCTGCGCGAGGCGGGTGTCCCCGAGAGCGCCCTCGCCCGGCTCTCCGCCCCGATCGGCCTCGATCTGGGTGCCCGTACCCCCGAGGAGACGGCGGTGGCGATCATGGCGGAGATCATCGCGCTGCGCTGGGGAGGTACGGGCGAGCGCCTGACCGGCATGGATCTGGCCATCCACCACTGAGATCCACCGCCGGACCGGCCCGGCATCCGCGCCGGAAATCCGCGCCGTGACCGTACGCGGCTCACCCGCCGGCCATGTCCGGCGAGCCGGGATCCGCGCCCGGATTCGTCGCCGGGACCACTCGCCTTGTGAAGACAGGCGGTGTAGATGTAGGTACATGACCCGACATACGGGTCGATCCTGGGCTCGGGTCATGTCTGCCCACTCCGACCGGCGCCCACGGAGTCGGCGGCCTCACGACCCGAGCGGCACAGCCGGGTGGCGAGGAAGGTTCCAGCGCCTGACCCCGCGTATGCCGTCGGGGGGGCGCCGCACGTCATGGCTGAGAATGCGTACCGTCGCCGGGCAGGTCTTCCTCCTGCAACTGGTGATAGTGCTGCTGCTCATCGGCGCCTCGCTCGTCTCGCTCGTCGTGCTGTCCCGGCACGAGAGCTCCACCGAGGCGCGCAACCGCTGCCGTGCCGTCGCCACGTCGTTCGCGAACTCGCCGGGCGTCGTCCAGGCCGTACGCTCGCCCGACCCCACCGCGGCTCTCCAGCCGCGCGCCGAGGCGGTCCGCAAGGCCTCGGACGTCGACTTCGTCGTCGTCATGACCACCAAGGGGATCCGGCTCACCCACCCCAACCCCGAGCGCATCGGCGAGCACTTCATCGGCACCATCGGACCGTCCCTGAAGGGCCGGACCATAACCGAGACGGTCCCGGGCACCCTCGGCCGCTCGGTACGGGCGGTGACGCCCATCAAGGACTCCCACGGAAAGGTGGCCGGCCTGGTGTCGGCGGGGATCACCGTCGACAAGGTGAACAGCCTCGCCAACCACGAGGTCCCGCTCCTGCTGGGCGCCGCCGGCGCCTCCCTCGTCCTGGCCACGGGCGGCACGGCGCTGGTGAGCCGCCGGGTGCGGCGCCAGACCCATGGTCTCGACCCCATCGAGATGACACGCATGTACGACCACCACGACGCGGTCCTGCATGTCGTACGGGAAGGAGTGCTCATCGTCGGCGGCGACGGCCGGCTCGTCCTCGCCAACGACGAGGCGGTCCGGCTCCTCGGTCTGCCCGCGCACCCGGAGGGCCGTCATGTCACCGACCTCGGCCTGGACCCGGAGATGGCCGGTCTGCTGGCCTCGGGGCGGGTCGCCAGCGACGAGGTGCTGTCGACCGGGGACCGGCTGCTCGCGGTCAACAACCGTTCCACGGACCGTGACGGCGGCCCGCCCGGCAGCGTGGCCACACTCCGCGACACCACCGAACTGCGCGCGCTCACCGGTCAGGCGGAGGCGGCGCAGAAGCGCCTCAAGCTGCTGTACGACGCCGGGGTGCAGATCGGCACGACCCTCGATGTGACCAGGACCGCCGAGGAACTGGCCCGGGTGGCGGTCCCGCGCTACGCCGACTTCGTCACGGTGGACCTGGCGGAGGCCACCCTGCGGGGCGAGGAACCGGCGGGCGCGAGCAATCGCACCGAGGTACGCCGTACCGCCGTCGTCGGCATCCGCGACGACCATCCGTTCTACGAGCTGGGCACCCTCATCCTGTTCCGTCCGGACACCCCGCAGGCCTGGAGCCTGGAGCACGGACGAGGAGCGGTCGAGCCCGATCTCCGGCTGGCCGCCGGCTGGCGGGCCCAGGACGCCGAGGTCAGCGCCGGGATCATCGCGTACGGCGTGCATTCCATGGTCACGGCACCGCTGCTGGCGCGGGGCGTTCTGCTGGGGGTCGTCAACTTCTGGCGCTCGGAGCGGCCCGAGCCGTTCGACGAGGAGGATGTGTCGCTGGCCGAGGACCTGGCCAACCACGCGGCGGTCTGCATCGACAACGCGCGGCGCTACACGCACGAGCACACCATGGCGGAGACGCTCCAGCGCAGCCTGCTCCCGCAGATGCTGCCGGAGCAGAACGCCCTCGATGTCGCGTACCGGTATCTGCCCGCGGAGGCGGGGGTCGGCGGCGACTGGTTCGATGTCATCCCGCTGCCCGGCGCGCGGGTGGCGCTGGTCGTGGGCGATGTCGTCGGGCACGGTCTGCTCGCGGCGGCGACGATGGGCCGACTGCGTACGGCCGTCCACAACTTCGCCTCGCTCGATCTGCCGCCCGACGAGGTCCTCTCCCTGCTGGACGAACTGGTCGCCCGTACCGACCACGACGAGGGGATCACGGACAGCGGCGCGGTGGTCACCGGGGCGACCTGTCTGTACGCGATCTACGATCCGGTGACCCGGCTCTGCTCGATGGCCCGGGCCGGCCATCCACCGCCCGCGCTGGTCGGTACGGACGGGAGCGTGGAGTTCCTCGATCTGCCGGCCGGGACTCCGCTGGGTCTGGGCGGGCTCCCGTTCGAGACGGTGGAACTGCGGCTGCCGGAGGCCAGCCATCTCGTGCTGTACACGGACGGGCTCGTCGAGGACCGCCACCGCGAGATCGACGCCGGGCTCGGCCTGCTGCGCACCGCCCTGGCGCACCCGGCGCGGGGCCCGGAGGAGATCTGCTCGGCGGTGCTGGACGCGCTGCTGCCGAAGTGCCCGAGCGATGACATCGCGCTGATCGTCGCCCGTACGCGCGTGCTTCCGCCGGACCGGATCGCCGAGTGGGAGGTGCACTCGCACCCCTCGGAGGTCGCACGGGTACGAGCCGAGGTCCTGCGGCGGCTGACGGAGTGGGACCTGGACGAGGTGGCGTACACGACGGAGCTGATCCTCAGCGAGCTGGTCACCAACGCCATCCGCTACGCGACCGGCCCCATCCGCGTCCGCCTCCTCCGCGACCGCACCCTGATCTGCGAGGTCTCCGACTCCAGCAGCACCTCCCCGCACCTCCGCTACGCCAAGGCGACGGACGAGGGCGGCCGTGGCCTGTTCCTGGTGGCCCAGTTCACGGAACGCTGGGGTACGAGGTACACAACGGCGGGCAAGGTCATCTGGGCGGAACAGTCACTGCCGTGAGACCTCCGGTGCCGGGTGCCTGGTGCTTGCTTAGCGCGGGCCGGCAAATTCAGCCCGTCCGGCGACGCCTGCACGGCGCGGGCCGGCAAATTGAGCCCGTCCGGCGATTGAGGACGGAACGGCCGGCCCGGACGCCCGGCACCCGTCCGGCAAGGGCTCACCCCGCACCCGGCCGCGCCGGAGGCGACACCGCCCTGGCCACCACATCCGCATAACGCCGCGCCAGACAGCCAAACGCCTCCTTCAGCTCGGGCGGCCCCACGACCTCGATCTCCGCGTCGAACCTGCCGATCGTCGCGGCCAGCCCGACCCACGACCACGAGCCCAGCACAAGCCGGCACCGCTCCGCGCCCAGCTCCTCGACGACTCCGTCGCGCACATAGCGGGACACCGCGTCCCCGGGCAGATCGAGGATCACCTCACCACGGCAGGGCCAGCCGCCCGAGCCCCCGGCGCCCTGGAACCGCCCCGCGACAAACGCCGCCACGTCCCCTCCGGGCAGTTCGCGCGGGGTGAAGCGCGGCCCGGTGGGGATACGCGGCTCGATCCGGTCCGCACGGAACGTACGCCAGTCCTCGCGGTCCAGATCCCAGGCGACCAGGTACCAGCGCCCGCCCCAGGTGACGAGATGGTGGGGCTCCACCCGGCGCGGCGGGGCCACGGCGGGCCCCTCCCCGGCTGCCGGCGGAGACGCGACGGTGTAGTCGAAGCGCAGCACCTCGCGGGCGTGTACGGCGGCGCCGAGCGCCATGAGCACCCCGCTGTCGACCTGCGGCGCCGGCCGTGCCGCGGGCCGTTCGACGGCGGTGACCTGGACGGTGTCGATCCGGCGGCGCAGCCGCGCGGGCATGACCTGCCGGACGGTGGCCAGCGCACGCGCCGCCGCTTCCTCGATTCCGGCGCCGGTGGTGGTGGCGATCTGGAGCGCGACCGCGAGGGCCACGGCCTGCTCGTCGTCGAACAGCAGCGGCGGCAGCTCCGTACCCGCGTCGAGCCGGTACCCGCCGTCGGGCCCCTTGGCCGCCACGACGGGGTAGCCGAGTTCGCGCAGCCGGTCGACATCGCGGCGCACGGTGCGCGGACTGACCTCCAGCCGCTCGGCCAGCAGCGCCCCCGGCCAGTCCCGGCGTGCCTGGAGCAGCGAGAGCAGTGACAGCAGTCGCGCCGAGGTCTTCTGCATGAACCCCATACTGCCCCGAGAAGCGGCCACGACCTGGCCGCTTCTCCTGGAACCGTGATCAGTGAGCAGGGCCGAGAAGGCGTACGTACCGCGTACGGGTGCGCATGCGCCGAAAAGGCCGCAGATTCCAGCGACAGGGAGCCGACCATGTCCGTCAAAGCCGTGACCCATCTGAACTTCCGGGGCGACGCCCGCGCGGCGCTCGCGTTCTATCAGTCCGTGTTCGGCGGGCACATGGCCGTGGTCACGTACAAGGACGGCGGAAACGTCCAGGACCCGTCCGAGGCGGACCAGGTGATGTGGGGCCAGGTGGCCGCCGACAGCGGTTTCGGGGTGATGGCCTACGACGTGCCCTCGCACCTGCCGTGGCACCAGGGCGAGAACGCGTTCTTCGTCTCGCTCCGCTGCGAAACGGCCGAGGAGGTCACGTCGTACTGGGAGAAGCTCTCCGCCGGCGCGGCCGTCCAGCGGCCGCTGGGCCCCGCGCAGTGGGCGCCCCTCTACGGAATGCTGAAGGACCGGTTCGGCGTCACCTGGGTCGTGGACGTCGCCGTCGCGTACGACGCGTCCTGACCAGGGGACGGCACGGCCCGATGACCGTTCTCGACACCCGGGCGCTCAACCGCGCGACGCTCGCCCGGCAGTTGCTTCTCGACCGCGCCGACATACCGGTCCTCGACGCCGTCGCACACCTCGGCGGCCTCCAGGCCCAGGAACCGCAGGAACCGTTCACCGGGCTCTGGTCCCGGCTGCGCGCGTTCGACCCGGCGGCGCTGGACGCCCTGCTGACCGGGCGGAGTGTCGTACGGACCCACCTCATGCGCCGCACCGTCCACCTCGTCACCGCCGACGACGTCCTGGCATGGCGGGCCCGCCACGACGCCATGCTGCGTCAGCGGGTGCTCGGGACCTACCGCCGCGAACTCGACGGGACGGACCTCGCCGAACTCGCCGCGGCGGGCCGGGCGGTCATGGCCGACGGCGAGCCGCGCTCGATGACCGAACTCGCGCGTGCGCTCGTCGGCCGCTGGCCCGCGCCGGGCCCGCGGGCACTGGGCGAAACGCTGGTCGCCGCCCTCATCCCGATGGCACAACTGCCGCCGCGCGGGCTGTGGCGCGCCAGGGCGGGGGTGCGCAACGTACCGCTCTCGTCCTGGCTGGGCCGCGAGATCGACCCCCCGGCCCCCGACGGCACCGACCCCACGGGCCAGGCGCTGGTACGGCGCTATCTGGCCGCGTTCGGCCCCGCGTCCTCAGCGGACCTGCGCGCCTGGTGCGGCCTCGCCGGACTGCCGGCCGCGGTCGCCGCGATACGCGAGGAACTGGTCACCTTCCGCGACGAGCAGGGCCGCGAACTGCTCGACCTGCCCAACGCACCACGCCCCGACCCCGGCACACCCGCCCCGGTCCGGTTCCTGCCGGCATTCGACAACGCGATCCTCGGCTACCACGACCGCGGCCGCATCATCGACACCCCCCACCGCGGCCTGTCGGTCACCGGCGCCCGCGTCGTCCTGGTCGACGGCCGCACCGCCGCGACCTGGACCACCGAAGCAGCCACCGTGACGATCACCCCACTACGCGACTTCACCCGCGCCGAGCGCACGGCCGTCATCGAGGAGGGCCAGAGCCTTGCATCGTTCCTGTCCGACAACGACAGCGACCGCGTAAAGATCAAACCGGTGGGCGCGGACGGTTTCGAACCGCCGACATCTGCTTTGTAAGAGCAGCGCTCTACCCCTGAGCTACGCACCCGTTGACGAGGGAACAGCGTACATGGCGCAGGGGGCCGGGCCGCAAACCCAGGTGCTGGGCCGATGGTCGGGGGGTACGGGGGATAGCCCCACCAGGAAGACGGTGGGCGGCCGGATCGGACTGGGAGGGCCGCGTTCCTACGGTAGGAGGACAGCCGAGACGCGCACTCCCTGGGGGACGATCACCGTGACCGCACACCGTATCCGTATCCGGAACACCCGCACCCGCACACTGCTCGCCGCCGGCGGGGTGCTGCTGGTCGCTCTCGCCGTCAGCGGGTGCGGCGCCGACGCGGACGCCTCGGACGCGCCCGTCGAGAAGAAGGCGTTCCCGTTCGGCGGGAAGACGCTGACCATCGACGCCGGGAACTCCGTGGTCGAGCTGGTGCCGGCCGATGTGAAGGACGTCGAGGTGGCCCGGCAGATCGACGGCTGGGTGTTCGCGGGCAGCGGCCCCGACGGCTTCTGGCGGATGAAGGGCGACACCCTCACGCTCAAGGTCAAGTGCCGCGCCCTGGCGAGCAACTGCGAGGCGCGGCACGAGGTGAAGGTGCCGCGCGGCGTCGCGGTCACCGTCAACGGGGACAACGGCAGGATCAGCGCCACCGGCTTCACCACCGTACTGAAGCTGACGTCCGACAACGGCTCGGTCACCGTCCGGAACTCCAGCGGGCCCGTCGACCTGAAGAGCGACAACGGGACGATCACTACGAAGGGCCTCACCGCCAGGACCGTCGCCGCCACGGCCGCCAACGGATCCGTGCACCTCGGGCTGACCGCCGTGCCCGACTCCGTCGACACCGCCAGTGACAACGGCCGGATCGTGATCGACCTGCCCAGGTCCAAAGAGAAGTACGCGGTGACCGCGACCAGCGAGAACGGCGACGTCGATGTGACCGTACCGACCGACGGGACCAGCGCCCACATAGTGAAGGCCCACAGCGACAACGGCGAGGTCACCATACGGAACGCGAGCTAGGTCCGGACAGGGCCTAGGCACCTCGCCGGCGGACCCGGCGCACCCTCGGAACCGGCAGAAGCCGCCGTCCCAAGCGCGAACTAACCGACCCGTGTGTTCGTCCTTACCTGGTGGGAGAATGGACCAGGCACGGCGGACTCTGTACGGGAGAGGGATGTGACGGCGACACAAGCGCAGCCGCACGAAAGAGCCCAGACCAAGGCGAGTGCCGTCCGTGATGTCCGCGATGTCGTCGCGTTGTTGCTGCTGCCGGTGCCGCTGCTCATCGCGGCGCTGCCCGGCACGTTCTCCGGCGGGGGCGGCGGTACGCGCCGCTGGTTCGGCGGGCGCGCGGAGAGCCAGCGGGCCGACGCCCAGGCCGCCAAGGACGCCGCCGCGGCCTCCTTCTACGAACTGGACACCGCCCAGCGCGATCTGCGGATCTCCATAGAGACGATCACCGCGGTGGACAGTTCGCCCGGCGCCCGCAAGGCCGTCGCCGACTTCGCGGCGCTGGGGCGGCGGATCGACGAGGTCAGCCATACGTACATCACCGCCGTCGACGCCCATGACCTCGACCGGGACGATCTGGAGCCGTCCGTCGCGTCCAAGGCCCGCGGCGAGCTGGCCAAGGCCAAGGCCGACCTGGACCGGGTGAAGGGCGAGCTGGACCGGTTCGAGCAGGGGCTCGGGCCGCTGCTCGACAAGGCCGAGACACAGCTCGCCCGGCTGGCACCCGCCGTGGAGCGCGCGCGGCAGGCGCTCCTGGCCGCGAGCAACGCCCTCGACGCCGCACGCGCCTCCGGACTGCGCGCCGACGATCTCGCCGCCCGCCTCGCCGCCCTCGGCCCCGATCTCACCAAGCTCAACCAGGGCGCGGGCCAGCACGGCGTCACCGAGACCCTCCAGCGCGCCGACCGGGTGCTGCGCGACGCCGAGGCCGTACGGGTCGAGGCCGAGCGGCTGCCCGAGCGCGCCCGGGAGATCGACCGCCGCCTGGTCTCGCTCCGTACCCGCGCCCAGGCCCTGACCACCCGCGCCGGCACCGTGGAGCCGATCCTCAGCGAGCTGCGCCGCCGCTTCGCCGCCGCCTGCTGGCAGGACCTCCAGCAGGTCCCCGGCCATGCCGCGACCAGCGTCCGCCAGGCCGAGGAGAAGCTGAAGGAAGCGGGCGCGGCACGCGACGAGCAGCGGTGGGCGGACGCGACGTCCTTGCTCAGTACAGCACGGGCCCTGCTGAACGGTACGGACGAGGCGGTCTCCGCCGCGGGCGACCGCCTCCAGCGCCTCAACGCCGTGTCGAAGGACCCCCAGCAGGAGATCGACCGTACGCGCTTCGCGATCCGTGACGCCCAGCGGCTGGCGATGACCGGCCGCAACACGCCCGAGCCCCGGCACGCCCGGCCCCTGGACGACGCGGTGGGCAGGCTGGAGCGGGCGGTGGCCGCGCTGGAGGGCCGCCACCCCGACTACTGGCACTTCCTGACCGAGACCGAGGCGGTACGGAACACCGTGGCCCGGGTCGTCTCGGACATCCGAGAGGAACGCGGCGCGGCGGCGGGCCACAGCGGCTGACCGATCACAACGGTCGGCCGATCACAGCGGCCGGCCAATCACAGCGGCCGGCCAATCACAGCGGCCGGCCAATCGCTGCGGCCGACCGATCACCGACGTCGCCCGTCGCCTGATTTGTCCCCGGCCCCAGGTGGGCGGATGCTGGAGTTACGCCGTACGCCATGTCGCACCACGCCGTACGCCAAAGGAGGCCGCCCATGGCCACCCAAGCGCTCCGCCGCCCACGTCGGCGGCGTGTCAGGCTCGATGAACAACTCCCCGTCGACCACCGGCTGAACCAGGTGTACCGGATCGGCGCCGGAGTGATGGGGCTGATCCTGATCGTCTTCGGCATTCTCGGACTGATCGACAAAATCGGTTTCTTCGACACCGGCGGCGACCGGGTCGCGGGTCTGAACACCAACGGTGCGCTGAGCGTGCTGTCCATCTGTGTCGGACTGCTGCTCCTGGCCGGGATGGTGGTCGGCGGGAATATCGCCTCGACCCTGAATATGGTCCTCGGGGTGCTTTTCATCGCCAGCGGATTCGTCAATCTGGCGCTACTCGACACCAGTTACAACATCCTCGCCTTCCATATCCAGAATGTGCTGTTCAGCTTTGTGGTCGGGGTGGTGCTGATGTTCTTCGGCATGTACGGGAGAGTCAGCGGCAGCCTGCCGCACGACAATCCGTACTGGCGCGCCCGCCACCCGGAACAGGCGGAACTTGAGGAACGCGTGCGCGCCAAGATCGAACACGTACGGTCCCACGGGCACGGTTACGGGCATCCTCACCTGCATATGCACCCCCACCACCCCCACAACACGCATCACCCTCAGGAGCCACAGCAGACACAGCAGGCCCAGCCGGCAGAGCAGGCACAGCATCAGCCGGACACCACCGGCTCATGACCGCCGGACCGCCCGACCGGATAGCCTGGCCCCATGCCTCGCTACGAGTACCGCTGCCGCTCCTGTGGTGACACCTTCGAGCTGAGCCGCCCGATGGCCGAGTCCTCCGCCCCGGCGTCGTGCCCCGCCGGACACGACGACACCGTCAAGCTCCTCTCGACGGTCGCGGTCGCCGGCACCGCCAGGGCCGGCGCCCCCGGCCCGGCCGCGCCCAGCGGCGGAGGCGGAGGCGGATGCTGCGGCGGGGGCTGCTGCAACTGATCCCGCCGAAGGGCCGCTGATCGGCCCATCAGAGCCGATCAACCAGCAACCAGCAACCAGCAACCAAGCCGATCAGTTCGCGGCGCCGACGGCCAGCGCGAGCCGCCGCAAAATCTCCTCCCCCGCCGCCACGCCCGTCTCCTCCAGCACGTCCACATGCGGTGCGCTCCAGCCGCTGTCGGCCAGTTCGCCGTGCCCCGGCCGCCACCCGCGGTCCGCCGCCAGCAGCAGATCGGCGTCGAGCAGCGAGTCCCCGGCGGCGAGGGTGAGTTCGGCCCCCGTCCTGCGAGCGACCTCGCGCATCGCGGCGCTCTTGGTGAGCGGGCGCGGTACGGCGTAGATCTTGCGCCCCTGGAGCGAGACGGCCCAGCCCCGGCCCTCCGCCCACCCGGCGAGGTCCTTCACCCAGCCCTCGGGCAGCAGCGCGCGGTCGACCACCAGATAGGCGAAGAGGTCCTCCGCGATCCGCTCCTTGAGCAGCCACGCGGGGTCGGCGGCGGACAGCAGATGGGCGCGGACCTCGGCGAGAGGGGCGCACTCGTCGGCCAGCCGGGCACCCACCCGGGCCCGCCAGCCCTCGTCGGTCACACCGTCGACCAGCAGATGCCCGCCGTTGGCGCAGATCGCGAACCGCGGTTCGGGGCCCGGCAGATGGACCCGCCCGTACTGCTCCCGGGTCCGGGTGGTGGTCGGTACGAAAACGGTCGTACGGGCCAGCCGGTCCAGCAGCCCCGCCGCCGCCTCGGTCATGTACGAGAGCGGCTGGCTCTCGTACACCTCCACACAGAGCAGCCGCGGCGCCTCGGCGTCCGGCATCGGCAACTGGAGCGCGCCGGCCGAGTAGATGAGCGTACGGTCCAGATCACTGGCGACAAGCACGAGCGGCGCACCGGAAGCCTCCGAAGCACCGGACGCACCGGACGCACCGGACGCACCGGAAACACCTGCCGCACCGGAAGCCCCCGAAACACCTGACGCACCTGACGCACCCAGAACGTCACTCACAGCGCGGTCACCGCCTTGCCGTCCGCCCCGGTCGCGCCCCGGGTGTACTTCGGGTGGATCAGCCCGACGCAGGAGTACGGAAGGCCGTCCGTCTCCTCCACCGGTACGCCCCGCTGCGCGGCCAGCAGCCGCACATGGTCCAGATCGGCCCCCACGCCCCGCCGCGCCAGGATCTTCCAGGGCACCCGGCGCAGCAGGACCCGGGTCGTCTCGCCGACTCCCGGCTTGACCAGGTTCACATCGTGGATCCCGTACTCCTCGCTGATCCGCTCGACCGCCGCCCAGCCCTCCCAGGTGGGCGCCCGGTCCGCCGTGAGCAGTTCCTTGACCTCGGCGTCCACCGCGTCCACGACCTCGTCGAAGCGGGCCGCGACGCTGTCCAGGAAGTGCGCCGAGACATCGGCGGCGGCGAGTTCGCGGTAGTGCTTCGCGCCGTGGAAGTCGTACGGCCCGACCAGGTCGGCCCGTAGGACCGTACGCGAAATCAGCCCGGACACGGTCGAGTTGAGGCAGGCGGACGGGATGAGGAAGTCCTCGCGGGTGCCGTACGTCCGCACGCAGCCGCCCGGGTCGGCGAGGACCGCGATCCCGGGGTCGAAGCCCTCGAACCCGGCGAGGGCGTCGGCCAGTTCGCGGGTGATGGCGCCCTTGCCGGTCCAGCCGTCGACGAAGACGACATCGGCGGGGTCGTGGTGGGCGGCCAGCCAGCGCACCGCGTTGGTGTCGATGCCCCGGCCGCGCACGATCGAGACGGCGTAGTGCGGCAGGTCCAGACCGTGCCGCCGCTGGGCCCAGCGGCGCATCAGCACGCCGACGGGCGTGCCGGCCCGGGCCAGCGAAACCAGCACGGGCCGGGGTCCGCGCTCGGCGAGCACGGTCTCGGTGACGGTGCCGACGGCGCGCGCGATCCGGGCGGCCGAGGTCTCCAGGGCGGAGAGGAACAGGTCCTGGTACTCGGCGCTCGGCTGGTACTCGACCGGGAGCGACTCGGCGTAGTGCGCGCCACCGCTCTGGATCGCCTCCTCGCGCTCCTCGGTCGGGGCCTCCAGTTCGACGTCGGAGAGGTCCTGGAGGAGCCAGCCCACGTCCTCGGGCGCGTAGGAGGAGAAGGCGGGCCCACGGAGGGGTTCGGGCAGCATGGGGGGTTCCTGCCGTTCGGCCTGGTGCGAAGGGGTCTGGTGCGCGGGGATCTGGTGCGCAGAGGCTTCGTGCGAAGGCGTGTTGTACGAGGCGGTGTTGTACGAGGGGGTGCCGGGGAGGTACGGGACGTACGCGGGTACGACGGCCAGCACCACGCGCGGTATGTGCGCGGCGAGCTGGGCCAGCAGACCGCCGGGAGCGCGCAGTTCCGGGGAGTCCGCCAGGGAGTCGACGACCAGGACGACGGCGTCGAAGCCACCGCCCGCGACGTTGTAGGCGTACCGGTCACCGGTGCCGTCCCCGTCCGGGAACGCGGCGGTGTCATGCGCGGGGAAGACGAGGCGGCTGCGTATCGCGTATCCGGGGTCGTCCACGGCGAGCACCGGGGACCGGGTGGTGGTGGAGTAGCGCACCTCGGCACCGACGGCACCGGTGCCGGAGACGCTCGTGCCAGCGGCACGCGTGGCGCAGAGCTGTTCCAGCGCCTCGGCCAGCCGCAGCGGCGCGTACATCAGCTCCTCGAAACCGAGGACGAGGATGCGCCGGGCACCGTCGAGCCGCTCGGCCAGGGCGGCGGCCATACCGGGCAGCGCCGACTCCAGCCGGGCCCGGTGGGCAGGGGTGAACCCGTGCCGCCCACCGTCCGGCACACCGTCGGGCCAGTCCAGCACCACCCGCACCGGCTCGGATCCCGCAGCCGGACGAGGCGAATCAGCCGAACCCGCTGGCCCAGCCGGACCGTCCGAACCCGTCGGCCCAGCCGAATCAGCCGGACCGTCCGAACCGACCGGACCAGGCGTACCGGCCGGACCCGCCGCCCCAGCAAGACCGGCCGAACCAACCGGACCGGCCTGCGCCGGGATCCCGGCCATCGCAGCCTGACCGGTCCCCCCGGCGGACGGCGCTTCAGCCGAGGCCGAGGCCAAGGTCAAGGCAGCGGCAGCGCCAGAGCCCGACCCCGCAGCCTCCCCCTCCTGTTCCGTCACCAGCGCGCGCGCCTTCTC
>NZ_LATD01000358.1 GCF_000981895.1 Streptomyces odonnellii | reverse complement strand
TTTGTCCACCGACGCGATCACCTCAGCCGGTCCCGGGATCAGCGTGGCCGGTCCCGGCTGAGGCGTGGTCGCAGTGAGCTTCCGGTGAGCGGGGAGCCCGCGCGTCACCCGGAGCCCGCGCGTCACCAGGTCAAGGCGTCGGCCATGTCCGCCTGCCAGTACGTGACGCTGAGCGAGCTGTCGACGTACACGCCCTTCTTGGGCAGCGTCGGTCTGGCGGGGCTCGGGCTCTTGCCGAAGTAGACCTCAAGGTACTTGGCCGTGTAGCCGTTGGAGCCGCTGCCGTCCGCCGCCGAGAGAAGGACGCCCGCGTAGCCCGACTCGCCGGGGGCCAGCGTGACCACGGCCTGTGGCTTGGAGTCCTCGATGACCGGCGGGACGGACTGGGCCTCGCCGAACCGGACGGCCGGGTAGCCGACGAGGTGACAGTTCTTCGAGCCGGTGTTGGTGACGGTGAGAAGGAGGTGGTTCAGCGGGCGGGACACCACCGTGGCGGTCGTCCTCGTGGAGGTGGTGAGGCAGGGGTTGAGGACGGACTTCGAGGCGCCCGAGCCCGTGGCACCCGAGGCGCTCGTCTTCCCCTTCGAACCGGCTGCGCCGGCCGTCGAGGCTGCGCTGCCCGCCGAGGCCGCGCCGCCCGCCGAGCCCTTGGCAGCCGAGGCCGCGGACTGGGCCGAGTCGGCGGAGCGGGCCGAGGCCGCGGAGTCGGACCGGCCCGTCGCCGTGAACGTCCCCCCGCCCGCCGCGGGCGAAGGCGTGCCGGACGCCGTGGACGACGAGTCGGACGAGGTCGACGAGGTGGCCGCGGCCGGCGAGATGGACTCGGTGGACGCGGACAGCGCCGCGGCGCCCTCGTCGCGGGTGCCCTCTCCGTTGCTGCACGCCGTCAGCGCCAGAGTGGCGACCGTGAGTGCGGCTGCGGCGAGCATGCGGGTGCGGTTGATACGTGCGGACATGTGATCCCCCAGGTGCGGTACGGGTCTTGTGCACGGGCCGCTCGACCGGGTGCCGGGAGCGGCGTGCTTGGATGACCTGAGCTTGTGCGGCGATCCGTCCCGGCCGCCACAACTGCCGGGACATCCGGGATGCTGGAACGCTTGCAACTGCTCTGAGCTGGGGGAATGACCTCCGCCTGGAATGGCCGTCCGGGACGTGAAGCGGACCGTGCGGGACGTGAAGAGAGGGAGGGACAGTGGCGGGGGACGAGTTCTCGGAGCTGTTGGGCCGGTTGAAGGAGCGGTCCGGGCTCAGTTACGGGGTACTCGGGAAGCGGCTGCACATGAGTGCGTCCACACTTCACCGGTACGTCAACGGGGACGCCGTGCCGACGGACTACGCGCCCGTGGAGCGGTTCGCCCGGGTGTGCAAGGCGACGCCAGAGGAACTGGTCGAGCTGCACCGGCGGTGGATTCTCGCGGATGCACTGCGCGGGCAGAAGGCGGTCAAGGCCCCGGCTGAGGAGGCACCACCGGTACGAACGGCGGGAGCCGTGCCCGGGACAGTCGGCTCCGACGAAGCGGCAGCCGTAGCAGAAGCCGCGCCCGGCTCCGGAACAGCAGCCGGGACGGTCGGCTCAGAAGCCACAGCCCGGTCCGAAGCCACAGCCACAGCCGGGTTCGAAGCCGCAGCCGTAACCGGATCCGGCACGGCAGCCGGATCCGAAACGGCAACCGGGCCCGAAGCCACAGACGCAGACGCAGACGTTCCCGAGGTCCAGCGGGCGTCCCCGGCCGGAACTCCCCCGGTACGCCGTCGGCGTACCGTCGTCCTGGCCGCCACCGCCGTGGTCGCCGCCGTCGCCGCGGCCGCGCTCGTGGTGAATCTCGTACCCGACAAGGGCCCTGACGACCGGAGCGGGAAGCAGTCCGCGGGGGCCGCCGCCGAGTCCGTCGGCAGCAGTCCGCACGCCTCCGAACCGGCCGACGCGAAGGGAGGGTCGGCCTCGCCGTCCATGTCCGCCTCGCGCAGCGGCAGTCCGGCGGCTTCCGGCTCCGCCCCCGCCGCCCCTGCCCGGAGCGGAGAGTCCCAGGCGGCGGACAATGGTTCGGGCTCCGGCTCCGGGGACAGCTCACAGGACGGCGCCACCGCGCCCACGGTCGCCGTCAATCCGTACAAGTGGGAAAACCAGTGCAGCCAGCACTACCTGGTCGACCAGCAGCCCGAACAGGTGCCTCCGCCGCCCGCCGAGCCGGACGCCCGCGGATGGGTCAGCGCTCTCGGCGGGGTCGCCGCCGGGCAGCAGATGCTCGCGCTGACCGTGCAGGGCACCGGGAAGGCGACGGTCGTCCTGGAGGCACTGCATGTACGGGTGGCGGGGAAGAGCGCTCCGCTCGCCTGGAACGACTTCGCGATGGGCGTCGGGTGCGGTGGTGGCGTGGGTACGACATCGTTCGGCGTGGACCTCGATGCCGGTCGGCCCGCGCTCTCCCCCAGGGCCGGGCAGCGCGACTTCCCGTACAAGGTGAGCGAGTCCGATCCCGAGGTCTTCTACATCTTCGCCGACGCGCGGGCGAGCAATGTGAGCTGGTATCTGGAGCTGGACTGGTCGAGCGGCGACCGGCACGGCACCGTACGCCTCGACGACAAGGGCAAGCCCTTCCGTACGAGCGGGAACGCGGGGCGGCCCGCGTACACCTATCCGCCCGGTTACTCCGAGTGGGGCCGGGACGAGTCGAGTCCTGAGATTCCCGGCTGAGATCCTGAGATCCCGGGACGACGCGGGGGTGAGGGCATGAGCACGCACGAATTGCCACGTGAATACAGGATGCGGCCCGGCAGGACCACCGCTCTGATCGTGAGTTCGGGCCTGGCCGTCCCGGGCGCCGTGCTGTCGGTGTGGTTCGTCGGGGACTTTCCGGACCGGGTCTCCGTATCGGTGACCCTGTTCATGGTGGGTTTCATGAGCTGGATCATCCACAGGGCACGGCAGTTGGCCACTACGGCCGACCTGAAGGGCATCGAGGTCCGTGGTTTTCTCCGCCGGTACCGGATGGCCTGGGAGGAGATCCAGGGGATCCACGCCGCGCCCAACCCGGGCGCTCGCACACAGAGCAACGTGCCGTCCACGATCACCTACGCGTACGGCGACGACGGCAGACGCCGGCTGCTCCCCTACGTCGACGACCTCCATGTCGATGTCGCGCGGGAGGTCCGTCTGCTCAACGAGATCTGGGAGGAACTGCGCGGCGAGGGCTGGGCGGCCGACGCGACCGCGGCGATGAACGCCGCCCGTGGCCAGGCCCGCCGGCAGGCGCTGATGTCGGGCATCGGCTGCTCGATGTTCGCGTTGCTGCCTCTGATGGCGTTGGCGCTGCTTCCCGTCTTCGTCGAATTCCCCGAGTGGGCACAGTCGGTGCTGGATCCCTTTGCCGTCCTGGGCGGCGGCTGGGTGGCCGTCTTCGGAATCACGGCGTGGATCTCCTACCGAAGGAACCGTCCAGCGGAGTGAGTTGACTCCCCCGGCGAAACCTCACCCGGACATCAACGAAACATCAGCAGGACATCAGGGCCGTCCGGCCGAGGACGACGCGCCCCGCCAAGCAGTGGAGCGACTCGGCGGGGCTCCCGTCTCGGTTACGGGTACGGGTACGGGTCGTCAGGCGGCGGAGTCGGCCTTGCGGCGGCGTACGACGAAGACCGCGACGGCGCCGAGAGCCACCGCCGCGCCGGCCGCCGCGGCGAACTGCGGGAGGGCCGAGGGGGAGCCGGTGCTGGCGAGCGAGCCGGTGGCCGCGGAGTCGGCGGTGTCGGCGGAGTTCGCGGTGTTCACCGGTGTCGTGGACGTGGTGCCCTGCGGCTTGTTGTCCGGGGTCCCCGGCGTGGTCTTGCCGGGCTCGGCGTCGTCGACGTCGCCGGGGACGCTGCCGGCGGCGAGGAGTTCGAAGGCGTACTCGGTGGAGAGGTTGCCGCCGCAGGACTCGTCGTCGTTGATGTAGTCACCGGCGACAAAGGCGAGGCCGTGCCCGGCCGGGGCCTTGGCGTCGACCTTCAGGCGCAGCTTCACATCGGCGTGGGCGCCGGCCTTCAGCGGGCTGATGGAGCCCGCGCGACCGCCCTTTTGGACGTTCTTCCAGGCCGGGGACGCGGTGGTCGACCACTGGAGATGGAAGGCGTCGTCGATGACGTTGTAGCCGCTCTTGTCCGTCGCGTGGAAGTAGACGAACGGGGTGACCTCGTCCAGCGTCTTGTCCGTGCCGTTGGTCACGCGGAGCGAGAAGTTCGTCGTCGAGCCCGCGACGATCTTGGACGGCAGGCCGGTGACGACCGTGCGGAGCTTGCTCTCGAAGACGCACCCCGGCTCGTCCGGCTCCGCCTCGTCCCGAGCGTCGGCGAGCGCCTTGTCGGCGGCCTCCTTCGCCTTGAGCGCCTCTTTCACGGCGTTCTGGAGCTTGGAGTACTCCCGAACGGCGGCGACGCGGGCGTCTTCGCGGGCATCGGCGGCCGTCGCGGCCTTCGCGTCGGCGGTGGCCTTGGCGTCCTCCGCCGACCGGGCAGCGGTCTCGGCGTCGGTGACGGCCTTCTCCGCGGCCGCCTTCTCCTCGGCGGTGGCGGTCTCGGGCAGCGCGGCGAGCGCGGCCCTGGCGTCGGCGAGCGCCGTGTCGGCGTTCGCCTTGGCGGTGGCGGCGTCGGCCGCCTCCTCACGGGCGGCCTTCGCGGCGACGGCGAGGGGCGCGTCGTCGGCGAGGGCGGCGTCGACGACGGCCCGCCCGGCCTTCTCCGCGGCAACGGCGTCGTCGTACGCCTTCTGCGCCTTCTCGGCGGCCTCTTCGAGTTCCTCGATCGAGGGCTTGTCCTGCTCGCTCCGCTGCTGCGCCTGCGACGCGACGGACGAATCGGCGTCGGCGAGCGCGGGGGTGACGGAGAGCAGGACGACGGGGGTGGTCACGGCGGCGACGACGGCCGTGGCAAGAGTGCGGCGAATCTTCAACAGAGTCCTTCGCGGGTCCGGAAAACAGCTACGAAAAGCGGCTTCGAAAAAAATGCTGAGGCGGCCGCTGCGGCAGCATCACGCAGGGCCTTCGCCGGTGATCGTATGACCGAAAACGCCATTGCCGGAAGCACATTGGGCGGGTGACGAGTACGGCCCACCGCTCTCACACGCAGGGCAATTGCCCCATAAGTGGATAGTTGCTTTCCCTGTACGGACCAATTTTATGATCCATGTCACTTTACGGAGATGTGCCGGGAGCCGACTGTTCGTGTCGGCATGGTGGATGAAAAAGCCCCGGGCCAGTGGCCCGGGGCTTCGGTATTCGCTGCTCGCTGTTCGGTATTCACTGCTCGCTGCTCGATGAGCGCAGCGGAGGATCAGTGGCGGCCGAAGATCTTCTTGCTGGAGCCGAGCGGGAGGAAGACCGTCTCGCCCGTGGAGTTGTCCAGGCCGTCGTTGTCGGTGATGGCGTAGACCTGGCCGTCGCCGGCCACGGTCATGCCTTCGAGCTTCTCCTGCGTCCAGCCGTTCGTGGCGCGCAGGTCGGGGAGCACGTCGTGCGCCAGCTTCTTCGGCAGTACGGGCAGCGAGCCCGACGGGGCCGCGGACTTCGGCAGGTCGACCGTGTAGATCCGCTTGATCTTGGCGGCCGGGCCGTTCAGCTTGTCGCGCTCGATGACGGCGAGCTTGTCGCCGACCGCGGTGATCTCGGAGAGGCCGATCCAGTCGCCCGGGGTGGTGGTGCTGCCGATGCGGTAGCCGTACCAGCTCCAGGTGCCGGACGTGACGTCGTAGCGGCCGAGCCGGACGACACCGGCCGGGTCGGTCTTGACCTCGCGCTGAAGCGTGGCCCAGACCACCTCGCGGCCGTTGCGGTCGGTGGTCGCGGTGACGCCCTCGAAGCCCTGTCCGCCGAGGCCCGCGGCGACGTCCGCCGACAGCGGTACGACCTGCTGGGTACGGCCCGTGCTGTCGAGCCGTACGAGCTTGTTGTCCGCGCCCTTCGCACCTTCCACCGCGAGCCAGAAGCCGCCCTGCGGACGGGCGTGGATCCCCTCCGCGTCATAGCCGACCGGCCGGCCGTCGGCGTCCTTGACGGTCAGCGCCCGGGTGATGACCGCCGGCTGCCGCGCCGCGTCGATGGTCAGGATCTTCGTGGTGGAGTACGCCGCGTCGGTGACGCTGTAGAGCTGGTGCGGCTTGCCGGGTACGGCGGAGAGAGCGCCGAGCGCGCCCCAGCCGATCGGCGCGCCGGTGGAGTCCGCCGCCGAGACGATGGTCGGGAACGCGGGAGCGCCCTTGCCCAGACGGAAGAGGCTCACCGAGGCCCGCACGTTGACCGAGGCGTCGTCCTCCTCGCTGGAGACGGCGAGCAGGTCGCGCGACGGGATGGGCAGCAGGCCCTCGGGACCGTTGGTGGTGGCCAGCACCTGGCGGAAGACCGGGGCGGTCGGCCGGCTCATGTCGTACACGGCGACGAAGTTGCTCCGCTCCGAGCCGACGAAGGCATAGCGCACGCCGTCGAACTCGGCGATCGCCAGGCCTTCCGGCTCGGTGCCCTTGTTCTCGGCGCGGTCCTCGTTGTGCAGCCCGTGGCGTACGGCGAGCGTCTCGAAGCTGTTGCCCGCGTCCCAGACGACCTTGCCGGTGCGGCTGTCGAAGACGGACCAGCCCCGGGTGCCGCCGTGCCAGTCGCCCTCGTTGGCGGTCGCCAGATAGCGGTCGTCGACCCAGCCGACCGAGTCGGGCTCGCGCGGCACGTCGGTGATCGAGCCGGTCAGGTCGATATTGCCGTCCTCGACCGTGTCGATGCCGCTGACCGACGCCGTACCGGCGCTGAACGCCTTGGTGATCCTGCCCGTCGGCAGATCCAGCATGACGACGCCGTTGTTCTCCTGGAGCGTCACCGCGAGCTGGTTGCGGCTGTTGATGGAGACGTACTCCGGCTCCGGGTCGGTCGGCTCGGTGATCCCGGCGGCAACCAGGGCGGGCAGCGCCCGGCCGTTCGACTGGGTCAGCGGCACGGCACGGGTGCGCCACTGCTTCGGCGTGTCGCCCTTGAGGTCGACGATCTGCACGAAGCCGGCCGGAAGCTGGGGCAGGTCGCCCTCCTCGCGGCCGGGCGGGGTCGCCTCCTCGTCACGCTCGTTCTCGATCGCGATGGCGGCGTACCGCTGGTCCTTGCTGATCGCGATGGAGTCGGGCTGGCCGCCGAGGTCGTAGGTCGCCACCCGCTTGCGGTCGCGCAGCGAGATGACGTCGAGCCGGCCGGACGGTTCGGTGTACGAGGCGCTGGTGTTCACCACCACCAGGACGTACTTGCCGACCACGGCCACCGAGGTCGGCTCGTCCTCGGCGTCGCCGAGTTCGGTCAGCGACAGCGTTCCGAGCCCCTTCGGCCGGTTCGGGTCGCTGATGTCCAGGAAGCCGATCCGCCGGGCCGCCGCGTCGGTGTAGACGAGGGTACGGCCGTCCTCACTGGTCGCCGAGATCTCGGCGACGGTCGCGGAGGCCGGGTCCTCGCCGGCCGGCCGGTTCTGGAAGACCGGGTAGGTGGCGGTGCGGTCGAAGGCGACCGGCCGGCGCTGTTCGTGGTGCGCGCTCGCCGCGTTCTGGTGTGCGCTCGCCGCGCCCGTGCCGGCCAGCATGCCGGCGGTGACGGCTACGGCTACGAGCGCGGCGTAGGTTCTCTTTGGGGGCATCGTTTCTCCGTTGCACGACAGTGACGGAGCAGGATCGTTTCACCGGAGAGCGAGTACGGAGCGGCTTCCGGGTGAACGCCCGACGAAGGCGAGCGACGCGGCCCGGTCTCCGACCGAGGGCCGAACTCGTCTCGCGCCGAGGGCCGGACCGGTCTCGTACCGAGGACCGAACTCGTCTCGCGCCGAGGGCCGGACCAGTCTCGTACCGAGGACCGGACCGTCCCGGTGATGCCGTACCGCGGTCGGACCGTCCTCGTACGGCGGGAGGCCGAACCCCCGCGCGGGCGCGCAACGTTCACCCCTCGGGCACCCCGCATTCCGGTCATGCTCCTGACAATTCGCTCAACTGGTCACCATGAGTGGACACCACGCTGACACAGCGCACGCGCACTCCAACCCCCACACCCACACCCACAGCCACAGCCACGGCCACGGACCCCAGCCGAGCCGTCGCTCCCTCCTCGCCGCCGCGGGCGGTCTGCTGATCGCCGCCGCCGTACCCGGCACCGCGTACGCGGCGGCCACCCGTACCGCGTCGGGCACCGCGCCCGCGCCCCGGGCCGGAGCGTCCCGCACCTCCCTGGTCACCCAGGGCACCCAGCTCGTCCATGCCGATCTGCACAACCACACACTGATGTCGGACGGCGACGGCGACCCCGCCCTCGCGTTCGCCTCCATGCGCGACGCCGGGCTCGACGTGGCGGCGCTCACCGACCACACCACCCTCTTCGGCATCAGCGGTCTGTCCCAGAGCGAGTGGGACCGTACCCGCCAGCTCGCGGACGCCGCGGACGACCCGGGCGCGTACACCGCGATCCGCGGCTTCGAGTGGTCCAACCCGCTCCTCGGCCACGCCAACGTGTGGTTCACGGACCAGTTCGTCGATCTCGGCGGTGCCGCGTCGATGAACTCGCTCTACAACTGGCTCGGCAGCCGGAACGGGGTCGCGGGCTTCAACCACCCGGGCCGCGAGGCCGGACGCTTCAACGACTTCGCGTACGTGGCCGCGGCGCGCGAGAAGATGGTCAGCGTCGAGATGTTCAACCGCGGCGACGACTATCTCTTCGACGGCTGGGCGGACCACGGGTCCTCGCACCTCAACGCCTGCCTCAACGCCGGCTGGCGCACCGGTGTCACCGGTGTGAGCGACCATCACGGGACCGAGTGGGGCCACCCCGAGGGCGTGGGCCGCGCCGGGCTCTGGGTCACCGAGAACACCCGCGCCGGTGTGCTCGAAGCGCTGCGCGCCCGCCGCTTCTTCGCGAGCCGCTTCTCGGGCCTGCGCCTCGACGCGACCGCGAACGCGGTGCGGATGGGCGGTGTGGTGCCGCTCGCGTCCGGCGACGTACGGTTCGCCGTGGACCTCGACCGCGGTCCCGAGTGGGCGGGCAAGCCCCTCAACGTCCAGGTGCTGCGCCCCGGTACGGACGCGCCGGACGTGGCCGACGTCATCGGGACCACGTCCGGCAGCCTGGTCGAGTTCACCGTCCCGCTCGATGTCGAGGACGGTGCGTGGGTCGTGCTACGGATCTCCGATCCTTCGCTGCCGAACGGGCAGCCGGGCCCGGCGGGCCACCCCTGCAACGACCTGGGCGTGGCGTACTCCAGCCCGTGGTGGCTCCAGCCCTGACGGCGCCCTGGCGGCCGGGGACTCACGGCCGCGGCGACGCGGTCGCGCTATGGCCGGGCCCGCACGCACTCGCCCACCTGAAGGACGCCCGAGGCTTCACGGTTGGAAGCGGCGCTTATGCACCGTCGTCGCCGTCGCGCAGGGAATGAATCATGCTCTGCAGGATCCGGAACGCGTCCGACTGCTCGGCCTCGGTCATGCCGGCCAGCATTCTGACCTCGACGGACCGGACCGCCACGGTCGCCTTCTCCAGGCTCCGTCGGCCGCGAGACGTGAGCCGTGCGGGAAGAACCTTCCCGACGGGCGCCTCCGCGGGCCTGGTCACGTAGCCGTCTCGCTCCAGGGCCTGGAGCAGCACGTTCATCGACTGCCGTGTCACGAACGCGCCACGCGCGAGCTCGGAGTTCGACAAGCCCGGCCGTTGAGCGAGCAGTTCGAGGCAGGAGTAGTGCGTCACGCTCATCCCGAGCGGCCGCAGCACCTCCTCCATGGCTACGCGCAGGGCGCTCGAAGCCTCTTTCAGCAGGTAGCCCAGCGATGTCTCCAGGTCGACGCCGACACCGTTTTGACTCATGTCAGAATTCTGACATACATTGCCCGTGTCAGGAATCTGACACGGAGAGAAGGAGCATCATCATGCCCGCCACCGGCCCCGACTTCGTCTCGCTCCAGGTGCGCGACCTCGACGCTTCGCAGGCGTTCTACGAGCAGTACCTCGGCCTCGTCCGCTCGCAGGCCGGACCTCCGCACGCCGTCGTCTTCGAGACGAAGCCGATCGCGTTCGCACTCCGCGACGTCCTTCCCGGCACCGATCTCGCATCCGTTGCCCAGCCCGGCATCGGTGCCGCGATCTGGCTCCACGCCACCGACGTCCAGGCCATCCACGATGCTCTCGTCGCCGACGGTCACACCATCGTCTCCGCACCGATCGACGGCCCCTTCGGCCGGACATTCACCTTCGCCGACCCCGACGGCTACCAGGTCACTCTCCACGACCGCGCTTGATCGGCCGAACGCCACCGGACGATCACCGGTCCTCTCGCGGACTCGGCGTTCACGTCGTCATACGTGGGCCCGGGACGTCTCCAGGGGCTCTGCGGGCTCGGGGAGGCCGAGGCGGCCCCGGGTGGTCGCCAGGAGGATGAGGGCAGCCGCGATGGACGCGAGCAGGAACGCGTGGGTGCCGTCGGCGGAGGAGAGCGAGGGGAACATGCCCGTCCACGCCAGCGAGAAGAAGTTGTTGATGCTGGTGTGCAGCAGCATGACCAGCGGCATGCTCTCGCCTGAACGGTTGAAGACCCAGGTCATCACGGAGCTGAAGGCGATCGCGGTGACGACGAACTCCAGCGGCTTGGTCGCGTCCACATCCGGCCAGCCGCCCCACTCGGTCAGGAACAGCGGCAGATGCCAGACGCCCCAGAGGACGCCGACGACGAGGGTGGCGGCGACAGGACCGTAACGGCGCTGCATGCGCGGCATCGCGAACTCGCGCCAGCCGGGCTCCTCCGCGAGGCCGGTGGTGATCATCTGGAGCAGCAGGCCGGGCAGGTACGCGGCGAGCACGGCGACGGACGGCGGTACGGGGCTCCGGCCGGTCAGCGCGGCCGTGGCGAGGGTCAGCGCGACGGGCACCGAGAGGAGGACCACGAGGTACCAGCGCCAGCCGACTCCGAACTTCGTCATCCGGCCGCGCCAGGCCCGCAGCCCCCCGCGTCCCTCGGTCATCCCGGTGACCAGGAGCGCCGACACGATCGGGCCGAGGTAGGCGCCGGGCAGGACGCCCAGGAGCTGGGTGGTGCCGCCGATCGCGGGGAAGGCGAAGTGCCAGACGCCGAGGCCGTTCTCGGACAGTACGTACGGGGTCCAGGCGAGCCAGCTCAGCGCGAAGGCCAGCGAGAAGAACCAGGTCAGAGGGCGGCGACGGGGGGCGGCCCGCAGGCCGGAGGAGTTGTCCTCGCGGGTCGGCAGGCGCGACGAATTGCCCTCGCGGGGCGGCAGGCCGGAGGAGTTGCCCTCGCCGTCCCGCAGGCGGGAGGGGCCCGGGTCCGCTTCTCGGCGCGGGTCTTCGAGGCTCGTACGGACCCGGTCGTCCTGGCCCGTACGGAGCTGGTCCGCCCGGCTCGTACCGGTGTCCTCCCGGCTCGTACCGGCGTTGTGCCGACTCGTAACGGCGTTGTGCCGGTGCGTGCCGGACGGGTGGGGCTCGTTGCCGGCGGGGGCTTGGATGTTCACCGCGGTGTCCCTTCGGACGGGGCTGATGTGACGTGTTCAGCACATCAGCGCCGTGTCCGCGGATCATTGCCGTGCGCGCCCCAAGTGGCGGTACAGCAGGCTGTACCACCCGGCTGCGCCATCCCGTACCCCCGTAACCCCCGTACTACGCCCGGCGCCTGGCGTCCTCCAGATAGCGCAGGACTGCCGCCACCCGCCGGTCGACCTGGTCGGCCGGGGACAGGTCGAGCTTGGCGAAGATGCTGCGGATGTGCTTGTGGACCGCGCCGTCCGTGACGACGAGCCGGCCGGCGATGGCGCTGTTGCCCAGTCCCTCGGCCATCAGGGCGAGTACGTCGCGCTCGCGCGGACTCAGACGTTCGAGGCGGGTGTCCTGGCGGGAGCGGGTGAAGAGCTGGGCGACGACCTCGGGGTCGATGGCGGTGCCGCCGGACGCCACGCGGTGCAGTGCGTCGAGGAACTCCTCCACCCGGCCCACCCGTTCCTTGAGCAGATAGCCGAGGCCGCCGACCCCGCCGGTGAGCAGCTCGGTGGCGAAGCTCTGCTCCACGTACGCGGACAGCACGAGGACGGCCAGATCGGGGCGGCGGCGCCGGGCCTCGACGGCCGCGCGGATGCCCTCGTCGGTGTGCGTGGGCGGCATCCGTACGTCGAAGATGGCGATGTCGGGCTTGTGCGCGTCGATGGCGTCCAGCGCCCCGTCGGGGGTGCCTGCCGTGGCCACCACGTCGAGCGACTCCGCGCGCAGCAGCAGGGCGAGCCCCTCGCGCAGCAACGGGTCGTCCTCGGCTATGACGACCCGCGGTTCACGGGCCACGGGCGAGCCGGCGTCCACAGCCAGGTCACGATCCACAACCAGGTCACGGTCGACAGCCAGGTCACGGTCCACGGGCAGGTCACGTTCCACAGGGAAGTTCCACTTCAAGGGTTGTCGGGCCGCCGGGCGGGCTGGCCAGGCGGAGCGTGCCGTCGTGTGCCGCGACACGGCGGCGGATGCCGGTGAGGCCCGAGCCGCCGTCCTCGTCCGCGCCGCCGCGGCCGTCGTCGGTGACGGTCAGCCGGAGACGTCCGCCGCGGGCCCGTACGGTCACGGTGGCCCGGGAAGCGGCACTGTGCTTGGCGATGTTCGTCAGGGCTTCCGCCACGACGAAATAGGTGGTCGCCTCGACGGAGGCGGCGCACCGTTCGGGTACGTCGACGTCGATACGGCACGGCACCGCGCAGTTCGCGGCCAGCCCGGAGAGAGCCCCGGCCAGCCCGCGGTCGTCCAGGACCGGAGGCAGGATGCTGCGCGAGACGCTGCGCAGTTCGGCCAGCGCCTGTTCGGCGGCGGACTGGGCACGTTCGAGGATTTCGTCGGCGCGCGACGGATCGCGGGCCATCTGGCGACGGGCGGCGCCGAGCAGGACGGTGACGGAGACGAGCCTGTTCTGTGTGCCGTCGTGGAGCGCGCGCTCGATACGGCGCAGTTCGGTGGCGTGGGCGTCCAGGGCGGCGGCGCGGGTGGCGGTCAGTTCCGCGACGCGGAGCGACAGGTCGGTGTCGGGGCCCGCCGCGAGGAGACGCCGTCCGGGGCCCGCCTGAAGCCGTGCCATACCGGGGGCCAGACCCAGGATGATGGCGATCCAGCCCACACCGAGCAGGGTCACGGCGAGGGCGTCCGGCCAGGAGTGCGCGGAGCCGAAACCGAGGGACGTGGCGGTCGCGTTCCGGGGCATCAGCCGCCAGTACAGCGGAAAGGCCGTGTCGCGTACGGCCATGACCGGCAGCAGTACGCCGAGCAGCCCCAGGAGCAGCCCCGAAGTGGCGTGCCGACACAGCCAGCGCAGTTCCCGGCGGGTGGTGGGGTCGACGAGTGCGAACCGCAGTCGTGTGGGCGGGGGTTCCGGGGCGATGACTTCGGGGCCCCGGCGGGCGAGCCGCGCGCGCTCCCGGCCGGCCAGGGCGTGCAGCGCGCGCAGCACGAGCGGCGCCAGGAGCAGGCCCACGCCGACGAGTGAGGCCACGGCCGTCACCGCCAGCAGGAACAGGACGCCGAGTGACATGGCGGCCGTACCGAGCCCGCCGGCGAGCTGTCCGAGCGCGGCGCCGGAGGCTCTGAGCGTGCGTACGGCGGTGTCTTTGAGGCCATCGGGCGCGGCTGCGGCGCCGGTCCCGGCCGAGGCGGTCCCGGCTCCGGTCCCGGCCCTGGCCGCAGTCCCGGCTCCGGCGTCGGCCCCGGTCCCGGCTGCGGTCCCGGTCCCGGCTGCGGTCCCGGCTGCGGCTCCGGCGCCGGCCGCCGCTGCGGTGTCCTGCTGCGTCGCCATCCGCCCTGCCATGCGCTCTCCCTCTGGTCGCGAACGACCTTAGGCGTACGGGCGTTCGCCGTGGGCCCAGGGGTCGGGAAGTACGGCTCGGAGGGGCTGGGCC
>NZ_LATD01000357.1 GCF_000981895.1 Streptomyces odonnellii | reverse complement strand
ATCGCACGCACCAGACGCCGCCGGGCCCGCCCTTCGGGCGGACGACGCGACTTTGAAGACACGCCCTAGGCCCTGTCCTAGAAGGCGTCCGGATCGATCTTCCCCGTGACCAGACCGGTGAGGAACCCCCGCAGTGTGGACGGCGAATCCGCCACCTCCGCCTCCGCCGCCCGGTGTCTGCCCGTCCGCCGGGCGGGCGCGGGTGCCGGGATCTCGTAGCCGTCACGGAGCCGGTATCTGATCGGCAGGGCCCGCAGCCCGCGTACGAACGGTGAGGAACGCCAGGGGAGCTGGTCCACCGGTACGGCCAGTTCAAGCTGCTCGAACTGCTCGAACAGGCTCTCAAGGGCCAACGTCGTGATGGTGGTGGCGAGTTCGCGCGACGGGCACTGGCGCGGGCCGGCACCCCACGAGAGATGGGCCCGCGTACTGGTCGCCCTGTTCGCCGAAGTACCGTCCGCGAAGCGCGGGTCCGTGTGGGTGGCGGCCGTGGCGATCCATACGGGCTCGCCCGCCCGGATGATGTACTCGCCCAGCCGATGGTCCCTGAGCGGGAACCGCGGTACGAAGTTGGACAACGGCGGCTTGCGCAGGACGACATGGTTGACGGCCTCACGGATCATGCCCGCCGACAGGCTCGCCCGCGCGCGCCCGTCGCCGGTGATGATCTCCACGACCGAGTTGGCTATGAGGATGCCTCCATGGTCCGAGACCATCCCCATGAGCATGGTCAGTTCATGCGCCAGCTCCGAGGTCGTCAGATTGGGCTGGGCAGCCAGCATGTACGAGGGGAAGTCCTCGCCGGGCCGCCTCCGCTTCTGCTCACCCAGCTCGGCCATCGCGGCGAGCACCCGGGCGGAGGCCTCGGCCGAGTCCGGTCCCGCGTCGAGGATCCGCCAGATGTCCATCAGGGCCTGGTCGTTCTGGGATCCCGACGCGCCCAGAAGCTCGCCCGCGACCATCAGGGGCAGCGGCCGGGAGAACTGCGCGGCCAGGTCCGCCGTACCCGTTCTGCCGCCCTGTGCGATGAACCCGATGAGCTCCTTCGCGGTCCTGCGGATGTTCTCCTTGAGTCTGCGGGTCTGCGGATGGCCCGGATCCTGGAACGGTTTGAGGGCCGAGTCCCAGGCGGCCCGGTACTTGGCATGGTCGGAGCCGCCGCGCGCCATCATGTTCTCGGCCGTCAGCGCGGGGGCGACCGGCCAGTCGTACGGCACCCGGCCCTCGTTGCGGGCACGCCAGTGGTGCATGCCCTTGGGCCACAACGCGTCGTTCTGGAGTATGTACAAGGCTTCCGGATATCCCAGCACCAGCCAGACGGGCACACCCAACAGGTCCACGGGAGCAACGGCGCCATGCCGTTGGCGTAAGCGCTCGTGCACGATGTCCGGGCGGTCCTGGTACTCACGCCCGAGCAGCGGCTCCGGCATCAGCGACTCCAGGGTGATACCCGGGTAGTGGTTTCCACTGACTTGTTCCACGTCGATCTCTTCCTATGGAGCGGCTCGCCGCGCCATGGGCCACCTGACGGCGCGGCGGACCGTACGGTCCTCAACGAGTGCGTACACCTGCCTGGTTGGTGTGATCGCCGCCGACCGCCCGGTCCGTCGTACACGCTGCTCCGGCAAACGGCCCTTGCCAAGCCCGGTGATGTCAAAAGCTTAGGCAACAATTCGCAGGCCACGGCGCTCCACCGGGCCGGATCGGCCTCGGCGTGACCGCCCGGACCGCCTGTTCCGGCCACCGGTCGCGGGGCGCACGACGACACAACCCGTCCGCTCCCCGTCGTGAACACCGGACACCGGACACAACAAGTCAATCCCGCACCGGCCCCGGACTTTCTGGCCTGCGTGAGCCTATGGGCCGGTGGGAAGCACGAGTACGCTGCGCACCATGGGGGATGAACTGTCGGACATGTCCAACAGGCCTGTCCAGGAGGAGAGTTGGCGCGTACGGATCCGGGGGCCGGGCGGACAGGTGCTCGGCGCGGGGGTACTCCTGGGCTCCGACACGGTGCTGACCTGCGCCCATGTGGTCCCGGCCGGCACGTCCGTACTGGTGGACCTGGTGGGAGTGACCCACTCCGGCCCTGTCACCGCCCGGGCGATCGACGAGTGCTGGGTACCGGAGCGCGGTGACCATCTGTCCGGGCCGAGTGGGGACCTGGCGCTGTTACGGCTGGACCGGCCGCAGCCCGAGAAGTGGTCCGCGGTGCTCCACCGGCTGTCCCCGAGCTGGCACCGTGTGGTTCACACGTACGGTTTCCCGGACGGCCTGCACCAGGGGACCTGGCTGCGCGGGAGGCTCGCCGGGCTGAGCGGACGCGACGGCCGGGTGCAGATGTACCCCGTGCACCAGGGCGAAGTGGTCCGCCCTGGCTTCAGCGGCGCCGGAGTCACCGATGAACAGACCGGCCATGTCATCGGCATCGTGGTGGGCTACTACGTCGGCGCTAACTTCCGCCACTCCTATGTGATCCCCACCGAGACCGTCCTGCGGTATCTGCCCGTGGTCCGCACATGGGTGCACGGCGATTCCGCGGTCGACGAGAGCCTGGTCTCGGACAGTGTGCAGCTCACCGAGGACGCCGCCTTCGCCACCTGGCTCGCCGACTGGCTGCGCGGCGGCGACGCGTCGCCGGCCGAGTCCGCACTGGTGGAGCCGGGCGACCGGGCCCGGGTCATGACCGTACAGCGGGCCGTCACCCTCGCCGACCGGGAACTGTCCACCGCGGACCGTACGGACCGGGTCACCGGCGCCCCGCCGGGAAGCGTGCCCCTCGTGGGTTCCGTCGATCTCGCCGTCGATGTCACCCGCCAGTCCGCGGCCGGGCTGGCGGAGCGGGTGTGCGGGCGCATGGGTATCGACGCCGGTCCCGGCGAGCGGCTCACCGAGCGGCTGCGCGCGACGGTACTGCCCCTCACCATCGTGGCCGACGGCGTCGACAGGGCTCCGGATCCGGCGGCTCTGACCGAGCTGCTGGAACTGCTCGCCGAGCAGGGCAGCAGAGTGCTGATGATCTTCCACGCGGCCGACGAGGCGGTACGGCGCCTCGCCGTGGCCGCCCTGGTGTTCCGTTTCCGGCTGGGGGTGCTCGACCGGCGCCTGGCCGAGATCGCCGGTCTGGGCCGGCGCGAACTCTACGACCGCTGCGTCCTGCTGACCGCGGACGCTGCCGTACGGCCCGGACTGGAGGCCCTCACCACGGTGTACACCCTTCAGGAACGCGTGGCCGCACTGCGGAGGGCCGGCTCCGCGCCCGGCCGGGACGCCGTGGAGCTGGCGCGGCTCCAGGACGAGCTGGACGGCCGCGCGCACACCGCGGCCGGCGCCCGTACTCGTATCACCAGGGCCATCGGCCACCTCGACGACCTGCTGAGACGCCGGGACGTGCTGCGTGGACGGCTGGACGCCGTACGGCCGATGACGCGCGACCTGGACGCCGTCGAGGACCTGGAGCTGGCGGATCTCTACCGGCAGGCACATGACGGACTGTGGAAGGCACCGTGCGATCTGCCGGCCGCGGAGCGCGCGGTCGCGCGCTATCTGGCGGCGGTACGGGGGCGCCTGGACCGGGGCGGCGGGGGAGAGGACAGGCCATGACATCGTGCGCTCGGCCCGGCTGCGGCGGGACCCTCACCCCCACCGGCTTCTGCGACCGCTGCCTGCGGCGCCCGCCGCCCGCCGGACAGGCCCCCGCCGAGCAGGCCCGGCCGGCTTCGGAGGCGGCTCCCCGCACAGCCGGGAAGGC
>NZ_LATD01000356.1 GCF_000981895.1 Streptomyces odonnellii | reverse complement strand
GACGACGCTGGGCCCTCCCCCCACCCCGGCCCCGGCCGCCACCGCGCGCCCGCAGGGCACCCCCTCCGCGCGCACGGTGACGCGCACGCTCGCTGACCGGGTCACCGGCTGTCTGATCGGAGCGGCCGTCGGCGACGCGCTCGGCGGCCCGGTCGAGGGCTACTCCCCCGAACAGATCGTCGAGCGCCACGGCGGCCGGGTCTCCGGCATCGTCGGCCCCTGGAACGACAACTGGCGCACCGCCCGACCCATCGCGCCGTACCACAAGGGCGACGGCCATGTCACCGACGACACCTTGATGACCCATGCGCTGATCCGGGTGTACGAAAAGGTCCGCGACCATCTCGACGCGTACGCGATCGCCGACCATCTCGTCCCCGACCTGATGACCGTCCCACGCTGGATCCCCGAGCTGGAGAGCGAGGCGCTGCTGCTCCAGCGGCTCTTCCTCGCCGAGAAGTGGCTGGTCACACGGCTGCACTACGGGCATGTCGACCCGCGCGAGGCGGGCACCGGGAACATCGTGAACTGCGGCGCGGCGATGTACATGGCGCCGGTCGGGCTGGTCAACGCCGCGCATCCGGCCGCCGCGTACGCCGAGGCCATCGACATCGCGGGCGCGCACCAGTCGTCGTACGGGCGGGAGGCCGCCGGGGTGTTCGCGGCCGCGGTCGCCGCCGCCTGTCTCCCGGACGCCACAGCCGCGACCGTCGTCGAGACCTGTCTCCGCCTCGCGAAGGACGGTACGCGCGCGGCGATCGAGGCGGTGTGCGACGTCGCCGCCCGGCACCGCGACACGGGGTCGGCACTGCGCGGACTGCGCGAGGCCGTCGCCCCCTTCGACACGGTCGGCCCCCACTACCGCAGCCCCTCGCTGGGCGCCCGCCGCCCCTCCCGGCTGCACTCCATCGAGGAACTCCCCATCGCGCTTGGCATGTTGCTGATCGGCGGGGGCGACTATCACCGTACGGTGCTGGGCTCGGTCAACTACGGCAGGGACTGCGACTCCATCGCCACCATGAGCGGTGCGCTCGCCGGGGCGCTGGGCGGCGAGGCCGCGATCCCGGCGGACTGGGCGCACCGGGTGGCCGACGCGAGCCGCCTCGATCTGCACGCCCCGGCGCAGGCGCTGACGGAGGTGGCGTACGAGATGTTCATCAGGGACACGGAGCGGCGCCGGGCGCACGAGTCGGCGTTCCGGCGCCTGACGGACGACCGGCTGAGCGACGTGCCGGACACGCCGACCGCGCCGGACACCCCGACCGCTCGGAACACCCCGGCCCCGTCGAACACCGCGGCCTCGCCGGACACGCCGGCCTCGTTGAACACCGCGGGCGAGACCGGGCACCGCGCCCCGCACGACGCACAGCACGCGGAGATCCGGCCGGCGGCGGCCCGATGACGGACCTCCGTCTGACCTGGGTGCAGCCGGAGGATCTGGTCGGCCACGAACTGCGGCAGGCCGAGGAGGACGGCCGCGACGCCAAGGCCGTCGCCGACCGCTGGCACACGGCGGGCGGCCCCGTCACCCCGCCCCGCACGGGCGCCTCCCCGGCGCCCGCACCCCCGCGTCTGCGCGCGCTGGCGGAGGAACTGCTCGACGAACTGGCGCGGCTCCCCTGCCCCCAGGAGCAGTACGAGCCGACGGAGCTGGCGGCGATCACGTCCCTCTGCCCGGGGTGGCCGGCCGCCCGCCCCGGGCCCGGCGACGGACCAGCCGCACCCGGGGCCCGTACCGAAGGCACCGCACCCGCCGCGCGGGACCTGCCGTACGGTACGGCCGCCTCGCCGGGCCGGACGTACGGTACGCCGAGCGCGGCCGGAAACGGTCCGGCAGCCGCCGGCCGTCTCACCGTCGCCCGGCTCCATGCCGCCTGGCTCGGGCGGGCCGCCGGCTGTCTGCTCGGCAAGCCCGTCGAGAAGCTCCCCCTCACCGGCATCCGCGCCCTCGCCCGCGCCACCGGCAACTGGCCCCTGCGCACCTGGTTCACCGCCGAGGGCCTGCCCCCCGGACTCGCCGACGCGTACCCCTGGAACCGGCGCTCCGCGCCGACCTCCCTCGCCGAGAACATCGACGGCATGCCCGAGGACGACGACCTCAACTACCCGCTCCTCAATCTGCTGCTCCTGCGCCGCCACGGCCGCTCCTTCACCACCTCGGACGTCGCCCGGGTCTGGCTGGACGAGCTGCCCGCCGGCTGCACGTTCACCGCCGAGCGAGTCGCGTACCGCAATCTGCTCTGCGGGATCGAGCCGCCCGACACCGCCCGGTACCGCAATCCGTTCCGGGAGTGGATCGGCGCGGCGATCCGCGCCGACGCGCACGGCTGGACGCACCCCGGCGCCCCCGGGGCCGCCGCCGCGCGGGCGCACCGGGAGGCGACGCTGACCCACACCGCGAACGGGGTGTACGGCGCGATGTTCGTCGCGGGCATGATCGCCGCCGCGGCCGGGCCGTACATCACCGGCCCCGAGGACGTACACACCTGTCTGCGGGCCGGGCTGTCCGTCGTACCGCCGGGGTCCCGGCTCGCCGAGGCCGTGCGCTTCGGCATCGGAGCCGCCCGCGGGCAGGAGGACTTCGCGGCTGTCGTCGACCGGATCCACGCCGCCTACGGCCACTACCACTGGGTCCACTCCGTACCCAACGCCGCACTGCTCGCCGCCGCGCTCACCCATGCCGACGGCGACTTCGGCGGCTCCATCTGCCGTGTCGTGTCCGGCGGCTGGGACACCGATTCGAACGGCGCGACAGCCGGTTCCGTCACCGGGCTGCTCGCCGGCGATCCGGCCGCTCTGCCCGAGCGGTGGACGGCCCCGCTGAAGAACCGTCTCGCCACCTCCGTCGCCGGTTTCGACGGCATCGGCTTCGACACGCTCGCAGAACTCACCCACAGGGAGGCTCTCCGCCCATGACCGGCATCGTGGTGCTCGGCAGCACCAATATGGATCTCGTCGCGTACGCCGCGCGCGCCCCGAAGCTCGGCGAGACCGTCACCGGCCGGAAGTTCCGTACGGTCCCCGGCGGCAAGGGCGCCAACCAGGCCGTCGCCGCGGCCCGCGCGGGCGGCGAGGTGGCGATGATCGGCGCGGTCGGCGAGGACGAGTTCGGTGAGCGGCTGCGGCACACCCTCGAAGCGTCCGGCGTCGACACGGACCTGCTGCGCACAGTCGAGGGCCCCTCGGGCACCGCGCATGTGGTCGTGGACGACGAGGGGAGCAACGCGATCGTCGTCGTGCCCGGCGCCAATGGCACCGTCACCCATCTCGTCCCCGGCGACGAGACCGTGATCGCCGCCGCGGACACCCTGCTGCTCCAGCTCGAACTTCCGCTGAGCGCCGTACGGGCCGGCGCCGGGGCCGCGCGCCGCCATGGCGTACGGACCGTCCTCACCCCGGCGCCCGCGCAGCCGCTGCCGCCCGATCTGCTCGCCTCGGTGGACCTGCTGGTACCCAACGAGCACGAGGCGGCCACCCTCACCGGGATCGCCGACGCCCATGGCGCGGCCGAGGCCCTGCTGCGGCAGGTCCCCGAGGTCGTGATCACTCTCGGGGCCGCGGGCAGCCTGTACGCGGCCCGGGGCGGCAGGACCCTCGCCGTGTCCGCGCCCGCGGTCGAGGCCGTGGACACCAGCGCCGCCGGGGACACCTTCGTGGGCGCACTGGCCGTGGCCCTCGGCGAGGGCCGGCCGATGCCCGACGCGATGCGCTGGGCCTCGGCCGCCGCCGCGCTCTGTGTGCAGCGCCCCGGGGCGTCCACCTCCATGCCGTACCGCACCGAGATCGAGGCCTGATGACCGCGCCAGCCCCCATGCCGGCCCCCGGCTCCGTGC
>NZ_LATD01000355.1 GCF_000981895.1 Streptomyces odonnellii | reverse complement strand
GGCCGAAGGAGGGGGCGGTGAGGGTGGCGAAGACGCGGGGGTGTTCGCGCACGGTGTGCGGGGTGCCCTTGGCGGGGTCGCCGGTCAGTCCGGCGCGGATGAGGTGGTAGGTGTCGCCTGCGTAGGTCCAGGCGCAGGAGGGGCAGCGCGAGGCCCGCCGGTTGCCGCACGCGACCCTCAGCCGTCCGCCGGGTTCGGCGTCGGTGGAGTAGGTGTGGAAGACCGTGCCGGTGGCGGGGTCGAGGGTCTTGGTCGAGCCGGTCAGGTGGATGGGGTCGGAGCATCCTCCGGTGCGGCGGATCTGGTCTTGCCAGCGGTCGAAGCCGGGAGTCCCGGCCACCCGGAGGAGGTCCCCCAGGGTGGTCGGGTCCAGGCCCGCCAGGGTGGCGGTGTCAGTCACTCGTCCTCCTGCCGGGCGGGGTGGGCGTCGATCCAGGCTTCGGCGCACACCTTGTGGACGGGCTTGCCACGGTCGGAGCGGAGCGGGGTCGGCCCGCCGCACAGGACGCACGGCTGGTCGCCGGAGTGGTCGTAGTGGCGGGCATCGCGCCAGTTCAGGAGGGTCATCGGCGGCCACGTTCCGTGCGGTGGGCCGGTCCGTGATTGGCGGTGTAGTCCTCCACCAGGGCCTTGACGTCGTCCGTGCCGCTCGCCTTGCCGTATTCGCCGCAGCGGCACACGTAGTCGGCATGGGGCTCGGAGTGCTGGGAGGAGTTCCCGATGCGGATGCCAGGAAAGTCCCAAGTCGGAGTCAGGTCAGCCATGGCGGTCACCGGCCAGTACGGGTGAGCACGGCGGCGGGAACGCTGCCGGTGCCGTCGCAGGAGCGGCAGGCGGCAATCACGGTCAGGCGCCGACCGTCAGGGGTGTGCTGGCCGGTGGTGATGGCGACGCGGGGGAAGCCGTCGCAGTCCGGGCAGATACGCGACCGGGCACGGGTGTACTGCGGCATGATGAGATCTCCCTTTCGGGTCCACTGGATCTGGAAGGTGGGAAGCGCCCGGGGCGGCAGAAACTTGGCGGTTGAGGCCGCCCCGGGGGCTGTTAGCGGCGCCGGTTGCGGCGCGGGGGGTTGATGGGCGGGATGGCGTCGTATTCCTGCTGGCCGTTGCGGAACGAGTCCCAGTCGGCGTTGGCGAGGCCGTCACGCTCCATCTGGCGGACGATGCGGTTCATCGCGCGGCGGTCACCGTGGCGCTTGGCGATCGCGTAATTGCGGCCCCGTTCCGCAACCTCCGGGTTGACCTGCGGGGGCTCTTCCTTCTTGCGGTTGAACAGACCCATCTCGGCTTCCTCTCGGGTTACTTGCTGCGGTGGGGTCGCTTGAGCGCGACGCCCACGCCGCCGGTGGCCGAGAGAACGGCGACCGTCGCGGCGGCGGCAACGTGCAGGGTCACGGCGATCATTACGACGATCAGGGCGATACCGCCGGTGACCGTGAGGGCGAGCAGGATGGGGCCGGTGTAGGAGCGGGGCGCGGCCCGGACGATGACGATCCGGCTCGGGTCCGTGCCCGGCGGGAGCTGGGCCACCAGGTCCGCGGGGATGTGTCCGGCGTTGAGCTGGTCTTCGGGGTAGCGCATGGTGGTCACCTCTTCCTGGGGGTGCACTGGTGGGTGGTGGCGGCGAGTTCAGCGCCGGGCCGGTCGTTGTAGTCGGCGGAGAACCCGCAGCCCGGGGCAGTGCAGGCCGCGGCGTGCTTGGTGCGGCCCTGGCCGTCGGTGTGGGTGGCGACCTGGACGGGGCCGATGCGGATCACGTCGCGGAAGCGGTTCGGACGCGGCATGGTCAGCTCTCCTGCCGGAAGCTGCGGCCGGGGAAGCTGTCGAGGATGCGGGCGGCCTCGCCGGGGTCGCCGGTACGGTCGGCCGCTTCCTCGGCCAGCAGTCGGGCGAGGGTCGGACGGCCGGAGTCGGCCATCTCGCGGGCCGCGTCGAGGTAATCGGCGGCACGGTTGAAGGAGAGCAGGGCCATGAGCTGACTTCCTTTCTGATCAGGCGAGTTGAGCGGCGATGGCATCGGCCAGGGATGCCGGGATGCCGAGGCGGGTACGCAAGGCGTCCGCGTCGATCCGGTCGCCGGTCGTGGCGTGGTGGGTGTCAGCGAGCTTGCGCGCGTGATCGAGCAGGGCCGGAGGCACCGCCACCGCCGGAACCACGGCAGGGTCCGGGAGAGGCCCGGGCTCGGGAGCGGGCAGCAGTTCCGCAACCGGCTCGGGGACGGGCTCGGGATCGGGGGCCCGGTCGACCGTGATCTCAGCCGCCGGGGCGGGTTCCGGTTCGATGGCGGGTGCCGGGGTGGTGTCGTCCGTCGACGCGGCGACGAGGTGATGGACTTGCCGCATGAGTGCGCCGAAGGCGAGCAGGGCGGCGGACGGGGGTACGGCCGCGACGACGTAGTGGAGGCGGGGTGCGTCGGCGCCGACTCCGGCGACGTTGAGGCCGATCGAGCCGAGGGACCCGGCGACCGTGAGGCCGATGGCCCACCAGTCCGTGACACCGCGCAGTGCGGCCCGGAACATCAGCACTTCCCCGCCGACGATGAACAGGTCGAGCGTCGCAGGCCAGGCCCAGGAGCGGGCCGGGGACGCGGCGAGGCCGTTGGTCTTGGCGACGTCGGCAAGGTGCGCGTAGGACAGCCAGAACGCCACCGCGGTCAGAGCCAGGATCACCACTCCGGCCGTGACGATCGCGACGCGTTCGGCCTCCTGCTTGGTCATTCGAAGATCCCTTCTGTGTATGGAGAAGCCGGGCCGGGCGGGATTCGGGCCGCCCGGCGTCCGGAGCGAACGTCAGTCGGAAGAGGCATCGCCGGAGCCGAAGCAGGCGAGACAGAAGCCCTCCTGCTGACCGACGTTCCGGTGACGACGGCCGACGCGAACGGTCACGGCGACCAGGCCGGAGCCCTTGCAGGTCGCGCACTTGTCCGGCTCGACCGGCGGGGCGGGGGTGGTCTTGGTGGCGGTGCGGCGGGTGGTCCTCTCGGCGGCCATGGATCGCGTTCCTTTCGCGGTTTTGGCATGGGCGGGGTAGGGACCTGGCGTGAAGCGGTCACGCCGACCGGGGAAGCGGGGGGTGTCAGGCGGTCGCGGCGCCCGGCTCGATCAGCGGCGCATCAACCGGCGCCGGAGCCGGAGCCGCGGCGGAAGTGGTGGGGATGGCCGGGCGGAACGGAGCCAGGGCCGGAACGTCCGGGGTCAGGTGCGCGTACGCCCGGCAGACGGCAGCGGCCTGGGCGGCGGAGGTTTCGGGGGTGCGGATGCGGGACCACCCGCCGGAGGTATCACCGGCCACCGCCAGCCCGGGCCGGTCCGGGGCGATCAGCGTCACGGCCGACACAGCGTCGGGGGCGATGTCGCCCAGGCCCATTTCGGCGGTCTGCTTGTCGTTGACCCGGTGCACGACGCGGCCGGTGAGCTGGGCACGGAGCATGGTGGCGCCCCTGCCGAGTTCGGAGCCGAAGCGCTGCCCGCAGACCTCCAGATAGATGCCGACCGCGCGGGACATCTGCCCGAGCCGGACCATCTGCATGACCATCCGGTCCCGGCGTTCCTCGTCCTTCTTCGCGCTGGTCAGGAACAGTTCCGCCACCTCGTCCACCAGGACCACCAGCGGAACCGGCCGCACGTGCTCCGGCAGCTCCCACAGGTCCGACACCTGATAGTCGGCCAGCACGGTGAAGCGGTCTTCCATCTCGCCCACCAGGGCATCGAGGAGGCTGGCCGCTTCGTCGGGGGTGGTCGCGAGGGCGGAGAGGCGGGGGGTGAAGCGGCCCTGTTCGACACCGCGTTTGCAGTCGATGCCGACCAGGCCCACCGGCAGTTTCGCCAGCCCGGCGATGAGGTTGCGCTGATACATCGACTTGCCCGACTGGTTCGCCCCCAGCGTCAGACTGTGAGGAACCTTCCGGTAGTCCCGGACGAACGCCGAGCCGTCCTCGCGCAGCGCGACCGGGACCACCATCGGCCCGGACGGGCGGCGGCGCGGCATCCGTACCCGGCGCAGCACGTCGTAGCCGGTCATCCGCAGCTCCACCACGCCCGGCTTGGTCTCCACGACGTTGACGGAGTGGACTCCCCAGGCGTGCCGCAGGCGCTGTGAGGCGGCGGCGATGTCGGCAGGCTCCAGACCGGCGGGAAGCCGCAGCGAGACCCGCATCCCCGTCGACGAACCCCGTACGCGGCGGACCTTCGGCGGGACCGGCTGCACATCGGGGCGCCGGGCGACATTGCGGACCATGAACGCCCGCAGGCGCGACGGCTGCACCGTCAGCCCACACACATCCATCGTCGACCGGTACGTCGCCTGGAACCGCACCCGCGTGACCGGCAGACCCACCAGCGACCAGTACACCCGAGGCGCCCGGTACTTCGCGTACCCCAGACCACCCGCAGCCGCTATGACCCCGGACGCCTCCACCACCGTGACGAGATCCGACATGACGTCAGACACCGGCCGTGATCGCGACCGCACGGAAGCTGATCCCGTGCCGCGTCTGCCCGTTGAACGTGTTCTCCCAGTCCCGGGCCTTCAGCCCGATCACCGACACCGGCATCCCCGGACCCAGGTTCTCCGGGAGGCCCGTCTCCGGCACGGTCACCTGGTAGAGGTTCCCCTCACCCTCGTCCGAGATCAGCAGACCCACCGTGGACAGCCCGGCACCGGTCTCCCGGTCCACAGCCCGCTCACCCGTCTGCTTGCTCACCAGCTTCGGCACCGGCGCAGTCGCCACGAACACCACAGCGGTCGAAAGGTCGATCTTGAAGGACGGCATGGACTGGCTCCTCTAGATGAGATTTTCTCCTGCACTCATGTACATGAGTGATAGCTAGAAGAGTGCCCTACTCCTGTACATGAGTCAACCCGCCACATCAAAGAATCTTGTGACGGGTTGCGAGCCTTGCTGCTTGGTCAGTCCTCGGCGGGGAAGCGGTAATCCAAGACGAACTGGTCAGCGGCCATGATCGTGTCGCAGACCTCCACAACGCGGCCCGACTCTGTGGTCGCATCGCGTACAAGGTGGATCACCGGGGAGCCAGGGCTCAGAGCCAGAGCAGAGGTCTCAGGCTTGGTGGCGAGCCTCGCCCGTACGGTCTCCTTGAACTCCGCAAGGCGGTGTCCCTGATCTTCCAGTCGGGCGTAGATTCCTCCGCCGCCCGGGTTCTCGGCGAACATCTCGGGGATGTCCTTCACGATGTCCCACGGGAGGTACGAAGTTGCCTCTTCCGTGGGAACGCCGTCACGGAAGTACCGGCGCTTACGCGCAAGCACCTGGGATCCAGCGGTGACGTGAAGCCGTTCTGCGATCTCTGGGGGCGCTTCTACGGGACCGATGAACAGGACGTTCACGGACGGCTTGCCACCGGACTGCTCAGCCTCTGCCAGATAGGCGGCCTTCCCCGCTTTCCGGTGGGATCGGCGGAACCGGTCTGACGACTTGCGCTGCACGGGAGGGCGGGAGCGGACAAACGAGCCTCGCCCGTGATGGGTCTCGATGAGCTGAGTCGTGCGGAGTTCCGCGACCGCCTTGCGTACCGTGCCGGAAGCGACGCTGTAGCGTTCCATCAGTTCTGTTTCGCTCGGCACAGCAGTGCCAGGGGCCAGGACTCCCGTCCGGATCTGTGCCGCCAGGTCGTCCGCGATCTGGAGGTACTTCGCCTTGGCCGTCGAGCCCACCTCAGTACTCGCCATAGTCCTTCTCAGTCTCCTATTCTCATGTACATGAGTAACAGTCGCCAGCAGACCGCGTCAACGCCGCTCCACTCCGTTTCCGTGGCCGGTGTGGTGGTACGCGAGGACGGGCGCGTACTGACAATCCGGCGAGCCGATAACGGAACGTGGGAGCCGCCGGGCGGAGTGCTCGAACTGGCGGAGGCGCCTGAAGACGGCGTACGGCGAGAGGTCTACGAAGAGACGGGGATCAAAGTCCAGGTAGATCGCCTAACCGGTGTCTACAAGAACACGACGCGAGGCATCGTCGCGCTGGTTTTCCGTTGCCACGCCGAAGGCGGCCAGGAACAACTTTCCGACGAGTCGACGGCAGTCGAGTGGTTGACCCCCACCGAGGTGACCGACCGCATGGGCGAGGTGTTCGCAGTACGTGTCACCGACGCCTTGCGGGACGATGCTCCCCATGTGCGCTCCCACGATGGGCGCAGGGTCATCGCCAGCGCTTGAGTGGCATCAGGGCTGTTACAGGTTTCTCTACCTCATCAAGCCCCACCCTTCGGGCGGGGAGGAGGAGGGGGGAAGCCCCTTGAGGACTCCCGCGTGAGGAGGCCCGCTACTTCCGGAACCTGCCGGGCATGGCGAGCCCCATTCGGAGAAGTCCAGGCAGGGGCGGCGGTGGAACGCAGTTGTCCGCAGGGCCGTTCCGGCGCACCGGGAAAGCCTCCGGCCGGGCAGGGGCGTTCGGCGGGTGGCCTTGTCTTCGTCGGCTCGGTGTCTCTTGCCCTTCGGGCATCCGGCGCGGTTGGGCAATCGGCATTCTGCCGCCGCTACGGATCACACCCCACCGGCCCGTCACACGGGCCGGCGCGGGCACGGGGACTCGGACGTCGCCGCCGCCTTCGGCGCGGCACGCCCGGCCCCCGGCCCCGCGCCACCTGATAGTCGCCACGGGGTGATCCGTTTCACGCTTTGCCCCGCCCTCCGCTTCGCCGGACCGAGGACGACCACCGGCCGACAGCAGGGCCACAGCCACCACACCCCCGTATGCCCAGCACCCCCAGCACGGGCGAGCCCGCAGACCAGCAGACCACGACGCCAGCCCACCACCCGACGACCAGCCCCAGAACCCGCAAGGCGGGGTGGAGGCCAGGGCAGAGAGATGAGGGGGAGGGGGCAATGTGCAGGTCAGGGAGTGATGCCTCCGGCAGGGGGCTCAGGCTCCGGGATGGCG
>NZ_LATD01000354.1 GCF_000981895.1 Streptomyces odonnellii | reverse complement strand
CTACACCGACTTCCTCACGCTCCCCGCCTACGAACGGCTCCGCGGCTGACGGTGTGTGTGCCGGCGCCTCAGACTTCCTTCGCCGACGGGAGTCTGGGGACGCTGGTGATGAGGCGGCGGGTGTAGGGGTGGGTGGGGGTGCCGAGGACCGCGGGGGTGTCGCCCTGTTCGACGATGCGGCCGCGTTCCAGTACCGCCGTACGTTCGCACAGGGCCGCCACCACCGAGAGATCGTGGGAGACCATCGCGATGGTGAGGCCCCTGGTCTCCTTCAGTTCGATCAGCAGGTCCACGATTCTGACCCGGGTGGTGACGTCGAGAGCGCTGACAGGCTCGTCGGCGAGCAGGATCCGGGGCTCGCAGACCGTGGCACGGGCGATGGCGATGCGCTGGCGCTGGCCGCCGGAGAACTCGTGCGGGTAGCGGGCCGCCGCGTCCGCCGGCAGGCCGACGGCCTCCAGCGCCGCGGCCACCCGGGGGTCGTCCTGGCGGGAGCGGGTCAGGCCGAGGGAGCGCAGGGGCTCGGAGACGATGCCGCCGACCCGCTGCCGGGGGTCGAGGGACGAGTACGGGTCCTGGAACACGCTCTGTACGGCGCGCCGGAAGCGGCGCATCTGTTCGCGGTCGCGAAGCCGGAGGTCGGTTCCGTCGAACAGGATCCGTCCGCTCGTGGGCCGGGTGAGGCCGAGCAGCAGCCTGAGCACGGTGGTTTTCCCGGCCCCCGACTCGCCGACCAGACCGACGCTGTGGCCGGCGGTGATGTCGAGCGAGATGCCGTGAAGGACGGGCGGCGAGCCGCGGTACGCGAAGCCCGCGTCCCGCGCGGACAGGACGGGCACACCGCCGGCCGGGGAGTCCACGGCTGCCGGGACTCCGGCCGAGTCGGACTGGGTCAGGCCGGACCGGGCCGCGTTGGGCGGGACCGAGTCGGGTCGGATCGGGTTGGTCATCGGACGATCCGTTCCAGTGCGCTTTCCAGGTGGCGGGCGCTGTCCACCAGATCCCGGGTGTACGGATGGCGTGGCCGCCGTACGATCTCGTCCACCGTCCCCGACTCGACCGCCGAACCGTCCTTGAGCACCACGACATGGTCGGTCACCGCCGAGACGACCGCCAGGTCGTGGCTGACGAACAGCAGCGCCATGTGCCGCTCCGCGACCAGTCCGTCCAGCAGCGCGAGCACCTCCGACTGCACGGTGACATCCAGGGCGGTGGTGGGCTCGTCCGCGATCAGCAGGGCCGGTTCGCAGGCCAGGGCCATGGCGAGCGCGACGCGCTGACGCTGGCCGCCGGAGATCTCGTGCGGGTAGGCACGGATGATCCGGTCCGGTTCGGGAAGCCGTACCTGTTCGAGCGCCTCCCGCACCGCGCGGCGCAGCGCGGCTCCGCGCAGCCCGCGCCACCGGCGCAGCGGACCCGCGACCTGGCCGCCGATCCGCATCAGCGGGTCGAGCGCGGTGAGCGGCTCCTGGAAGACGATCGTGGCGGCCCTGCCGCGCAGACCGGTCAGCCGCTGCTCGCTCGCGCCGACGACCTCGGCGCCGGGTCCGTCCGCGCCCGCTGCGAGGACGACGCTGCCGGAGGCCGTCATCCCGGGCGGCAGCAGGCCCAGAACGGCGAGTGCGGTGAGAGACTTGCCGGAACCGGACTCGCCGACCAGGCCGAGCCGGGAGCCCGCGCCGATCGAGAACGACAGATCGGAGACGAGGGCCCGGCCCTGGTCGGTACGGATCGTCAGTCCGCGGACATCGAGCACCGTGGCGGCGGGGGCGGCCGGGCCGGGGGCCGGGCCGGCGGCCACCGTACGGGAAGTCTTCGCGTCGGCCGTCTTCGCGCCGGGAACGGCGGGGCCGGACTTCTCGAACTCGTTCATCGGGTCCTCCGCCGCGTGGGATCCAGCGTGTCGCGCAGCCCGTCCGCGATCAGATTGACCCCGACCACGAGCATGACGAGCAGCACCCCGGGGGCGACGACCCCCGTGGGCGCGGTGAACACCGTCGCCTGTGCCTCGTGCAGCATCCGTCCCCACGAGGCATTCGGCGGCGGCGCGCCGAGGCCCAGGAACGACAGGCTCGCCTCGGCCATGACCGCGAGACCGAACTGCTGGGCCAGATTCACCACCAGCGTGGGCCAGATATTGGGCAGTACATGCCCGGTGATCACACGCGGCCATGAGGTTCCCGAGGTGCGTGCGGCCGTGATGTAGTCCAGAGCCAGCACCCGTTTGACCAGGATCCGGGTCAGCCGGGCGATCACGGCGGTCATCGCGAACCCGATGGCGAGCACCGCCGTACCGAGCGAGGCCGACCGGGCCGCCACCATCAGCATGGCCAGCAGCAGGGTCGGAAAGGCGATCAGTACGTCGAGCAGGGTGGACAGGGTGTCGTCGAGCCAGCGTGTGGCGAAGCCCGCGGCCAGTCCGGCACAGACACCGAGCGCCGCCCCGATCGCGATCGCGCCGAGCCCGGCCTCCAGAGCGATCCGCGCGCCGGTCATGAGCTGGGTGAGCAGGTCACGGCCGAGCTTGTCCGTACCGAGCAGATGCGGCAGCCCGGGTGGCACGAGCCGGCCGCCCGAGGTGTCGTCGGGGGCGTACGGGACCCAGAACAGCGAGACCAGCGCGATGGCGACGATCAGCCCGACGAGTACGCAGCCGGCCACCAGGGCGGGCGAGCGCCGCCCGCGCGAGGCTCCCGCAGCCGTACCGGGCTCCTTGCCCGTACCCGTGTCCCGATCCGTCTTGGCCGGCCCGGACAGCTTGGTCGGCTTGGTCAGCCTGGTCGGCTTGGTCGATTCCATGGCGGTCGGCTCGCTCATCGGGCACCTCCCGACAGCCGGCCGCGCAGCCGGGGATCGATCAGCCGCTGTGCGATGTCGCCGAGAAAGCCGATGACCAGGACGGCGAACGTACTCACGAACAGCACCCCTTGGACCGTCGGGTAGTCGTGCTGCGCGACGGCCTGGGCGAGCATGCTGCCCAGGCCGGGCAGCGCGAACACCGTCTCGACCACCACCGCGCCGAGCAGCGTCGTGGCGAGTTCGATGGCGAGGACGGAGACGACCGGTACGGCGCCGTTGCGCAGGCCGTGCCGCCACATCGCGCGGCCGAAGGACGAGCCCAGGGCCCTGGCGGTACGCAGATAGTCGCTGCCGAGGACGTCCAGGGCCGCCGACCGTACGTACCGGATCAGCGAGGCGGACATCACCAGGGCGACGGTGATCACCGGCAGGGCCAGCGAGGTGAGCGCCTCCCCCGGCTCGGCCCAGCCGTCCTGCGGGAAGCCCCCGGCGGGCAGCACCCCCAGTTGCAGCGCGAAGACCGTGATGAGGATCATCCCGATCCAGAAGACCGGTACGGCGATGCCCAGTTGGGAGATTCCGCTGATGAGCGTGCCGTACCAGGTGGCCGAGCGGTGCGCCGCGACGAAACCGACCGGGACCGCGATCAGCACCGCCAGCACGAAGGACAACAGCGTCAGCGGAACGGTGACATCGAGCCGCGAGGTGATCTCAGGACCGACCGGGAGCGTGCTGATGAACGAGTTCCCGAGGTCGAAGGTGGCCAGTTGATGGAGCCAGGTGACGAACTGCTCGGGCAGCGGGCGGTCCGAGCCGATCTCGTGGCGGGCCGCGGCGATCTGCTCGGGGCTCGCGCCCACCGCGAGCAGGGAGTTCGCCGGGTCACCGGGCAGCGTCCGCAGCAGCAGGAAGATCACCACGCCGGCCAGGAACAGTGAACCGGCCAGGAAGGCCAGCCGCCGCAGCAGATAGGAGATCATCAGGGGAGGGGACCGATCGGTGTGAGCACGGAGGCGGGGCTTCCCGCCGTACGGGCCCGGCGGCCGGGGTCCGGTCGACCGGCGGCCCGGAGGGCCCGTACGGCGGAGGAGGACATCAGCTCTTCTTGATGGCGTAAGCGTAGAACTGCGAGTTGAGCCCGTTGAGCGGGTAGCCCGACAGCTTGGTCGACGCCACCACGATCTGCGGGTACAGATACAGCCAGTCGCTGGCCGCGTCCTCCGCGATCTGGTTGTTGACCTTCTTCAGCAGCGCCGTCTGCTCATCGGTCGTGTCCGACTGCTCGGCCTGCTTCACCCACTCGGTGACCTGCTTGTTGTCGTAACCCCAGTAGAAGTCCGGGTCCCCGTACCAGACGATGTCCCGGTCGTTGACATGCTCCTGGAGCGTCGCGCCGAAGTCGTGGTTCTTGTAGACCTTGGTGTACCACTCGTCCGGCGTGATGATGTTGATCTTGACGTTGATGCCGACCTTGGCCAGTTCCGACTTGATGAAGGTGGCCGCGGTCGGGTGCGGGTCGTAGTTCGGGGTGTCGAGGGTGAAGTCGAAGCCCTTGGCGTAACCGGCCTCCGCGAGCTGCTTCTTGGCCAGCGTCACGTCGTACGGATTGATCTTGGTGAGGTCCTCGTACCACGGGTCGGTCGGCGGGACCATGGAGCCGATCAGCGTGCCGTGGTCGCCCCAGACCGACTGGAGCAGCTTCTTGTTGTCGATCGCCGAGCTGACGGCCTTGCGCACCTTCACATTGTCGAAGGGCTTGACCTTGTCGTTGAAGGCCAGCAGCAGCTTGGTGGTCGACTTCCCGTCGTTGACCTTGTAGGCCGGGTTGCTCGCGAACTGGTCGAGGGCGTCCGGGCTCTGCTCGCTGGTCACCACGTCCACGGCGTTGGTGAGGAGCGCGTTGTTGAGGGCGGTCGCGTCCTTGTAGTAGTGGAAGACGACCTTCGCGTTGGTCGCGGGCGTCCCCCAGTAGCCGGGGAAGCGGTCGAGGCTGAGCGCGGAGCCCCGGGTCCACTTGTCCAGCTTGTACGGTCCCGTGCCGTCCTCCGTGGTCTTGAGATCCTTGGCCTCGGAGTTGACGACCCACACATAGCTGAGGTTGTAGACGAACGAGATCGACTTGGACGACAGGGTCACCGCGACGGTCGCCGGGTCCGGGGTGGCGATCGACTTGATCATGTCGAAGCTGCTCTTGCGCGCCGACTGGGAGTTCTCGGCGGTCACCTTCTCGATGCTGTACTTCACATCCGCGGAGGTGAGTTTCTTGCCCGAGTGGAAGGTCACGCCGTCGCGGAGCTTGAACGTGTACGTGAGTCCGTCCGGGCTCACGGTGTAGTCCTCGGCGAGCTGCTTCTCGACCTTGCCGCTGTCGGTGAGCCTGAACAGGCCCTCGTAGACATTGCCGTTGAGCGCCTCGGTGACGCCCTGGCCGCCGCCTCCGGTGTTGTCCAGATTCTGCGGTTCGTAGAGCGAGCCGATGCCGATGGTCGCGTTCTTGTCGTACGAGCCGGAGGGCGTGGTGCTCTTGTTGTCGTTCCCGGAGCCGCAGGCGGTGAGGGCCAGGGCCAGGGTGACCGCGAGGGCGCCGCCGAGCAGCGGCCTGGACAGCGGTCCGGGCAGCGGCGAGGACGACGCCGCGCGGAGCGGCGCGGGGAGCGGTGCGGACTTTCTCATCTCTTCTACTCCTGATCAGCGGCCGGACGGGGCCCGGGAAGGGGCAGCTCCGGCTGTGGTGCCGTGGTGGGTTTGGCTCAGCTCAGCGAGTAGCCGCCGCGGAAGACCGGGACCTTCTCGCCCGCGTGGACGGGCAGGTGCAACCGGTTCTGCCGGGGCGGCAATGGACAGTTGTACTGAGCGGAGAATCCGCACGGCGGCACGAAGGCGCGGTTGAAGTCGAGTATCACCGTTTCGCTCTCCCCCTCACGCGGGACGAACAGGAACCGGCCCGCGCCATAGGTGTCGGCGCCATTGGTCGGATCGCCGAAGACCAGGAGAAGCGTTCCGTCGTCGTCGAAGGCCGACAGCGTGTAGTCCACGCCGTCCAGTGTGACGTGGATGTCACCGGGAACGACCAGTTCCCGGCTGCCTCCGCTGTCCCTGATGTGCTCGAACGGAACGCGGCGGTCGGTGGCGACGGGGGCGAAGGCGGCCTCGACCACCCAGTCCGGCCGAAAAGGGTAGGTGTCGATGGACGAGAAGTGCTGGATCGCCGGGGCATCTGCGTCCCAGAGGCGCAGGGCGTGCTCGGGCTCGCCCGTGTGGATATTGGTCCGCCGCAGCGTGGTGACGGTCACATGGCCTCCGGCCCCGTCCTCTTCGCCGTCCGCGTCCGCGTCGAGACGTTTCTCCTCCGCGGCCCTGGCCTCCTCAACGTCGGTCCCCTGCGGCAGCCAACGGGTCTCGACCAGTGCCAGATTCCCGAGCGGACCCGTGACGGCCGCCTGCCGGGAGGCCCGCCAGGCGTCGAAGCCGGACTGCGCGACGGCTATGGCCGAGGAAGAAGCGCGGGTTTGTACGGACATGCGTGACTCGCTCCGGTCTACGTCAAAGGTTCGATCCGGCGCGTGTTGTCGCTGTCGGGTCTGGAACGAGTGGATCGTACATGCGAGGGATCATTTCCAGCCATAATCGCCCACTCTTCGAGACAGCCGTCTCATACCTGGGCTCCTGACGTCCTGGAGCGCGCTTCGAGTGGCCTTCGCATGCGCTTCGACGCGACTGCGGGTGCGCTTGGGCCGATGAGTTCTGGCGGCGGGGCGGGTCTGCCCTTTCATGAACACGAACACGAACATGAACACGAAGGTTGATCTTTTCGATCTCGGTCCCGCGTGCCTGCGGGTGGCCGGGGTGGTGGACGGGATTCGCGATGAGCATCTGGCGGGGCCGACGCCGTGTCCCGCGTACACGGTGCGGGAGGTGCTCGGGCATCTCGTCGGGCTGACGGTGGCGTTCCGGGACGCGGCACGGAAGGAGCTGGGTCCGACGACGGACACGCCGCCGGGCGCCGCGCTGCCCGTACTCGTCGACAACTGGCGTGAGCTGCTGCCGAGGCAGCTCGACGAACTCGCGGCGGCCTGGCGGGCGCCGGAGGCATGGCAGGGTGCGACCCGGGTCGGCGGGGTCGATCTGCCGGGGGAGGTCACCGCGGCGGTGGCACTGAACGAGGTCCTGATCCACGGCTGGGACCTGGCGCGCAGCACGGGCCAGGAGTACGCCCCCGACGAGGCGAGCCTCCAGGTGTCGTACGGGATGCTGGCGCCGGCGGCGGAGGCGGCCGGCTCGGAACCGGCTCCGGAGGGTCCGTTCGGGCCGCCGGTCGTGCTGCCGGCGGACGCGCCGCTGCTGGACCGCGTCATCGGCCTCAGCGGCCGCGACCCGGGCTGGCGCCCGGCCTGACACCGGACCGCACCGAGTGAACCGGGGCAGGTCCGGGCAGCACGCCCGGAGGCCGGGGGGCCTTACGGTCGACCGCGCCCGGACCTGCCCGCCTTGCGGGTTCGTCCTCAAGCGCCGGACGGGCGACCCAGCCCGTCCGGCGCTTGAGGACACAGCACAACAGCCCGTCCGGCGCTTGAGGACACGGCCCGGCGGGCGAAGCCGCCGCACCGGCCGCACGCGAAGAGCGTCAGGCCCGTCGCCGGCAGCGCCCCTGCGTCAGGACGTGCCCAGCAAAGCGCGCGCCTGCTGCTGGAAGTGGGCGTCCGCCGCGACGAGGCTTCTCGTGTCGCCTGTGGCCCAGACTCTGCGGTCCCGCTCCGCCAGGTCCCTCAAACGGGTGCGGTGGTCCGGGGTCAGGGCCTCCGGGCCCAGGGCCGTGAGCGCGTCCAGGGCCCCTTGAGGATCGGCGTTCCGTTCGGCCGCGGTGAGCAGTGTCGCGGCCAGATCGGCGGGGTCCTGGGTGGAAGGGGCCACGGCGAGCAGGGCCAGGGCCACCGACGGCGCGCGATGGAGATCGGTCAGATGGTGCTCCAGCGCCGGGACCAGCGCGGCTGCCGCCGGGCCGAGTCGGGCGGCGGCCCGTGCGGCCCGTATCGCCGTCCAGCGCGCCCATTCGTTGTCCGCGTCCGCCAGTACGCCCGCGATCACCGGCACGGCATCGTCCGGATCACCGGTCAGCCGCCACAGCGCGAGGGCCGTCTCCACATCGGTGTCCATACGCGGGGTCGTCCGGCGGCCGTCCTCCCCGGCGAGGGCCGCCCGGAGCACCGGAAGCAGTACGGTCGCGTCCTCGCCCAGCGCATCGGCTGCGCCGACGGCCTCCCGTATCCGGTAGAGGTCGCCGCCTGCCAGTTCGGCGGCGAGCGCCGTCAGCAGCGGCCCGCTCTCATCGGTGAGTCCGTGCAGTGCCCGCGCCGCCGCGAACCGGCCCTCTTCCGGCCCCGACACGGCCGCCTCACGCAGTGGTTCAACGGCCCTGCCAGGATCAGCCGCCGCCAGGGCGCGCGGTACGACGAGGGGGAACCGGCGCAGTGCCGCGACGAGTTCGGGGAAGGCGGGCGCGGCACGCTCGCCCCAGTGCGTGAGCAGCCGGGTCAGATGGATCGGCTCGTTCCCCTGGAGTTCCGGGTCGGCCAGCCGGGCGCGAACGGCGGTCAGGAGCTCCGGGTGGTACGGGAACGGCGGGGCGTCCTGCCCGCCCGGGAAGCCGACCGCCGCACCGAGGGCGCCGGGGCGCCCGGGCAGATCCCGCGCGAGCAGCGGGGCCGCCCGCTCCGGGTCCACCCGGACGAGGGAGCTGAGCGCGCGGTCCGCGAGATCGCCGCCGGCCGAGGCCAGGGCGGCCAGCGCCGGAGCCGCGGGGGCCGCGTGCGGGCCCAGCTTGTCCAGAACGAGGAGTGCCGTACGCGCCGACGACGGGTCGTCCAGCAGGCCGATCACCGCGGACGCCAGCCGCGCCGGAGCGCTGCGCGAGAAATCGCATGCCTGCTCAGCGGCCCACAGCGCCTCCGCCCTGCTCTCCGCGTCGGGAGCGCGGAGAGCGGCGTCGAGCAGGGAGAGCGCCGCCTCACGGTCCGCAGCCGTGTCGCGCTCCAACAGCTCTCCGACGATGTACTGGAGGGGCTCCGTCCGGTCCTGGTCGAATCGGTCGGCGACCAGATCGTCCAGCGGAAGCAGCGACAGCGCCGTCTCGTGGTGTGCGGGCGTCCAGGGCAGCCCGGCGTCCAGAGAGGCGAGGACCCCGGCGATCCTCAGCTCCGGCGGCTCCCCCGGGTCGAGCGCCGCGAGCGCCCCGGGCGCCGAGCCCACCGGGTCGAGCAGCACGATCCCGGAGAGCAGTTCGGCCCGTACGAGAGCGTCCTCCTCCCGCTCACTCCGCCGCAGCAGCACCGGAAGGACCGCCCCCGCCTCTCCCGTACCGGCCGCCGTCCAGACCGCCGCCTGCCGCAGCCGCGCGTCGCAGTCCTCCACGAACGGCAGGATCAGGGGCAGTTGGGCGATGACCGCCGCCCGGCAGGGACCGGGCTCGGACTCGCTCGGGCCGCGCTCGTGCTCACCCTCGGCTATTCCGCCGAGCAGGACCAGCAGGTCCGGACTCCGGACCCCGGCCGCGGCCAGCCGCGCCAGATACGGCACGGCCCGCGCGGTGGCGCCGTACACCGAACCCTGGTGGAAGATGCTGCCGTACAGCTCGTCCAGAGCCGCCGCCCCCTCTTCCTCGTCCTCACCCGCCAGCCCGCGGAGCAGCCCGGGCACATCGGCCGCGCTGCCATAGGCGTGCTGGAGGTCCGCCCAGGGCTGGGCGTCCAGATCGGCGAATACCTGTACGAGATCCATGGCCGCATCGTGCCACGGGGGTCCGACAACGCCCGGTCCTGTCCACAGGCCAGGCCCTCAGTCCGCGTTCAGCCCCCGCCCGTGCGCCTCGTCGTACGCCGCCCGCGACTGCGCGATCGTCACCCGGTGGCGCTCCGCCCAGTCCGTCAGCCCGAGCAGTGAGGCGTGCAACTCGCGGGCGACGGGCGTCAGTTCGTACTCGACCTTGGGCGGGACCGCGGGATGCGCCGTACGGATCAGCAGCCCGTCGCGCTCCAGATTCCGCAGGGTCAGCGTGAGCATCCGCCGGCTGATCCCCTCGATGGAACGCTCCAGCTCCGTGAACCGGATCGGCCCATGGGCGGCCGCGATCAGGATCAGGACGCTCCATTTCCCGGCGACCCTGTCAAGAACTTCCCGCACGGGGCACGCCTGCGCGTGCACGACCTGCGACGTTACCCGCGTGTTCCCCTGGGACATCGAAGTGCCTCCTTACGACGGACTCCACGGTCACTCACGATAACCCCCGTTACATATCGTGCACCTTTGGAGGTCCAAGCCATGGTCCAAGCCATGGACGGGGTCGTCGCACCCTCCCGTCACTCCCGCTGGACAGCGCTGGCCGTGCTGTGCGCGGGGACCCTGATGACCGTCCTCGACGGCAGTATCGTGACCGTGGCGATGCCCGCCATCCAGTCCGGTCTCGGATTCTCCCCGGCCGGTCTCGCCTGGGTCGTCAACGCCTATCTCATCGCCTTCGCCGGGCTTCTGCTGCTGGCGGGCCGGCTGGGCGATCTCATCGGCCGGCGGCGGATGTTCGTGTCGGGGCTCGCCGTCTTCACCGCGGCCTCGGTGCTCTGCGGGGTCTCCACCAGCTCCGGCGCCCTGATCGCCGCGCGCTTCGTGCAGGGCATCGGCGGGGCGATGACCTCGGCGGTCGTCCTGGGCATGCTGGTGGCGCTGTTCCCCGAGGGCCGTGACCGGGCCAGGGCGATCGCGGTGTTCAGCGCGGTCGGGGCCGCGGGAGGGGCGCTCGGCACCTTTCTCGGCGGCGCCCTCACCTCTGCTCTCGGCTGGCACTCGATCTTCCTGATCAATCTCCCGATCGGGGTGGCCGCGCTGATCGCCGCCCTGCGCGTCCTGGCGAACGACCGCGGCCAGGGCCTCGGCAAGGGAGCCGACTACGCGGGCGCGGTCCTGGTCACCGCGGCGCTGATGCTCGGAGTCCACACCATCGTCAGGGCCGCGGACCGTGGCTGGGCGTCCACGCCGACGCTCGGTTTCGGGGCGTTGTCCGTACTGCTGCTCGCGGCCTTCGGCGCCCGGCAGGTGTACGCGGCCGATCCGCTCCTGCGGCCACGGCTGCTGCGCTCCCGGACCCTGGCGGGCGCGAATCTCGTCCAGCTTCTGATGGTCGCCGGGATGTTCACCTTCCAGTATCTGGGCGCGCTCTACATCCAGCGGGTGCTGGGCTTCGACGAGTTGCTGACCGGCATCGCGTTCCTGCCCGCGCCGTTGGTCATCGGGGTGCTGATGCTCGGCTTCTCGGCACGGCTGACCGTACGGTTCGGGCCCCGGCGAGTGCTGCTGTCCGGGCTCGCGCTGATCGTCGTCGGGCTGGCCGTGCTCGGACGGGCTCCCGCGGACGGTACGTACGCGACGGACGTACTGCCCGTGATGCTGCTGCTCGGGACCGGCTTCGGGCTGGCCATGCCGCCGCTCACGGGCCTGGCGATGGCGGACGCGCGGCCCGAGGACGGCGGTCTGGCGTCCGGCCTGTTCAACACAGGCCAGGTGGTGGGCGGGGCGCTCGGTCTGGCCGTCACCGCGGCTCTCGCCTCCGGCCGGACCCGCGAGCTGCTCGGAGCGGGGGACGACGCGGTCCCGGCCCTGAGCGGCGGCTACCAGCTCGCGTTCCGTACGGCGGCGGGCGTGGCCGCGGTGGCGCTGCTGACCGCGGCGGCTCTCCTCCGTACAGAAGGGCCACGTACGGAAAAGCCCCGCAAGAAGAGGGCTCGTGCCGTCAAGTCCGGTACGGGAAAGCCACGTACAGGTGAGCCACGTACGAACGAGCCGCGAACCCCTACCACTCATACGGGTTGATCTCGGACCACTCGCGTAATCTCGGGATCCGGCCGGTGCGCGCCACGGGAACCGGCGCGCACCACAGGGGAAAGGGCCGGTACGTGATCCACGCGCTCCGCGGACTGCTACGCGTCCTGCTGGTGCCGGCGATGTGCCTCATCAGCACCGCGTGCGCCGGCACCCCGCAGACGCCGGCCGCGCTGGACGATCCGGCGAAGAAGGAGATCGCGATGCGGCTCGTTTCCAGCGCGGAGAACTCCTCGCTGGACTGGAGGGCCCAGTACGGCTACATCGAGGACATCGGCGACGGCCGCGGCTACACCGCCGGAATCATCGGATTCTGCACCGGCTGCGGCGATCTCCGCCTGGTCGTCCAGCGGTACGCGAAGGCCCGCCCCGGGAACGCGCTCGAGCGTTTCCTCCCGGCGCTGCGGGCGGTCGAGGGCAGCGCGTCCCACAAGGGGCTCGGCCGCGCCTTCACCGACGCCTGGAGGAAGGCGGCCGGGGATCCGGCCATGCGGCGGGCCCAGGACGCGGAGCGCGACCGGATGTATTTCGCTCCGGCCGTCGCGCGGGCGAAGGCCGACGGTCTCGGCGCGCTGGGGCAGTTCATCTACTACGACGCCTATGTGATGCACGGCTACGCCGACGCCAAGGGCTCGGCCGGCTTCCGTACGATCCGCGAACGCGCCCTGCGCCGCGCCGAATCGCCCGCCCGCGGGGGCGACGAGACCTCGTATCTCGGCGCGTTCCTGGACGCGCGGGCCGCCGCGATGCGCGGCGAGCGGTCCCACTCCGACACCAGCCGGATCGACACGGCCCAGCGGGTCTTCCTGGACAAGGGCAATCTGGCCCTCGATCCCCCGCTCGACTGGGCGGTGTACGGCGACCGCTACCACATCGCCGACAAGTAGCACCTCACCGGAGCGGTCGACTTGTAGTCAACTGTCCGGCCCTCACGCCCTCTTCACACCCGACCGGGTATACGGCACCCCTCGCCTTTGGTAGGAAAGCTTCCTAACAGATAGCGCAACCAGGAACTCTCCCCATGGAGGTCAGGGTGCCCACCCCCCACATACGCACTGTCCTGCTCGCACTGACGCTCGTCGCTCTTCCCGTCACCGCCACCACCCTGGCGAACGCGGCGCCGAACCCGGCCGCCGCCACCGCCCTCGCGCCTGCCGCCCCCGCCGCGGCGGCGGGACTCGACGACCCGGCGAAGAAGGAGATCGCCATGCAGCTCGTCTCCAGCGCGGAGAACTCCTCGCTGGACTGGAAGGCCCAGTACGGCTACATCGAGGACATCGGCGACGGCCGCGGCTACACCGCCGGAATCATCGGATTCTGTTCCGGTACGGGCGACATGCTGGACCTCGTCGAGCTGTACACCAGCCGCAAGCCGGGCAACCCGCTCGCCTCGTATCTGCCCGCGCTGCGCAAGGTCGACGGCACGGACTCGCACCAGGGTCTGGACCCGGGCTTCACCTCGGCCTGGAAGCAGGCCGCCAAGGACTCCGCGTTCAAGACGGCGCAGAACGACGAACGCGACCGGGTCTACTTCAACCCGGCCGTGAACCGCGGCAAGCAGGACGGGCTCGGCACGCTCGGGCAGTTCACGTACTACGACGCCATCGTGATGCACGGCGACGGCGGCGACAGCACCAGCTTCAGCAGTATCCGCAAGCGCGCCCTGGCCAAGGCGAAGCCCCCGGCCCAGGGAGGCGACGAGCGGCGGTATCTGCACGCCTTCCTCGACGCCCGGGTCTGGGCGATGAAGCAGGAGGAGGCGCACGAGGACACCAGCAGGGTGGACACCGCGCAGCGGGTGTTCCTCAACAAGGGCAATCTGAACCTGGATCCGCCGCTGGACTGGAAGGTCTACGGCGACAGCTTCCACATCGGCTGAGCCGACCGGCCGGCGCGGGATCCTTCCCGCGCCGGCCCAGGTGGTCGCGGGACAGGTTCAGGACTCCGCGGCGATCCGCGCGAGCCGCCGCGCCTCCACGCGGGTGGAGCGGGCCACCTCGTCCTCGTCCACCCTGGTCAGACGCCCGTCCTCGACCACCGTCCGCCCATCGACCAGGGAGAGCGTGACAGGCGCGGCGGCACCGAGGACCAGCGCCGCCACCGGGTCCGCGATCGAGGCATGGGCGAGGGTGTCCAGCTTCCAGAGCACCAGGTCGGCCAGCTTGCCCGGCTCGATCGAGCCGATCTGCCCGGCGCGGCCCAGGACCTGGGCGCCGCCGTACGTACCGAGGCGCAGTGCCTGACGGGCGTTCAGGGCGGCTTCGCCGCGTGCACCGAGACGGTTGATGAGCAGGGCGTTGCGCAGCTCGGTGTGGAGTTCGCCGGACTCGTTGGAGGCCGTGCCGTCGACCCCGAGGCCGACCGGGACGCCCGCCGCGAGCATGTCCGGGACCCGGGCGATCCCGGCCGCGAGCCGGGCGTTGGAGGACGGACAGTGCGCGACTCCCGTACCGGTACGGGCGAACGCGGCGATGTCGGCGTCGTTCATATGGACGCAGTGGGCCATCCACACATCGGAGCCGAGCCAGCCGGCCGACTCGAAGTAGTCGGTCGGGCCCATTCCGAACCGCTCCTTGCAGAACTGCTCCTCCTCCACGGTCTCACTGCCGTGCGTGTGCAGCCGCACCCCCTTGCGGCGCGCCAGCTCCGCGCCTTCCCTGAGCAGTTCGGTGGAGACGGAGAACGGCGAGCAGGGCGCGACCGCGATCTGGGTCATCGCGTCGAAGGCGCTGTCGTGGTGGCGGTCGACCGTCTCCTCGGTGGCGGCGAGCGCGCCGTCGAGGGTCTCGACGGCGAAGTCCGGGGGCAGTCCGCCGTCGGACCGGCCGCGGTCCATGGAGCCGCGGGCGAGGGTGAACCGTACGCCTGTCTCGGCCGCGGCCCCGATGATCGCGCCCGACAGGTCGCCCGTACCGCGCGGGTAGACATAGTGGTGGTCCATGGCGGTGGTGACCCCGCCGCGGGCCATCATCGCGAGTGAGCCGCGCGCGGCCGCCCGTACCATCGGCTCGTCGATCCGAGCCCAGACCGGATAGAGCGCGACCAGCCAGTCGAAGAGATTGTGGTCGGTGGCGAGGCCGCGGGTGATCCACTGGTAGAAGTGGTGGTGCGTGTTGACCAGGCCGGGGGTGACGAGATGGCCGGTGCCGTCGATACGGCGTGCCACACCGTCCAGGCCGGCCGGAGCCCTGCCGGGGCCGACGGACTCGATCCGGTTGCCCGCGACGACCACATGCCCCGAGGCGTACTCGGTGTCGTGGGCGTCCACGGTCGCGATGGCGCAGTTCTCGATGACGATGCGCGAAGCCGCCATGGCGGTTCCTCTCCCTGACTTCAGAGACGGTGCCGGCTCGGAGCCTCGGAGCCGGGCTCGAAGATGGGCTCGGGGCCGGGCTCAGAGACGGGTGAGGTCGAGCGGAATGCGCGGCTCGGCTCCGTCGCGCAGGACGGTCGCCTCTATCAGACCGTAGGGACGGTCGGCCGCGAAATAGACCTCGTTGTCGTTCTTCAGCCCGAAGGGCGCCAGATCGACCAGGAAGTGGTGCTTGTTCGGCAGGGAGAAACGGATCTCGTCGATCTCCCCGCGGTTCTCGATGACGCGCGAGCCCATCTGGTAAAGGGTCTGCTGGAGCGAGAGCGAATAGGTCTCGGCGAAGGCCCGGAGGATATGCCGCTTCGTCCGGTCGTACGAATCGTCCCAGTCCGGCATCGGTTCGTCGTCGCCCGACCAGTGGTAGCGCCATCTCGCGGAGACCTCGGTGGCGAGAATACGGTCGTACGCCTCGCGGAGCGTGGTGTATTTGTCCTTGACGAAGCCCCAGAACTCGGAGTCCGTCGAATTCATCACGGTCAGATCCTTGAGGCCGGACATCACCTCCCAGGTCTCGCCGTCGAAGGTGATCTGGGTGACGCGGGTCTCCTGGCCCGTACGGACGAAGGAGTGCGCCGACGCGCCGGAGGCCGCTTCGCGCGAAGGTCTGTCCGCTTCATGCGAAGGTCCGTCCACGGCGGCGATGCGGTCCCAGGCGTACTCCTCGATCCGTATGCGCGCCTGGTGGATCGGCTCCTGGCTGGTGACGAAATGCCGGGCGAGACGCATGCCGAACTGCTCGGCCGACTCTATTCCGTGCTCCTTGGCGAACGCGTACACCGTGTTCTTGGTGGTGTCGGTCGGCAGCACATGCGCGTTGGAACCGGAATAGTGCACGTCCGCCATGTCGCCCTGGAGAGCGACGGAGACATTCAGGTCCTTGATGTGGTGGGTGCGGCCGTCCCGGGTGATCCTGACAACGCGGGTCTCCGCTTTTCCGTACTGGTTCTGGCCGAGCATCGTGGGCATTTCCGCTAGCTCCCTCGGTATACGGAATAGCCGAACGGGGTGAGCAGCAGCGGTACGTGATAGTGCTCACCGGCGATGACGGTGAAGGTGACCGTCACCGAGGGGAAGAAAGCACCGCTGTCGCTCCGACGCGGTGTCTCCCGCCCCTGCTCCTCGGCTTTATTCCCGCTGGTGCTGGTGATCCCGTTGGCGAAATACTCCCCGGTCGCGAATTCGAGACGTACCTGAGCCGTTCCCTCCGGCAGCGCCGGCAGGTCCTTGCAGCGCCCGTCGGCGTCGGTGCGCGAGTCGCCGAGCACCTGCCAGCCCGCGTCGGGGCCGGTACGGGCCGCGAGCGCGACGGCGACATCCGCGGCCGGGCGCCCGACGCTGGTGTCCAGGATGTGAGTGGACACGGAGGCGGTGGTCGCGGTGCCGGCGCTCATGAGTGGTCGCCCTCTGCCGCGAAGTCCCGGGCCACGAGGTCCCCCGCCACAAGGTCCTCGGTCACGAGGCCCTCCGCCATGAGGTCCTTCGTCACGAGGTCCTTCGTCACGAGACGGGCCAGCCGGATGCGGTTGATCTTGCCGAGTTCGGTGCGCGCGATGGCACGCTCCTGCTCCGGCGTGTGCGTCAGCCGTTCCCTGAGCGCGTCGAGCAGCTGCTCACCGGTCGCGCCGGTGGCACAGATCAGGAAGACATGTCCGAACCGCTCCTGGTACGCCAGATTCAGTTCGAGCATCTCGGCCCTGAGCGCCTCGGACGCGCCGGCCATCCCCCGCTGCTCACGGGACGAGACCGCGTCCCCGGGCTCCGGCCGGCCGATCGGCGGATGCCCGGCCATCGCCTCGGCCAGATCCGTGTCGGTCAGTTCACCCATCGCGGTGTCGGCGGCGGCGAGAAGCGCGTCCTCGGTCGCGTACGGACGGCGGGCGAGCAGCTTCCTCCCCCACGCGCTGCTGGCGCACACCTCGTGCAGCAGGGCCAGAAACTCGCTGTCGGGGAGGGTGTTGAACCGGACCAGGCCCGGTGTCGGAGTCGGAGTCGACGTCACGGGAGCCTCCGTGGCTGTGCTGGGCGGGCTGCGCATAGCTAACGCCCTCGGCACCCGACCGTCAACACTTTGTTGAAATCTCGTATACGGCGGAGCCGCCTCAGGCCGGCGGCTGCTCGCCCTTCGCCGCGCTCGCCGCGTTCTCGCGGTTGAGGTAGTTGTAGACGGTGAAGCGGCTGACCCCGAGGGCGCTCGCCACCGTCTCCACACCATGCCGCATCGAGAAGGCGCCGCGCGCCTCCAGTATCCGTACGACCGACTGCTTGGTCCTGCGGTCCAGTTCCGCGAGGGGCATGCCGTGCCGGCGCTCAAGACCGGCCAGGATGTGGTCCAGGGACTCCGAGAGCTGCGGCAGCCGTACGGCGAGGACGTTCTCGCCCTCCCAGGCGAGCAAGACATCGTCGGGCCGGGCCTCGTGCGGCGCGATCAGTTCCCCGCCGATGGCGTCGACCAGCGGCTTGACGGCCGTCACAAAGGGATGGTCCGGCGGCCCGCTCATCGTCCGTCCCCCGCACTCACGCCTGACTCGCCGCGCTCGCCGGGCTCGGCGCCCCCGGCCCCGGCTGTCTCGCCGGTTTCGATCACATTGACCTGGAGCGACACCCGCGTCGCCCCGGCCGCCAGCGACCGCCGCAGCAAGGTGTCCACGGTGTTCAGTACGGCCTCGGCGCCGCCCTCCGCCGTATTGCCGAAGGGCCCCACGTCGACGGAGTCCAGCGCGGCCCCCATGACCACCTCACGGGCCACCACCGCGTGCGCGGGCGCCTCGTCGAGGTCGAACGGTTCGGTCGTGAACTCGACTCTCAGTCGCACTGTGCCTCCATCGCGCCGCGCCCCGGGTCGAGGACGACCCTAACCGAAGGGAAACGCGCTTCGGCCGGCCGTGACCCACCGGGACCGACCGTCCACGACCGACTGCCGGCGGCCGTCCGTCCTGGACGGCGGGCCGTGGACTGCCGACGGCCGGCCGTCCACGACCGGCCGCCCCGTCATCAGCCCCGGATCTCCTGGGTGCAGCACTTCGCCCCGCCGCCCGCCTTGTGGAACTCCGACAGATCGACGGGCACGGGTACGTACCCGTCCCGGGCGAGCTGCCCGATGAGCCCCACCGCCTCGGGCGCGACGACCACATGGCGCCCGTCGGAGACGGAGTTCAGCCCGAAGGCCATCGCGTCCTCCCGGCTCGCGATCAGAGCCCGCGGGAAGAGCCGCTCCAGGACACCGCGGCTCCCGGGCGAGAACGCCCCGGGGTAGTACGCGACGTTCTCGTCGTCCAGGGCGAACAGGGCGGTGTCCAGGTGGTAGAAGTACGGGTCCACGAGCCGCAGCCCGACCGTCGGCACCCCGAAGAACTCCTGGGCCTCCTGGTGCGCCGCGGGGGTCGTACGGAAGCCGGTGCCGGCCAGGACGAGTCCGCCGACCGGTACGAAGTCCCCCTCGCCCTCGCACACCGCGTCGGGGGTGTGCGTCTCGTATCCCGCCTCCTTGAACCACGCCGCGTACACGCCGGCTTCGGGCTGGCGTTGCGCCGCGTGGAAACGGGAGCCGAAGACCTTGCCTTCCAGGACGAGCGCGGCATTGGCCGCGAACACCATGTCGGGCAGTCCCACGATGGGCTGCACCGACTCGACCGTATGGCCGAGGCCGCGGTAGGCGCGTACGAGCGACTCCCACTGGGCGTGCGCGAGGGCGGTGTCGACGGGCTCGTCCAGGCGCATCCAGGGGTTGATGGCGTAACTGACGGCGAAGTGGCGGGGTTCGCAGGTGAGATAGCGCCGGGGCCGGGGCACGCGGACGGGCGGCACGGGGTTTCCTCTCGCCGACGGGAACGCGACGTGAACACGACGGGGGAACGCGACGGGCTACGGCGGGATGCCGGACCGAAAACGGGATGCCTCAACGATAGGAACCGGACGAGACGGCGCTCAAGCCGCGGATGTTGCGCGCGGACGCAAGAATGCGACGTCATGGGGCCGTTCGGCGGCGGTTCGTTGCGCCGGGCCGCCCACCGCGCGGAGGGGGCGCCGCGCAGCCCCGGATTTCCGCCGTCTTCCCCCGTCACCTCTTGACAGCCCAGGAGCCCCACGGGCAGGCTTTCCATCAAGCAGAAGATGACTTCCGCAATACGGAAGGAGCGCCTGACTCCTCATGGCCCCTCTCTCCACGAACGGGCGCGGCACCGAGCAGCGCTTCGATGTGAACCTGTCCATCCTCTTCACCGAGCTTCCCCTGCTGGAGCGCCCCGCGGCCGCCGCGGCGGCGGGCTTCGGCGCGGTGGAGCTGTGGTGGCCCTGGATCGACACCCCCACCCCGCCGGGGGCCGAGCTGACCGCCCTCAAGAACGCGCTCGACGACGCGGGCACCCAGCTCGTGGGGCTGAACTTCTACGCCGGACAGCTTCCGGGGCCCGACCGCGGCGCGCTCTCCGTGCCCGGTGAGGAATCCGAGCGGTTCCGCGCCAATGTCGAGGTCGCGGCCGGCTTCGCCGACTCCGTGGGTTGCCGCGCGCTCAACGCGCTGTACGGCAATCGCGTCGAGGGTGTCGCCCCGGACGTCCAGGACGCCCTCGCCCTGGACAATCTCGTGCTGGCCGCCCGCGCGGCCCACGAGACCGGGGCGACCCTGCTCATCGAGACGCTCAACAAGCCGGAGTCCCCGCGCTATCCGCTGGTGAGCGCCGAGTCCGCGATCGAGGTCGTCGACCGGGTCAACGAGGCCACGGGGCTCGGCAACGCCGCGTTCCTGCTCGATCTCTACCACCTGTCGATGAACGGGGAGGACCTGCCCGGGGTCATCGACCGGTACGCCGACAGGACCGGCCACGTACAGATCGCGGACAACCCGGGCCGTGGTGCTCCGGGCACCGGTGCGCTGCCGCTGGACGATCTCATCGGGCGGCTGCGGAAGGCCGGTTACGCCGGCTGGATCGGCCTGGAGTACAAGCCGGGCGACCGCCCGAGCGCCGAGGCCTTCGGCTGGCTCGCCAACTGACCACCTTCACGGGCGTGTCGAGAAGCGCGCGCGTGTGCTGAAAGAGGGCACCTCATGAGTAATCTTCCCAAGATCGCGTGGATCGGCCTCGGCATCATGGGCTCGCCCATGTCCGAGAACCTGATCAAGGCCGGTTACTCGGTGACCGGTTACACCCTGGAGCAGCCCAAGCTCGACCGGCTGGCCGCGGCCGGCGGTACGGTCGCCGGCTCGGTCGCCGAGGCGGTCGGGGACGCCGATGTCATCATCACGATGGTGCCCGCCTCCCCGCAGGTCGAGGCCGTCGCGTACGGCGAGGACGGCATCCTGGAGAACGCCAGGAGCGGCGCGCTGCTGATCGACATGTCGTCCATCACCCCGCAGACCTCGGTGGATCTGGCGAAGAACGCGGCCGGGAAGGGCATCAGGGTGCTGGACGCCCCGGTCTCCGGCGGCGAGGCCGGGGCCATCGAGGCGGTCCTCTCCATCATGGTGGGCGGTGAGCGCGCCGACTTCGACGCGGCCAAGCCGCTGTTCGAGGCCCTCGGCAAGACCATCGTGCTGTGCGGGCCGCACGGCGCGGGCCAGACGGTGAAGGCCGCCAACCAGCTCATCGTCGCGGTGAACATCCAGGCGTGCGCCGAGGCCGTGGTCTTCCTGGAGAAGTCCGGGGTCGACCTCACCGCGGCCCTCGATGTCCTCAACGGCGGTCTGGCCGGCTCGACCGTGCTGACCCGGAAGAAGGACAACTTCCTGAACCGGGACTTCAAGCCCGGCTTCCGGATCGATCTGCACCACAAGGACATGGGCATCGTCACGGACGCCGCGCGCAATGTCGGGGCCGCGCTTCCGGTCGGCGCCGTGGTCGCCCAGTTGGTGGCCTCCCTGCGCGCGCAGGGCGACGGCGGCCTGGACCACTCCGCGCTGCTGCGCTCCGTCGAGCGCCTCTCCGGTGACCAGGTCTGACCACCGGTGACCAGGTCCGGCCGTCCCGGCTGCTCCACGCCTCCCGGCCGGGCACGGCCCCCTGACCCCGGGCGGCGCCAGCGCTGACACCTGTCCTGTCGCGCCCAGGCGCTGCCGCCGCCCGGCCTGCCCGGCGTACGTACGTGAGGCCACGCGCGTACGGCGTACGGAAGAGCGCGGAGTACGGAACCCTCCCGTACTCCGCGCTCTTCCGCATGCCCGTCGCGAGCCGGGCCCGGGACCGTACGGCCGCACGGGGACGGCTGCACCGGAACGGCCGCGTACGGCTGCACAGAGCCGCCGGTACGCCGGTAGGCAGACGACGGCCCCCGCACCGGAACGCTCCCGGCGCGGGGGCCGTGTCCCTCCGCCACTGACCGGTCGGGGGTCAGGTCAACGGCAGGATCTCCGTGGGCGCGTGCCACGGCTCGGTGGCGAGATCCTCGAACTCGTTCACGCTCGCGATGTCGGTACCGCTCATCGAGATGTTCGTGATCCGCTCCAGGATCGCCTCGACCACGACCGGGACCCGGAACTCGGCGGCGAGCTTCTTCGCCTCCTCGAAGGCCGGCAGCAGCCCGTCCGGCTCGGTGACCCGGATCGCCTTGCAGCCCAGGCCCTCGGCGACCTTGACATGGTCGACGCCGTAGACGCCCAACTCGGGCGAGTTGAGGTTCTCGAACTCCAGATTGACCTGGAAGTCGATGTTGAAGTTGCGCTGTGCCTGGCGGATCAGCCCCAGGTACGAGTTGTTCACCAGCACATGCACATACGGGATGCGGTGCTGCGCGCCGACCGCCAGTTCCTCCAGCATGAACTGGAAGTCGTAGTCCCCGGAGAGGGCGACGACCGTGGCCTCGGGATCGGCGGTGGCGACACCCAGCGCGGCGGGGATGGTCCAGCCGAGCGGTCCGGCCTGGCCGCAGTTGATCCAGTGGCGCGGCCGGTAGACGTGCAGCATCTGCGCGCCGGCGATCTGGGAGAGGCCGATGGTGGTGACGTACCGGGTCTCGGGACCGAACGCCCGGTTCATCTCCTCGTACACCCGCTGCGGCTTGAGCGGCACATTGTCGAAGTGCGTACGGCGGTGCAGCGTGGCCTTGCGCTCCTGCGCGGAGGCGGCCCACGCGGCGCGGTCGGGCAGTGCGCCCGCGGCCTTCAGCTCCTTCGCGACCTCGACGAACAGCTCCAGCGCGACCGCCGCGTCCGAAGCGATGCCGTAGTCGGGCGCGAAGATCTTGCCGATCTGGGTGGGTTCGATGTCGACGTGGACGAACTTCCTGCCCCGGGTGTAGACATCGAGCTTCCCGGTGTGACGGTTGGCCCAGCGGTTGCCGATGCCGAGGACGAAGTCCGACTCCAGGAAGGTCGCGTTGCCGTAGCGGTGCGAGGTCTGGAGGCCCACCATTCCGGCGTTCAGCGCGTGGTCGTCCGCGATGGCGCCCCAGCCCATCAGGGTCGGGATGACCGGGGTCCCGGTCAGCTCGGCGAACTCGACCAGCAGTTCGGAGGCGTCGGCGTTGATGACACCGCCGCCCGCGACGATCAGCGGGCGCTCGGACGCGTTGAGCATCGCGAGGGCCTTCTCGATCTGCGCGCGGCTCGCGGCCGGCTTGTAGACCGGCAGCGGCTGGTACGTCTCGGGGTCGAACTCGATCTCGGTGAGCTGGACATCGAGCGGCAGATCGACGAGGACAGGACCAGGGCGGCCCGAGCGCATCAGATGGAAGGCCTGCTGGAAGACGCCGGGCACCTGCGCGGCCTCCAGGACGGTCGTCGCCGACTTGGTGACGGGCCGGGCGATCGAGGCGATGTCGACGGCCTGGAAGTCCTCCTTGTGGATCACCGCGGTCGGTGCCTGGCCGGTGATGCAGAGGATCGGGATCGAGTCACCGGTCGCGGAGTAGAGGCCGGTGATCATGTCGGTGCCGGCGGGCCCGGACGTACCGATGCAGACACCGATGTTGCCCGGGTGCGTACGGGTGTAGCCCTCGGCCATGTGCGAGGCGCCCTCGACATGGCGGGCGAGCGTGTGATGAACCCCGCCGGAGGCCTTCAGTGCTGCGTAGAAGGGGTTGATCGCGGCGCCCGGCACACCGAACGCGTTTGTCACGCCCTCGCGCTTGAGGATCTCAACTGCCGCGCGGGCAGCGGTCATTCGAGGCATGGAGTACTCCTGCTTCGGCCGGCGGATTCGGGCTCTGTCGCGCCACCTGAGAGTCGATTCCGTAATGCGGAAGTTTAGTTCTGAGATACGGAATCAATTTAGGATGGACCGGGTACGGCGTCAAGGGATGGCCGAAGACCCTCCCCATGGCCCGCGCCCTGGCGGCATGTGCCCTCGTCATGGCCGCGCCGGTGGTGGACCATGGAACGACGGAGCGCGGCGGGCGCGGCGCGGCCGTAGAACCAGCAAGCCTGAGAGGGGTGCCGGGTGGGCGAGAGCATCCCGGTGAGCTGCCCGTCCTGCGGCCGTAGGCACACCTTTGTGGCATCGGTGCACTCCTGCGCGTGCGGGGCTCCGGTGGCGCCCTCGCTGGCCATGGGCGCTCCGGTCGAGCCGGTCACGCAGCGCAGTTGGGCGGAGGAGTGGGTGCGGGTCCGCTGTGCGGCCTGCGGGCGGGAGGACCACTGGCCACGGCCGGAACTGGGCTGCCCGTGCGGGGCGATGCTGCGGATCCCGGTACGGCGGGAGGGGACGGCGAGCCCGGCGGACCCCTCCCGGGCGGCGGGCCCCGCGGCGGATCCGGCGGACGTGGCGGAACCCCTGCCGGATCCGCGTCGGGACGGCCCGCCCACGCATATCCCGCTGCCCCGGACCGCCGCGACGCCGCGCCCCTCCTTCCGCCCGCTGACGATCCGTACCGCCGACGACGCGGTGACGGCCGCGGCGCTCTATCTGCGCTGGCTGGGCTTCAAGAGCGTCATCCGGACCGGGGAGGGCAGGCCGGGCAGGCCCGCCGGTATCGATCTGCGCGGCCCCGGCGTGCTCGCCCAGGTCGACCCGACCACCCGCCCGGCCACTTCGCGCGCCGTCGAGTGCCTCTGGCTGAACGGGCTGAACGCGTCCGTGGTGAGTGTCTTCTTCTCCCTCGCGGGGTACGCCGACGAGGCCCGCGCCCGCGCGGACGAACTGAGCGTGCCGCTCTTCGTCCTCGACCTCACGGGCACTCCGCGTCCGGTCAACGGCCCGGCGGACGAACTGGTCTCGGCGGGCGCGTGAGATCCCGCTTCAGCGCCCGCGGCCTTCGGTGTTCGCTGCCTCGGGGCTCGCTGCCTGCGGTGCTCGCTGCCTGCCGGGGGGGCCGAGGCGTGGGTGCGGTTCAGCGCTCGCGGCCCGGGTGCGGACCCAGGGCGGCTCCGCGCGGGAACAGATGCCCGGCGAACCACTCGGCGGCCAGTTCCGCCACGGCTTCGAGCGCGCCGGGTTCCTCGAAGAGATGCGTGGCGCCCGGCACCACGGCCACCCGGTACTCGCAGCGCAGCCGGTCGGCCGCCTGCCGGTTGAGACGCAGCACCTCGGTGTCCGCTCCGCCGACGATCAGCAGCGTGGGCGCCCGTACCTCGGCGAGCCGGCCCGCCGCGAGATCGGGACGGCCGCCGCGCGAGACCACCGCCGCGATGTCCATGTGCGGCTCGGCCGCCGACATCAGGGCCGCGGCGGCGCCGGTGCTGGCGCCGAAGTAGCAGACCGGCAGGGCGTGTTCACGAAGGAGCCACTGGGTGGTCAGGGTGAGCCGCTCGGCCAGCAGCCCGATGTCGAAGACATTGGTACGGTTCATCGCCTCGTCGGGCGAGAGCAGATCGAACAGCAGGGTGCCGAGGCCGGCCCGGTTCAGGGCGGTGGCCACGGCCTGGTTGCGCGGGCTGTGCCGGCTGCTTCCGCTGCCGTGCGCGAAGGCCACGACGCCCGGCGTTCCGTCCGGCAGGACCAGGTTCCCGGGCAGCCGGACCGGCCCGGCGCTCACGACGACCTCGGGATCCGCCATGCCCGTACCCGTACCGAAGCCCGTACCCGTACCCGTACCGGTGCCGGTACTGGGCCCGGTTCCGGTGCCGGGCCCGGTGCCCGTTCCGCGGCCGGGTCCAGGGCTCGCACCCGTGCCCGTACCCGTAGCGGCACTCATACGTACGGTCCCGCCGTCGTCCGGCATCGCACCCCGGGCGAGCAGGGCAGCCACCTCGTCGTCGCCGGTCTGCGCGAAGTCCACGTACCACTGGCCGACCGAGCCGAAGTACTCCGGCGACGACAGGCACACCACGTCGTCCGCCTCCTGGCGCAGCCAGGCCAGGGCCTGGGCCGGTGCCAGCGGTACGGCCAGCACCACCCGGGCCGCGCCGCGCGCCCGCGCCACCCGGCAGGCGGCGGACGCGGTGGAGCCGGTGGCGATGCCGTCGTCGACGATCACCGCCGTACGGCCCCTGAGCCCGACCGGCGGGCGGTCGCCCCGATAGCGCCGCAGCCGCAGCTCCAGCGCGGCCCGCGCGTCCTCCTCCACCGCCGCGCGCTCGCGCGCGCCGACCCGGGCGGCGCGGACCACATCGTCATTCATGATCCGTACGCCCTCCTCGCCGATCGCGCCGAATCCCAGCTCGGGCTGGTACGGCACGCCCAGCTTGCGTACGGCGATCACATCGAGCGGCGCATGCAGCGCCCGGGCCACCTCGTACGCGACCGGGATCCCGCCGCGCGGCAGGCCCAGCACCACGGGGTCGACGAGATCCATCCGTTCCACTTCTTCGGCCAGCCGTCTCCCGGCGGCCGTTCGGTCGACGAAGCGCATGATCCGCCTCCTCTCCCGGGGCTCTGCGGCCCGTATCGGGAACTCTTTCCATCCAACCCCAAAACACCTGAACCGGCAGGACCGTCGCGAAAGCGTCGACGAAGGGCGTCTCGGTGCAGGGCGTCAACGACGGCGCAGCACGCGCGGCAGCCCGAACCACAGCCCGGCGAACATGGCGCACGAGACCGCGGTGATCACGATCGCCGACGTCCGGCTGAGCACGACGTCCATCAGCAGCAGAACGGCGCCGTTGAGCGAGAGGGCGAGGAAGACCAGCCCCGCTTCGGCCAGCCGTCCGGACAGATTCACGATCCGGCGCTTGACGCCCTGGCGGAAGAGGACCCGGTGCACGGCGACGGGGGTGGCGAGCAGTGCGGAGGAGACCACGGTGAGCAGCAGGGTGACCACGTAGGTGATGCGCTGGAATTCGTCGAGTTCGGGAAACCGGTTGGTGAAGGCCACACCGAGCAGGAAGGCGAAGACGATCTGCACCCCGGTCTGGACGACCCGCAGCTCCTGGAGGAGTTCGGCCATGTTCCGGTCGGCGCGCTCGTCGGCGGTCTCATGGCGAACCGGCCGGTGGCCGTCCTGTCGACCGTCCCGCTGGCTGTCGTCGTCCGGCTGCATGGGCATTGCCCCATTCTCCGCCGTCCCCGGGGAGCGGGCCGGCAGGACTCTCCGTACGGAAGCGCATGCCCCATAGCGCGGGGCGAATTCCTGATGGAGTCTGGAGAGGAAGAACCCGCAGGCCGCCGGGTGGTTCGTGGGCCGGCCGCCGCGGCATTTTCCGAGGAGGCGGCACTGATGACCACCACCATTGACACCACCTTGCACGCGCTCCCCATCCATCACAGAGAACGCCTGATGCGCGGCGCGCGCGAGGTGAACTTCCCCGAGGGCACCCGTCTCTTCGACGAGGGGCAGTCCGCCGACCGCTTCTGGATAGTGCGCAGCGGCTGCGTGATCCTCGACGTGCGGGTGCCGGGCCGCCGCCCGGCCGAGGTCGGGTCGCTGGGCGCCGGCAGTCTCGTCGGATGGTCCTGGCTCTTCCCGCCGTTCACCTGGCAGCTCGGGGCGGAGGCAATGACTCTCGTACGCACCTATGAGTTCGACGCCGAGGACGTACGGCGGATGTGCCGCGCCGATCCGGTCTTCGGGCAGGCGGTGGCGCTCTGGATAGGCGGGGTCCTCGCGTATCGGCTGCACGAGGCGAGGACCCGTCTTCTGGACCTGTTCGCACCGCATGCCACGAACGAGGGCCCGATGCCCTGAGGCATTCCGCTTCAGTAAAAACTTTTCTGCAAATCCGGACGTTCATTTCGGCCTTTCTGAGTAACGGACTCGGAGCGCGGCGCCCGGCATCCGGGAAATGATTTCAAGGATGTCCGCCCGCATTCATTCCTCCGCGCCCGAAAAGGAAATCAGACGATGGCAAAAAAAGCATTTCAAGGCCGCGGGACTGCTCACGGCGGCTCTGGCCGCGATCGGCGGCACGGCCTTCGCCGCGCCGGCCGCCTCGACTTCGGGCGCGGCGCCGACGGCACCGACAGCGCCGCGGGTCTCGCCCTCGGCGGAGGCACTGCCGAGAGCGGCGGCGGCGTTCGGCAGTTATCCCCTGAACTACAACAGCGGCAAGTGCCTCAGCCCGGCAGGCGGAGGCGTCCTGAACAACACACGTCATCTACAACTGCGACACCGACCCGTCGCGTCTTTGGCGGGTCGGTGTCGCAGTAACGGCTCGGGGCGCGCCGAGAAGTCCGGCGGCACCACGAACGGTTCCTGGCCATCAGGGACCGTTCGTGGCATGTCCCGGTCGCACGGTCCACAGCTTGCGCGCCGTATATGCGCGCGTTGTACTAAAGGCGCCAATCTGCACTGTGCGGCCGACGTATGGGGGCCTGGGCACGTGGCGTGTGCTGTGGCAAGCGAGCCGACCGGGTGGAGCGCCACCCCACTCACAGCCCCTGAACACGCAGGAGGAACGCATGGCCGTCACGGTCGCGGATGCCATCGTCTCTACGCTCAAGGCCTCCGGCGTACGGCGGGTCTACGGCCTGCCGGGAGACTCCCTCAACGGGTTCACCGACGCCCTGCGCCGTGACGGCGGCATCGTCTGGGCGCATGTGAGGCACGAGGAGGCCGCCGCGTTCGCGGCCGCCGGCGAGGCGGGTGTCACCGGCGAACTCGCCGTCGCGGCCGGTAGCTGCGGCCCCGGGAACCTGCATCTCGTCAACGGCATGTTCGACGCGCAGCGCAGCCGGGTGCCGGTGCTCGTCATCGCCGCGCACATCCCGCGTGTGGAGATCGGCGGGGGCTACTTCCAGGAGACACACCCTCAGGAACTGTTCCGCGAGTGCAGTGTGTACTGCGAGATGGCGAGCGTGCCCGAGCAAGTGCCGAGGCTGCTGGAGATGGCCATGCGCACCGCGCTGGAGCGCGGCGGCGTCGGGGTGGTGGTCGTCCCGGGCGAGCTGTTCCTCGACCGCGCCGCCTCCTCGCCGACGCCGCGCCCGGTGTTCAAGTCGGCCTCGGTCGTCCGGCCGGACGACCGGTCGCTCGCGCATGCGGCACGCGTCCTCAACGCCGCCGGACGGGTGACCGTCCTGGCCGGGGCCGGCTGTGCGGGCGCCCACGACGAGGCGGTGGCCCTGGCCGCGGCGCTGAAGGCACCGATGGTCCACTCACTGCGCGGCAAGGACTTCCTCGAGTACGACAACCCCTACGACGTCGGGCTGACCGGGCTGATCGGCTACAGCTCCGGCTACCGGGCGATGGAGCACTGCGACGCGCTGCTGATGCTCGGCACCGACTTCCCCTACCGGTCGTTCTACCCCGAGAACGTCCCCGTCGTGCAGGTCGACGTGCGCGGCGAGCAGATCGGCCGCCGCACGCCGGTGGAGGTCCCGCTGGTGGGGACCGTCAAGGACACCGCGCAGGCGCTGCTTCCCCTGCTGGAGCACCGGACGGACAACGACTTCGCGGAGCGGATGACCGGGCACTACCGGCGGGTGCGGGCCCGTCTGGACCGGCTGGCCGAGGCCAGACCCACCGACTCCCCCATGCACCCGCAGCAGGTCGCCGCCGCGATCGACCGGCTGGCGGCGCGTGACGCGGCCTTCACCGCCGACGTCGGCACCCCCACGGTCTGGGCCGCACGTTATCTGCGTATGAACGGCGAGAGGCGGCTCATCGGCTCCTTCAACCACGGCTCGATGGCCAACGCGCTGCCGCACGCGATCGGCATCCAGGCCAGTCAGCCCGGCCGCCAGGTGGTCGCCCTGTCGGGCGACGGCGGCCTGGCCATGCTGCTCGGCGAACTGATCACACTGCGCCAACTGGACCTGCCGGTCAAGATCGTCGTCTTCAACAACTCGGCGCTGTCCTTCGTCGAGCTGGAGATGACCGCCGCGGGCATCGTCACCTACGGCACCGGTCTCGACAACCCCGACTTCAGCGCCCTCGCCCGCGCCTCCGGCCTGTTCGCGGCGCGCGTCGAACGCGCCGACGATCTGGAGGACGTCCTGCGCGCGGCCTTCGCGCACAACGGACCGGCACTGATCGACGCCCGCACCGAACGGCACGAGCTGTCACTGCCCCCGAAGATCACCCTTGAGCAGCTCAAGGGCTTCACCCTCTTCGCCACCCGGACCATCCTCTCCGGCCGGGGCGACGAGATCCTCGAACTCACCAAGACCAACCTGCGCCAGCTCAGCACCGAGTAGAGCGGCAGCCGAGCAGAGCAGCACCGTGTAGCGCACCAGCCTCGTCGTTCCGGCTGCCCACGGCTTTCAGGTGCGTCGGCCTTGTCGCGGCCATGCGCGCCACCGCGAGCGTGACCGACGGCAGGTCCGCCGGTCAGTTGACTCCTCGGTCCAGGCCGGACCAGTACGGCTCGCGGAGTTTGTACTTCTGGATCTTGCCGGTCGCCGTGCGGGGGATGGCATCGCGGAATTCGACGGACGTCGGCGCCTTGTAGCCGGCCATCCGCTGCTTGCAGTGGGCGATGATGTCGGCCTCCTCGGCCGTCCCGCCGTCCACGAGGACCACCAGGGCCTTGATCGTCTCGCCCCACTTCTCGTGGGGCACACCGATGACGGCCACCTCCGCGACCGCGGGGTGACTGAAGATCGTGTCCTCCACCTCGATCGACGACACGTTCTCGCCACCCGTGATGATCACGTCCTTCTTCCGGTCGGAGATCGTCAGATGCCCGTCGGCGTCGTCGAACGTGCCGCCGTCGCCGGTGCGGAACCAGCCGTCCTCAAGGACGGCCGAGGTCTCCTCCGGCTTGTCCCAGTACCCGTCGAGTACGACGTTCGACCGGGCCAGGACCTCCCCCGACTCGGAGACCTTCAGCCTGGCGCCGAGCGCGGGGAGTCCCGCGCGGGAGAGCCTGCGCGCGCGTTCCTCCGCGGGCAGGTCCTCGTCGCCGGGCCTGGTCCGGTTGAAGGTGAGCAGGGGTGATGTCTCGGTCAGACCGTAGATCTGAGTGAATTCCCAGCCCAGTTCCTCGTCCACGCGCTGGATCATCCTGCTCGGCGGCGGGGCACCCGCGCAGACGATCCGTACCCGGTCACGGCCCGGGATCTCCCCTTCCCAGGACGCCGCCGCGTCCAGCACCGCGTTCCAGACCGCGGGCGCGCCGCACATCAGCGTGACTCCGTGCTCGTCGACCCGGCGCAGGATCTCCGTACCGTCCACCTTGCGCAGCACCACCTGTTTGACGCCCAGTCCGGCCATCACGAACGGCATCCCCCAGCCGTTGCAGTGGAACATCGGCAACGTGTGCAGATAGACGTCCCGCTCCCACACCCGGGTGTGCAGCCCGAAGGTGAGCCCGTTGACCCAGATGTTGCGGTGGGTCAGTTGAACACCCTTGGGGCGGGCGGTGGTTCCCGACGTGTAGTTGATCGTCGCGGTGGCGTCCTCGTCCGGCCTCGACCACGGGCGCGGCTCGACGCCGAAGCGCATGAGTCCGGCCTCGGTCTGCTCGCCCAGGACGAAGCGGTGGCGCGCCTTGATCCGGGAGAGCGCGGCGTCCAGCTCGGGGTCGACGAACAGGACCGAGGCGCCGCTCTGCCGCACCACGTACTCGATCTCCTCTGGCTTCAGACGGAAGTTGACGGGCACACAGATCCGCCCGCTCATCGGCACCGCGAAGAGCAGTTCGAGCAGGCGGGCGGAGTTGTGGCTCACCACCGCCACCCGCTCGCCCTCCCCCACACCGAGCGCGTCGAGCCCCGCCTGCCAGGCGCGTACCCGCTCGCCGAGCCGCCCGTACGTCGACACGGGCACGGGCGGACCGGGTTGATCCTGCTCATCGACCACACCCGGGCTGGTACGGAACCCCCGCTCCGCCCGGTCGAGAAAGTCCGCCACGGTCATCGGAACCCGCATTGCTCTCTCCCTCTGTCCGGAACGAGCGCCTGTCGGGCGCTCAATCGCACTGGGAAAGGGACTTCCCCCGTTCTTGACGCCTTGAACGGTTCATCGGAGCCACGCGTCATCAAAGCCACGCGCTCTCCTCGCCCCACACGTCCCCACACGTCCATCGCGCTGAACGGTTCCTCCGACAGGTCCTGTTGGTCTGGAGGCCGACCGGATCGCCGGTGTGGGGGCGGTACGGGGCCGGTGTGGGCCGTTCGGACCGGAGCGGGGGCCGGTCAGCCCATGGGCCCGGCGGGTCGGTGGACCCACGCTTGTTGTAGTGGCGACCAGTGTCGTAGTGGCAACCAGTTCATGACAGGGACCGGTTGCTGGCAGGGACCGGTTGCTGACAGGCCTGTCCGTTCAATCCGCTGGAGGAGGGATCATGCATCACACTCCGCACACCGTGAGCGATGTGATGACGCATGCCGTGGTCTCGGTCAGCCCGGAGGCCGGGTTCAAGGAGATCGTGGACACCATGGAGAGGTGGAACGTGAGCGCCCTGCCGGTCCTGGGGAACGACGGCCGGGTGATCGGCGTGGTGTCCGAGGCGGATCTGCTCCCCAAGGAGGAGTTCCGGGACTCGGATCCCGGCCGCGTGGAACAGATGCGGCGCCTCGACGATCTGCGCAAGGCCGGAGCGGTGACCGCCGCGGAGGTGATGACCGCCCCCGCCGTCACGGTCCGGGAGGACGCCACCCTCGCCCAGGCGGCACGTGCCATGGCCCGGAGAACCCTCAAGCGGCTGCCCGTGGTCGACTCCTCGGGAAGGCTCGACGGAATCGTCAGCCGCTGCGATCTGCTCAAGGTGTTCCTCCGGTCGGACGAGGATCTCGCGGAGGAGGTGCGTGAGGACGTCGTCGACCACCTCTTCCTGGTGTCCCGCGAGAACGTGCGGGTCACCGTGGTGAACGGCGTGGTCACACTGAGCGGCCAGATCCATGACACCGCTCTCGTCCCGCTGGCGGCCCGCCTGACACGCGCGGTCGAAGGGGTGGTGGACGTCGAGTGCGCGCTCGTGGGTCCGGGCATCGGACCGGTCGAGCCGCCGTTGACGCGCCCGCAGCTCTGACTTGGCCCCGGCTCTGACTTGACTCTGTTTTGAAGAAGCAGCGCGGTTTTGAAGAAGCAACGCGCTTACGCCGCGGGCCGTTCCAGGACGACCTTGAGCGCTCCGCTCTCGGGCGCCGAGAACACCTCGTACGCCTCCTCCATCCGGTCGAGTTCGAAGCTGTGGGTGACCAGCGACGAGGTGGGCAGCCGCCGGGCGGCGGTCATGTCCATCAGCATCGGGGTGGAGAAGGTGTCCACGAGCCCTGTCGTGATGGTCACGTCCTTGATCCACAGGTCTTCGAGGTGCAGTACGGCCGGCTTGCCGTGGACCCCGACATTGGCGATGTGTCCGCCCGGCCGGACCGTTCGAGCGCACAGCTCGAAGGTCTCGGGCAGTCCCACCGCCTCGATCGCCACATCGGCTCCGAGCCCCTCGGTCAGATCCTGGACCAGATGTACGGGGTCCTCCGCCGCGTCCGCCACCGCGTCGGCGCCGAACCTGCGTGCCGCCTCCAGCCTCGGCCGCGACAGATCGACCGCGACCACACGCGACGGTGAGAACAGCCGTGCCGTGGCGATGGCCGCCAGGCCAATGGGTCCCGCCCCGACCACGACCACCGTGTCACCGGGCCGGACACGGCCGTTGAGCACCCCCACCTCGTAGGCGGTGGGGAAGATGTCGGCGAGCAGGACCGCGTCCTGGCTGTCCAGCGAGCCGGGCAGCCGGTGGACGGAGAGATCGGCGAACGGTACGCGCACATACTCGGCCTGGGTCCCGTCGATGAGATGTCCCAGCACCCAGCCCCCGCCGCCGAGGCACTGGCCGTACCGGGCCTCGCGGCAGAAGCGGCAGCGCCCGCACGCCGAGATGCACGACACCAGGACCCGGTCCCCGGGCCGTACGGTGTGCACGTCACCGCCCGCCTCCACGACCTCCCCGACGGCCTCATGGCCGAGGACGGTCCCGGGGACGACCTCCGGGACGTCCCCTTTGAGGATGTGCAGATCGGTGCCGCAGATGGTGACGGAGTCGACGCGGACGATCACGTCCGCCCCGTCCTTGACCGAGGGTTCGGGGACCTCGTCCCAGGAGGACTGTCCGGGCCCGTGAAAGACGAATGCCTTCATGACGCGCATCTCCTCGTTGACTCGTTGACCCATTGAGTTGACCCATTGATTCGTTGATTCGTCTCCTCGCCGACCGGACGGCCCGCGGTGTCGACCACGGGTACGGCGCTGATGTCATGGTCCGCCAGCGCCCTGGCGATCTCCTTGAAAGGCGTCTCGGGCCGCACGCTCACCACATCGCGGGTCATCAGCTCACTGATCCTGCGGTGATCCATGTCCTCACTGCTCCCTTCATGACCATGGGCCTCGGGCTCGGGCTCGGTGGCCATGGGCCCCGGGGGCCTCGGGCCCCGGCCGCCGGACTGCGGCCACCTCTCCACGGTCCCCGGCCCCGCCACCCGGCACCATGAGCCACTCGGCCCCTCATCAGGGGAAGAACCGGCCCTTCATCGAGGGAAGCCCTCATGGCGGGACCGTCCATGACGGGAGCCTCCATGGCGGGAAAAGAGGAAACGGCCGGCTCGGGCTTCCAGGCCGACGGGTCCCGGGACAGGGCCTTACGGCCCCTGCCGCCGGCCCGGCCCCGGGAGCACGCTGGAGGGGAACGGGGATCGTCCGTCCGGGAGCACCCACTCATCCGGGAGCAGCCGTGTTGTCACCCGCGCTTGACGAAACGATGGTGAACGGCCTGGTCGCCGACGCCACGGCCGCGCCTTCGATGCACAACGCCCAGCCGTGGCGTTTCCACTACACCCCGGACAGCCGCACCCTCGCGCTCTCCGCGGACCTCGACCGCGCTCTGTCGTACCCCGACCCCACCCTGGCCGGCCTGCACCTGGGCTGCGGTGCCGCACTGCTGAATCTCCGGGTGGCGGCCGTCCACCAGGCGCTCCGCCCGGTGACGACGCTGCTGCCCGACCCCCGCGATCCCTCACTCCTGGCGACCGTACGACTCGAATCCGCGACGACCGGGACGACCGGAACGGCAGCCGCGACGGCAACCGCGGCGGAGGCACAGAACGACGGACTTCGCGCGCTCCACCCGGCGATCCACGACCGGCACACCAGCCGCCAGCCCTTCACGGACCAGGAACTGCCGGAGGAGGTACGGCGCGCACTCGTCCGCGCCGCCCGGCAGGAGGGCGCCGAACTCACCTTCCTCACCGGACCGCACCTCCAGTTCGTCCTGGATCTGATCCAGGACGCCGAGGGATACAACCGGATGGCCCCCGAAAGGGAAGCCGAGCTGAGGCAGTGGACCTGGAACGCCGCGTCCGATTCGTCCGCCGACGGAGTCCCCGACTACGCCTTCGGACCCCGCAAGGGGGGCGGTGGGGCTCCGGTGCGCGATTTCGCCGGTACGGGTGTGGTGCCCGGCAGAGCCGTGGCGGACTTCGAGGACCGGCCCCACCTCTCCCTGCTGAGCACCCCGGAAGACGGACCGGCCGACTGGCTGCGCGCGGGGCAGGCCATGGAGCGTGTCCTGCTCCTCGCCACCCTGCACGGGGTGTCCGGTACGCCCGCGACTCAGGCACTCGAACATCCCGAACTCCGGTGGCTGCTGCGCGACCCGGTGTCCGGCAGGGGCCATGTCCAGATGGTCCTGCGCCTGGGCTACGGGCCCCGCGGCCCCCGGACACCACGCCGTCCCGTGGGGGACGTGCTGACGATCGGCGACTGACGGCGGATGCCACGAGAAGCCGTGGGAAGCCGCCGGTGACGGACAACAGGCAGCGGACAGCAGGCGGACAGCAGGCAGGGGGCTACGGGCAGCGGGCAGCGGGCAGCGGGCAGCGGGCAGGGAAAACCCGAAACGACCGAGGGATGTGGTCAGTCATGACGGACCGAGCCCAGAACGATTCGCCCGAGACCGAGTTCGGGACGCTGAGCGAAGAGGACTGCCGTGCCGTGCTCTCCACGCACGGTGTCGGCCGGGTGGCCGTGAACACACGCAACGGTCCCGCTGTCGTTCCCGTCAACTACGTGGTGGCGGAGGACGGTTCACTGGCGTACCGAACGGCCCCGGGCACCGCAGCGGCGGCGGCAGCCGACCAGGAGGTCGTCTTCGAGGTCGACCATGTCGATGACGCGGTACGTCAGGGCTGGAGCGTCAATGTCGTCGGCACCGCGCGCGCCGTCACCGGGGACGCCGCCGCACGCGGACTGGACCAGCAGGCGTACACCACCCCCTGGGCGGGCGACGACCGCCGGCTGTGGCTGGCGATCTTCCCCGCGCGGATGACGGGGCGCCGCATAGGCCCGGCGCCGACTCCCGGCAGGTGACCGGACGGACCAGACGGGGCGGACGGGGCGGGGGTGCCTGTGGACAACCGCCGCGGCCGGCCCTGTGGACAACCGATGCCATGTCGCCGGCACGCCCTAGCATCGTGTTGTGAGTGATGCGGGTCTCACCAGGGGCCGCGGGGGCGGCGGGAG
>NZ_LATD01000353.1 GCF_000981895.1 Streptomyces odonnellii | reverse complement strand
CCCGTCTCCGGCCAGGCGTTTCCCCGCCCGGCGCCCTGCCCGGCGGCGGTGGCGGCGGCGGTGGGCGGCGTGGGAGTGGGCCGGAGTACGGAGGACTGAGTACGCGTACTCAGCAGGGGAGTTGAGTAGGCGCGCGGATGGGGCGTCACCTGCGCGGACGGAAGAGTGGGGAGCACGGAAGGGGCGCGGCGCCGGCACCGCCGACACGGGGCGGCGGAACGGCGCGGCTCCCCCGACGGAACGGGGGCGCACGACGGAGGGCCCGGGACCACGGGGGATCACGGGGATTCGGGCTCTCCGGTTCACGTATCACCGGTTCATGTATCACGGGGAAACGGGTGCCGGTGGGCACCAGCACGTGGCAGGTACGGAAGTCCGGTGCGGCTCGACAGGACCGAGCCGCACCGGACTTTTCCGTGCACTGCCTTTCGCGCTGCCCGCGCGCCCTCCCCGTACGCGCCCTCGCTGTACGCGCCTTCCTCGCACGTGTCGTACCGACGGCCGAGTTGTGCGCCGGCCAGTTGGCACAGAACCGACTCCGAACGCACGAGCGAAGCAAAATCGCAGGTCAGAGCCGATTGTCAGTGGTGCCCCTCAAGATGGACACATACGGCCACAGCGCCGTCACACGACGACAGGAGGTTCGTCATGGCCAGCTCCTACGCCGGTGCCGCGCGCCGGCCTCGTACAGACGGCCCTGCCCCCTCACTGACCGGACCGCCCACCGACGTCCATCCCGTGCGCCGCCGGGCCTCGGCGCCGCCGGCGGCCCTCGATCTGCTCGCCCAGGCCCGTACGGGACTCGACGAGGCAGCCACGCTGGACACTCCGAACGAGCGCTATGCCACCGCCCATCTCGCGGCCCTGCGGACCGCCGCCGCGGTGCTCGCGGCCCGTGGCCGCCCCGAGACCACCCCGCGCGGGCGCCGCCGGATCAGGAGCGCCTGGGACGTCCTGCCCGAGATAGCCCCCGAGCTGACCGAGTGGAGCGCGCTCTTCGCCTCGGGCGCCCAGCGTAGGGCGCGCGCCGAGGCGGGCATCCGGGGCGCGGCGAGCAGCCGTGACGCCGACGATCTGCTGCGCGACACCGCCATGTTCCTGCGCCTGGTGGAGCGGCTGCTCGTGCTGGAGCCGATGCTGCCCGGGCCGGCGGCCGAGGGGCCGCGGCAGGGGGGCGCCGCTGGATGAGCCGGTGGGACGGCCGAGGCAATAGGGTGGGCGGAGCCCGCACCGTTCCACGCCCCGCCGCCCGCGGCGGCACCGCGCCGAGGAGTCAACTGCCGTGTCGGACCGTTCCCCTGTCACCGGTGGGGAGACGCCATCGCGTCCCCGCGGCTCCCTCCGTACCGCCGTGGTCTGGGAGGTCCTGAAGGACGCTCTCGAACGCCGGGCCAAGGTGGCGGGGACGGACGTCCTGGACGTGCTCGACACGGGAGGGGGCACGGGCAGCTTCGCGGTGCCGGTCGCCCGTCTGGGGCATCGGGTCACCGTGGTCGACCCCAGCCCGAACGCGCTCTTCGCGCTGGAGCGCCGGGCGGCCGAGGCGGGCGTGGCCGAGCGCGTCCGCGGGGTGCAGGGCGACATCCATGGGCTCTTCGACGTGGTGGAGCGCGGCGGCTTCGACGCGGTCCTGTGCCACGGCGTCCTGGAGTACGTGGACGACCCGGCGCAGGACGTACGGAACGCGGTGGACGCGCTCCGCCCGGACGGCGCGCTCAGCCTGCTCGCGGCGGGCCTGGGCGGCGCCGTGCTGGCCCGGGCGCTCGCCGGGCACTTCAACGAGGCCAGGCAGGCGCTCACCGACCCGGAGGGACGCTGGGGCGAGGGCGACCCGGTGCCCCGGCGCTTCACCGCCGGGCAACTGACGGATCTGGCGGCGGGCGCCGGTCTGCGGATCGGGGCCGTCCATGGTGTACGGGTCTTCGCGGACCTGGTCCCCGGCAGCCTGGTGGACACCGAGCCCGGGGCCCTGGAGGCCCTGCTGAAGCTCGAAGCGGCCGCCGCCGAGCTGCCCGCCTTCCACTCGGTGGCCACCCAGCTCCATGTCCTGGGCGAGAAGCGGGACTGAGTCCGGCGGGGGCCGCGCGGTGATCGCCGGGCTGATCAGCGGCGCAGCCGTGGATGGTGTGCGCCACAGGCCCCCCGATGGGGCGCCGGGCGCCGTATGATCGATGTACACCATCCGGCATGACGGATCGGTGGTTGGGGAATCAACGCCTCAACAACCGAGCCGACATGTCGGCCCAGAATGGCGAAATGGCGTTGAGGGCGGGTTTCACGGGGGCGATTCCCTGCCTATCCTTGAAGGAGCCGCATAGCGGTCGCCCCCCGCGACCGACGACTAGGAGGACTCCGTGCCGCTCTCGGAGCACGAGCAGCGAATGCTCGAGCAAATGGAGCGAGCGCTGTACGCCGAAGATCCCAAGTTCGCGACAGCGCTTGAGGGAAGCGGGCTGCGTACGTACACCCGGCGACGGGTCTACCAGGCAGTGGCAGGCTTCCTGGTGGGTATCGCGCTCCTCATGGCCGGAATGGTCGCCCAGCAGATCTGGATCAGCGTGGTGGGATTCCTCGTCATGCTGGGCTGTGCGGTCCTGGCGGTCACAGGGTGGCGCAAGGCGCCCAAGCCGGGTGAGCAGCCGACATCGGGCACGGCCCCGGCAGCCCAGCGACAACCGAGACAGCGTCGCTCGATGATGAACCGGATCGAGCAGCGGTGGCAGCGCCGCCGTGACGAACAGGGCCAGTGAGTCCCCGCGGTTCCTGGATTTGACCGTACGGCTGAGGGGCGAACGCACAATGCGTTCGCCCCTCAGCCGTTTCCGGATCAGCCCGTACCCGCTTCCCGGATCAGTCCTTCCCCGGCGCGAGCGGGAAGGCGCGTCAGCGGGTGAGAGCCGGTCCCGGAGTGTCCGTACGGGGACGGCGCCTGCCCCAGCGGGCCGTGACCGCCCGCCAGCGGGCCGCAGCGGCCCAGACCACTCGTACGGACGAGCGCGGCACCAGCAGTGCCCGCAGCCGGGTCCAGCGGCTCACCGGGGCGCGCAGCCCCGCGCGGATCAGCCGGGCGTCCTCGGCCAGCCCCGTACCCGGCCGGGGCTCCCGCGCGTACAGCACCTGCTCCACGGAGCCCGCCACCCGGTGCACCGCCTCCGCCGCCGGGCCGTCCAGCTTGCCCAGCCGTACCAGCCGGGCGGCCGTCCTGCGCGGTGTCTGCGCGTCGTCCGGCGGGATGCCGAGGTCCCAGGCCGTATCGGTTATCTCCTGCCAGACGGCGAGTGTCCGCGCCCGGGCGTCGGCCTCCGTACGGCCACGAGAGCCCAGCCGTCTCGCCCGCGCGTCGGTCCGCAACAGCAGAGGCAACAGGGTGAGCGTGATCAGCCCCGCCAGCAGCACCACGGCCCGGCCGATCACCAGCAGGCCGCCCCACAGGCCGCCCGAGTCCGTGGGCGGTGCAGCAGCGCCCGGCGCGATCGTGGCGCACTCGGCCGCGGGCGTCGGCTGTGCCTGGCAGCTCTCGGAGGCGGACGGTGCGACCGACGGCGCGGCCGAGGCGCTGGCCTCGGGGCGACTCGGGTCGCTCTCGTCACTGGTGGGGGCGTCCGGGCGGGTGTAGTCGGGGGCGGTGCCACGGCTCGGGGTCGGCTCGAAACGGGTCCAGCCGACCCCCTCGAAATACAGCTCCGGCCAGGCGTGCGCGTCACGCAGCCCGACGGACATACTGCCGTCCGACTGCGGGGAGCCCGGGGTGAAGCCCACCGCCACCCGCGCCGGTATGCCCAGGGTGCGGGCCATGGCGGCCATCGTGAACGAGAAGTGGACGCAGAAGCCTTCCCTGTTCTTCAGGAAGCGCGTGATCGCGGTGACTCCGGTGCCCGAGTCGACCTGGGTGTCATAGGTGAAGCCCCCGTCCAGCGCGAACCAGTCCTGAAGCCTGACGGCCCTCTCGTAGTCGTTGGCCGCGCCCTCGGTGACCTCCAGGGCGGTCGTCCTGACCACGGTCGGCAGGAAGGACGGGACCTCGGTGTACTCGCGGCGCAGGGCTCTCGGGGCCTCGGGCGCGGAGGCGAGCTGCTCCGCGGTCGGATTCACCATGAGGCTGCTGACCTGGTACTGGGCCCCGCGTGTCGACTGCCCCCGGTCGCCCACCAGCGTCCGGCCCTCGGGCTCGAAGCGCCAGTCGCCGTCGATCTTCACCCTGCTCGCCGGATAGGGCATCGGCAGATAGTTCTGCTGGTACCAGCCCGCTGCCGAGATCGTGGTGGTGATCTCGCGGGTGCTGACCGCCCGGCTGAGGCCCGGCGGGTCGGGCAGCCGGTCCGGTACGTCCTCGACCTTGCGCTGCGAGAATTTCCAGGCCGTGCCGTCGAACCGGTCCAGCGCCATGATCCGCAGATACATGTTCTGGGTGTTGGGCGCGTTGGTCTTGTAGCTCAGGGCCTCGCGGTCCGTGGGCTGATTGAGATTGTCCTGGAGCGAGACCAGCGGATTCACCGCGGAGATGGTGCCCCCGCCGCCCAGCCCCGAGCCGTTCCCGCTGCCCGCGTTCGCCAGCAGCCCGCCGTCCAGGGTGGGCAGGGCAGCCGGGACCGCCAGGGCGATCCCCAGCGCGACCACCCCGATCCTGCGGCCGGTACGGACCGGGGCGGGCGCACGGCCCGCCGCCTCCAGACCGGCCGCGAACCGGCCCTGCGCGCGCGAGGCACCGCCGAACACCCGGCCCCACTGCGACAGCCGGTCCCGCCCCTCGGCCAGGAGCAGCAGCAGATAGCCGGACGCCGCGAGCAGGAACCACAGCCAGCCGCCCTCGCCGCCGGAGAGCCCCGCCGCGACCGAGTACAGCGCGAGCAGCGGCAGCCCCGCCGGGGCCGCGCTGCGGAAGGTCACCGCGAGGGCGTCCACCGCGAGCCCGATCACCACGACACCGCCCACCAGCATCAGCCTGATGCCGTCGGTCGCCGGCGCCGGTATCGCGTACCGCCCGACATCCTCGCCGCCCGCTGTCAGCAGCCGCCCGAACTCCTGGAAGACCCCCGGTGAGGGCAGGAAGCCGAGCAGCGCCCGGTCCGACGCGAAGACCACCGTGAGCATCAGCAACACAGCGGCGGCCTGGAGCGCCACGGTCAGCGATCTCGCCAGCGGCGCCCGTCTGGCCAGCGCGCCCACCCCGCTCACCAGCGCCACCATGATCGCGGCGTGCAGCAGCCAGGTGGCCGGCCGGACCAGCGGTACCAGCGCGCCCGCCGCCATCAGCGTGGCGGCGAAGGCGCACAGCGCCAGCCTTCCACGACCGCTCATGCCCATCCTCCGGAGAAGCTTGTCGTGCCGCCCGGGACGGCCGATTCCGAGCGCTGTCGCGCCGCCAGCCGCCACAGCTCGGGCAGTGCCGCGCCCGAGGGCACGACCAGCGCCGTCCAGCCCGCCTCGCGGAGCTGCCGCAGCCGCTCCTCGACCTGGCTGTCGGCCCCGAGGCCGGGCGCCCAGCCCGTACTGTCGAGCACGAAGGCGACGGCTGTGCCGCTGCGCTGCCGCATCCGGGCCGCCACCGCGGTCTGTTCCTCGTCCAGATCGCCGAAGAACGCCACCAGCAGCCCCTCGCCGCCGCGCAGGACCTCGTACGCCGCCGAGAGGCCCGTCTCCTCGGAGTGGTCGACCACCGCGAGGGTGTCCATCAGCAGCCCGGCCGAGTCGGCCGCGCCCTGAGTCGCCCCGGCATAGCCGTCCGCGCCGTCGCCCGGCACCGAGTCGCCGGTGTCCGTCAACAGCCTTACCGCGAAGCCGTGTTCCAGCAGATGCACCAGCACCGAGGCCGCGCCTGACACCGCCCACTCGAAGGCCGAGTCGGGCCCCGACCCTTCGTAGGCGCTCCGTCTGGTGTCCAGCAGTACGGTGCACCGCGCCCGCTGCGGCTGTTCCTCACGGCGCACCATCAACTCGCCGTACCGCGCGGTGGAGCGCCAGTGCACCCGGCGCAGATCGTCACCGTGCCGGTAGCCGCGGGGGATCACATCGTCCTCGCCGGCCAGCGCCTGCGAGCGCTGCCGCCCGTCGCCGTACCCCGAGGACTCGCCCATGAGCCGCACCGGCGGCAGCGGTTCGGTGCGCGGGACGACCGTCAGGGTGTCGAACGCGCTGAACGAACGCGTCAGTTCGCACATGCCGAAGGGGTCGCTCAGCCGGAGCTGAAGCGGCCCCAGCGGATACCGGCCGCGCAGATCCGAACGCACCCGGTAGGACACCTCACGCCGGCCGCCCGGCTCCACCCGGTCCAGCACGAACCGGGGCCGCGGGCCCAGCACATACGGCACATGGTCCTGGAGCATCAGCAGCCCCGTGGGCATCCGCGTGACGTTGTCCATCCGGAGCTGCACCCGCGCCTCGGAGCCCGCGGGGACCCGGGAGGGCGACAGCCGTCGGCTGCCCGCCACCCGGTAGCGGGTGTGGTACAGGACGGCCACACAGATCAGCGGCAGCGCGGCCAGCAGGAACCCGACCCGCAGCAGATCCGACTGGCCCAGGACGAAGGCGCAGACCGCCGCGGCGATACCGGCGGCCAGGAACGACCGGCCGCGTGTGGTCAGTCCGGCCAGGGCGGGCCGCAGTCCGCCCCGCTCCTCGCCGTCCGCCGCGGCCGGCCCCGCGGATGCCATCACAGCCGCCGTACGCCGGCCTGCCGGCCGTAGAGCGGCCCGCCGGGCCCGCCGACACCGTTGCCGGGACCACCGGGCATGCCCGCCGCCTGACGGCCCTGGCCGTGCCCGCCGTCGGTGGGCACCGGGGTGCGCTGCAGGATCTCCAGCACGACCTGCTCGGCCGTACGGCGGTTCAACTGGGCCTGGGCCGTGGGCAGCAGCCGGTGCGCCAGCACCGCGACCGCCAGCGCCTGGACATCGTCCGGCAGCGCGTAGTCCCGGCCGCTCAGCGCCGCCGCGGCCTTCGCCGCGCGCAGCAGATGGAGCGTGGCGCGTGGTGAGGCGCCCAGTCTGATGTCCGCGTGGTTGCGCGTCGCGCCCACCAGGTCCACCGCGTACCGCCGTACGGAATCGGCGACATGCACCGTACGCACCGCGTCTATCAGCTTCACGATGTCATGCGCGTGCGCCACCGGCTGGAGGTCGTCCAGCGGGGAGATCCCGCCGTGCACGTCCAGCATCTGCAACTCGGCCTCCGCGCTGGGGTAGCCGATCGACACCCGGGCCATGAAGCGGTCGCGCTGCGCCTCGGGCAGCGGATACGTGCCTTCCATCTCCACCGGGTTCTGGGTGGCCACCACCATGAAGGGGCTGGGCAGTTCATAACTCTGCCCGTCGATGGTGACCTGGCGCTCCTCCATGGACTCCAGCAGTGCCGACTGGGTCTTGGGCGAAGCGCGGTTGATTTCGTCGCCGATCACGATCTGGGCGAAGATCGCGCCCGGTTTGAACTCGAAGTCCCGCCGCTGCTGGTCGAAGATGGACACCCCGGTGATGTCCGACGGCAGCAGGTCGGGAGTGAACTGAATACGCCGCACCGAACAGTCGATGGACCGCGCCAGCGCTTTGGCCAGCATCGTCTTGCCCACGCCGGGGACATCTTCGATCAGAAGATGCCCCTCGGCGAGGAGCACGGTCAGCGAAAGCCGTACGACCTCAGGCTTGCCCTCGATCACACCCTCCACCGATGTGCGGACACGCTCCGCTGTGGTGGTCAGATCAGTGAGGCTCGCTCGATCGTCATAGGTCGTCACCCGGCCCTCCTCGGCCCTTTCCACGGGCCGATGCTCATCGGACGGCCCGGCCCACCCCGAAACACGGACACCGTCCGCGGAAAGTTCCGGAACGCTGTCACAGACGCATTCTTGTTGCCGTTACCGCTTCGTGTCACTCGCCTGTGGATAAGTGGGAGGGATATGTCGGCTTTGCCGTCCAAGTCGTGCCGGTGGCGGTCAGGTGACCGGGTCGATCTCTCTCAACAGGCCCGTCTTCACGTCGAAGACAAACCCTCGGATGTCGTCCCTGTGCAGCAGGAAGGGCGATGTCCTGATGCGCTGCATCGACTGCCGTACGTCCTGGTCGACGTCGCGGAACGACTCCACGGCCCATGAAGGCCGCTGTCCGACCTCCATCTCCAGCTCGTGCCGGAAGTCCTCGGTGAGGCTCTCCAGGCCGCAGCCGGTGTGGTGGATCAGCACCACGCTGCGGGTGCCGAGTGCGCGCTGGCTGATGGTGAGGGAGCGTACGACGTCGTCGGTGACCACGCCGCCGGCGTTACGGATGGTGTGACAGTCGCCCAGGGAGAGGCCGAGGGCGTCGTGCAGGTCGAGTCGGGCGTCCATGCAGGCGACCACGGCCACGCGCAGGACGGGCCGTGCGTCCATCCCCGGGTCCGTGAACCCGGCGGCGTAGAGGTGGTTCGCGTCTACGAGACGGTCCGTGACCGTCCCGCCGGTACGTGCCGCACCGGCGGGAGCCGCGAAGGGCTCGGTGGGCAGGTGTGCGGAAGTCGACATAGCTATGACGGTAATGGCCCGGCGCCGGTTCGGCCCGGTGTGAGAGCGGACAAAGAACGTCAACTTGGCTTGGTGTGAGCTACCCCACAAGAGTGAGTATGGCGAGCCTGAGCGGGTGAATTGTTCCGTTTATGGTCTTGTGGTGAGTGATTCCGGCGACGCGCTGGCCGGTTCCTTGACCGGGAACCGCACCTGGCGGTGGACTAAAGTGGCGCGAAGATCCCGGGCACGCCCCGGGCACATTCCGAATTCCCCGCGAGTGCGGCGTACGTGCGGCTCGGCCTCCTCCCGCTCGACGGTCGGCCGACGCCCTTCCCGGCGCCGGCGGACCTCCCCTTCTGAGCGGGCGGGGACCCGGCGGTACGTATGACCGCGCCGGACCTGAGAGGGCGCATGAGCGAGCGCAGCCAGCGAGTCACGGAAGGCCGCGCGCCCGCGGAACGTACCGGCAGCGGCCCCCGGGAGGAGCGGGTATGAACCAGGTCCGGCACGTCCCCGTGATGCTCCAGCGGTGCCTCGACCTGCTGGCCCCCGCCCTCGCCGAGCCCGGCGCGGTCGTCGTGGACTGCACCCTCGGCCTCGGCGGCCACAGCGAGGCCCTGCTCACCGCCTTCCCCGCCGCCCGGCTGATCGCCCTCGACCGTGACCAGGAGGCGCTGCGGCTCTCCGCCGAGCGGCTCGCCCCGTACGCCGACCGCGCCACCCTCGTGCACGCCGTCTACGACGAGCTGCCCGAGGTCCTCGACCGGCTGGGAACCCCCCGTGTCCAGGGTGTCCTCTTCGACCTCGGTGTCTCCTCGATGCAGCTCGACGAGGCGGAGCGCGGCTTCGCGTACGCCCAGGACTCGCCGCTCGACATGCGTATGGACCAGACGGCCGGAGTCAGCGCCGCCGAGGTCCTCAACACCTATCCGCCCGGCGAACTGGTCCGGATCCTGCGCGCGTACGGTGAGGAGAAACAGGCCAGGAGGATCGTCTCCGCGATCGTCAGGGAGCGCGAGAAGGAGCCCTTCACCCGCAGCGCCCGGCTCGTCGAGCTGATCCGCGACGCCCTGCCCCAGGCCGCCAAGCGCACCGGTGGCAACCCCGCCAAGCGCACCTTCCAGGCCCTGCGCATCGAGGTCAACGGCGAGCTGGCCGTACTGGAGCGGGCGATCCCGGCGGCCGTGGCGCGCCTCGCCGTCGGCGGCCGCATCGCGGTCCTCTCGTACCACTCGCTGGAGGACCGTCTCGTCAAACAGGTCTTCGCGGCCGGCGCCACGGGCACCGCGCCGCCCGGCCTGCCCGTCGTACCGGAGCAGTACCAGCCCCGGCTCGAACTGCTCACCCGCGGCGCCGAGCTGCCCACGGAGGAAGAGGTCGCGGAGAACCGGCGCGCGGCTCCGGCCCGGCTGCGGGGAGCGCGGCGGATCCGGGAGGACGTGCGGTGAGCGGACCGTCCAAGCACCTCCGGGGACGGGCGGCACGGCTCGCCGAACTGATGCCGTCCGGGGCCAGTTCGGCGGCCCGCACCCCCTTCGTCCTGCTGGTCGTCGTGCTCCTCGGCGGCGGACTGATCATCCTGCTGCTGCTGAACTCGTCGCTCAACGAAGGCTCGTTCCGGCTCAGCGAACTCAAGAAGCGCACCACCGACCTCACCGACGAGCAGCAGGCGCTGCAGCGGGACGTGGACGCCCATCTGGCGCCGAACGCCCTGGAGCGCCGGGCCCGCGAGCTGGGCATGGTGCCCGGCGGCAGCCCCGCCTTCCTCAATCCCGACGGGACGGTACGGGGAGTGCCCGCAGCGGCCGACAGTCCGGTGCCCGCGCAGCCGACCGGCCAGCCGTCCGTACCGCCGTACGGGATGGACACGATGGAGGAGACACCGCCGACGGCTCCGGAGCCGGTGCCCGTCCCCTCGTCGCCGGCCCCCGCCG
>NZ_LATD01000352.1 GCF_000981895.1 Streptomyces odonnellii | reverse complement strand
CCCCCACCGAAGCCGACGCACTCACCGAAGCCGGCGCACTCGAAGCCGCCGCCCTCGCCGAAACCGACGCGCTCGAAGCCGACGCACACAAAGCCGGCCCCCTCGCCGAAACCGGCGCACTCGCCCAAGCCGGCACCCCCACCCAAGCCGGCGCACTCGCCGAGGCGCGCGCCCTCCGTACCGCCTTCGCGCTCCTCTCCGGCGAGCCCGCGAGCCTGCCCGCGTCGCGTCTCCCCGCCCGGGACTCGTACGACGCCGTCGTCTCCCCCGCCCGTCGCGCCCGCGCCCAGTGGCTGCTCGCGTACGGCCTGTTCAACGCCGGTGATCTCGCTGCCGCCGAGGAGCTGACCGCCCGCGCGCTCGCCGGCTTCCGCGCCATCGGGGACCGCTGGGGCATCGCCGCCTCGCTCGGCCGGCGCGCCCAGCACGCCGTGATCCGCGGCGATCTGGCCGCGCTGCGCCGCGACGGCGAGCACAGTGCCGCGCTCTTCCGGGAACTGGGCGACCGCTGGGGCCAGTTGCAGTCCGTCGCACCGCTCGCCTCGCTCGCCGAGTTCAACGGGGAGTACGAGCGGGCCGCCCGGATCCACCACGAAGGTCTGCGGATCGCCGAGGAGCTGGGCCTCGGCGCCGAGATCGCCGCCCGGCTCTCCGGCCTCGGCCGGCTGGCCCTGCTCACCGGCGGCCCGGACCGCGCCCGGGACCTGCACGAACGCGCCCGTCGGCGCGCCGCCGAGCAGGGGTACCGGTTCGGTGAGATCCACGCCGAACTCGGCCTCGCCCTGGGCGCGCGCCGCTCCGGCGACCTGGCCACGGCGGAGCGGTATCTGCTCCGTATCCGCGACTGGTACGCGGAGGTGTCGAGCGAGGCCGGCAATTCGCTCGTCCTCGCCGAGCTGGGCTTCGTCGCCGAGCAGCGCGGCGACCCCGCGCGGGCGCGCGCCCTGCACCTCGACGGTCTCGCCGTCGCCCGCGCCGTCGGCGACCCGCGCGCGGTGGCGCTCGCCGTGGAGGGGCTGGCGGGTGCGGAGTCGCTGGCGGGCCGTCCCGCCCGCGCCGCCCTGCTGCTGGGCGCGGCGAGCGCGGCCCGGCGCGACGCGGGCGCCCCGCTGCCGCCCGCCGAGCGCGGCGACGTGGACCGGATCGCGGCGGCGGTACGGGATGCCCGGGGCGTACGGGCGTACGACGAGGCTTTCGTACGAGGGGAGAGGCTGGGCATGGAGGCGGCCCTGGCGGAGTGGCCGGAGCAGCCGTCGGCTCCCGGCGCCCCGCACGGCGGCGGCCCGCACGGCGGCGGCCCCGCGCCTCAGGGCGCGTGCGTGTAGAAGGCGTAGAAGGTCACGATGACCGTGCCCACGGCGAACGACAGACCGATCCCCGAAGACAGCAGCACGCTGTGGTCGGTCAGGCTGTACATGAAGCCCATGGAACCGCCGACCAGCACGCCCCAGGCCGCGGCCCGCAGCTCCGGCATCAGGCGGTGCTGCCACCGGAGGAGCGCGAAGAGGAGCAGCGCGAAGAGCGCCCCGGAGATCAGGGCGAGGGCGAGCTGCCCGAAGCTGGCCGGTCCGCCGCCGCGCGCGATGTACGAGGCGTACACGCCGTAGAGGATGCCCAGCAGAAGGGGTACCGCCACGATGTGCGGGGGGATGTGATGCCGTTCCAGCAGTTCCAGCAGCCCCTGTGGGGAGAGGGGGTGCCGGGCCGGTTGCCGCGTCGGCGCCTGGGTGGCCATGGCAGCGCGCTCCTTTCCTCGCCCGTGCGAGCCCTTGAGCCCTTGCCGTGTCTTTCCAGCGCACACCCGCCCGTCGTACGCGGCAACCCCGCAGCTCAGTCCGGCGGCTCACCTCGGCAGCTCGGTCCGGCCGCTCACTCCGGCGCGCACCCCGCGTACACCACCGCGCGCACCCACATACTCACGCACGCACTCACCTGTACTCACCACCGCGCTCACTCCGGCGCCACCCGCGCTCACCGGGTCGGCGGCGCACCGCTCGCGCATGCCGCGCGCCCCACGTTCCCTTGAGGGGTGCGGAGCTATCTCTCCACGGCGCTGATCGTCCTGCTCACGGTGCTCACCCCGCTGAGCGCGATCGCGGCCTGGGCCGATCTGGAGATCGGCGACACGGGCCGCTTCGTCTCGACGATCGCGCCGCTCGCCTCCGACCCGGCCGTACAGGGAGCCGTAGCGGACCGGGTGACCGACCAGGTCATGACGCAGATCGATGTGGGCCCGCTCCAGTCGGGGGCGCGCGAACTGCTGCACGAGGCCGTGCTGTCCTTCGCCACCACCGAGGCCTTCAAGAACGCCTGGGCGACGGCGGCCCGCGCCGCGCACACCACCGCGCAACAGGTCCTGGCCAGTGGTGGCGGTGATGCCGTCACCATCGATCTGGCGCCGGTCACCCAGCAGGTGAAACGGCAGTTGATGGCCGACCGGGTGCCGTACGCGGACCGGATTCCCGTACGGCACAGCGAGATCACCGTGCTGAAGGCCGACGGGCTCGGGGTCTGGCGGGATGTTGCGCGGGGCCTCAAGGCCGCAGGCGTACGGCCCGCCTTCGCGACGGGCGTGCTGGCGGTGGCGGCGCTGCTGATCGCGGTACGGCGGCGGCGCGCGCTGATCGAGACCGGCCTGGCGTTCGCGGCGGGCGCGGTGGCGCTGGCGGTCGCCGTGGCGGTGGCGCGCGCGACCAGTCTGGGGAATCTGCCCGACAACGGGGACCGCTCGGCCGCCGCCGCCATCTATGACGCGCTGACCGCTTCGCTCCTTACGACTGCCTGGTGGGTCCTGGGCGCCGGGCTCGGTCTGGCCGCGGTCGCCTGGCTGACGGGGCGGCACCGGCACGCTCCCTGCCCCGCGCCACGCCCCTCACCGGACTTTACTGAATCTTTATACCGATAACCCTCGGCCAGATGTCCCTTTTGCACCATTTGGCGCACGATGGGGTTATGAGCCAGAACACGACACAGAGGCCCCCCACCACGGGCATGGGCACAGGCGCAGGCACTGGAATGGGCATGGGCACCACCCCCGGCACCGGATACGGAGCGGGCACCGGAGCCCATACGGAGAGAAAGGCCGCCTGGGCCGGCGGAGGCAGTTTCTTCGCCGGCGTGCTCATGGTGATCATGGGGGCGACAGCCATACTTCAGGGCGTAGCGGCCATCAGAAAGGACCGGATCCTCAACCGCGTCACCGGCTACGCCTACGACTTCAACCTCAGCTCCTGGGGGTGGCTGCATGTGGCCCTCGGGATCCTGGTCGCCCTGGTGGGCCTGGCGATTCTGATGCGCATCCGGCCGGCGCGGTACGCCGGTATCGCGGTCGCCGCGCTGCTCCTCGTCTCGCAGTTCATGTACCTGCCGTACCAGCCCGTCTGGGCGGTGATCGGTATCGCGCTGGCCGCGTGGGTCATCTGGGCACTGGCCACGGACCGCGGCGGATTCTGGTCCGGAGCGGGGTCGGGCGCAAGAGGCGGCGGAGCCGGGGCGGGAGCCGAGACCGGTCCGGGCGTGGGCTCGGGTGCGGGACCGGGCGCGGGAGCGGCCGGCGGAACCGGCGGTAACAGGTTCTGACGGCGGCACAGCCCCCAAGGCACACAGCCTCCAAGGCACCAGAACCGAACCCATCGACCAACGTACGTACGCGCATACGGGAACAGTGGCCATGACCGCTGTCCCCGTATACGCGTACGTACGTACGCACACCCGCACTCCACCGCGAACCGGACCGCCCCGGCCGCCCCCGGCCGACCGCCGCCCCCACACC
>NZ_LATD01000351.1 GCF_000981895.1 Streptomyces odonnellii | reverse complement strand
GTCCAGGGGCGGGTCGGGGTGCGGAAGCAGGGTCACGCTGTCACGGTAGGCGCGTGATCACGCCGTACGGGGCAGCCGCCGGCCCATGTCACCGAACCGTCAGATCCGCCCGGGGCGCGCCGCGGAGAAGCTATGTCGCAGCCGGGAGAGGCGCGCGTCTCGTCCTACGGTCACCCATATGAAGGTCCCCGCCCAATTCATCCGCTCCTGGCGCAGCCCGCTGCGCGGCCCCTGGCTGACCTCGGTCTTCGCCGTGGCACTGCTCGCCGGCATCCCCCTCCTCTTCCTCACCGGTCTGGTCTCGTACACCGCGTACAACCCGGATCTCGCCCCCGTCAACGACATGACACCGGACAAGGGGGTGCTCGGCTTCTATCTCTTCGCCTGGCCGACCGATCCGTACTGGCTCTACCGCGTCACCCAGGGCGTACATGTGACGCTCGGGGTGGTGCTCGTACCCGTACTGCTCGCGAAGCTGTGGTCGGTCGTGCCGAAGCTCTTCGCCCGGCCCCCGGTGCGCTCGCTCGGGCACGCTCTGGACCGCCTGTCCCTGCTGCTGCTCGTCGGGGGCGCGCTGTTCGAGTTCGTCACCGGAATCCTCAACATCCAGTTGAACTACATCTTTCCCGGCTCGTTCTATCCGCTGCACTTCTACGGCGCGTGGGTGTTCATCGGCGCGTTCGTCGCGCACGTGGCACTGCGGCTGCCGCGTACGGTACAGGCGCTGCGCGGCCGGGACTTCCGGGCCGAGCTGCGGACCCCGCGGGCGCGGACCGTGCCGGAGCCGCCCGACACGACGGGCCTGGTCTCCCGGGCACCCGCTCCGCCGACCGTGTCGCGGCGCGGCGCGCTCGGCATGGTGGGGCTCGGTTCGGTGGCGCTCTTCGTGGTGACGGCCGGACAGAGCATCGGCGGGCCGGTGCGCGGTACGGCGCTGCTCGCCCCGCACGGCCGCACTCCTGGGTCGGGTCCGAACGCCTTCCAGATCAACAAGGGGGTGGCGGCCACCGGGGTCCGCGCTCGGGACATCGGTCCGGACTGGCGGCTGACCGTACGGGGCGGTGGCCGGGAGACCGTGCTGACCAGGGAGCAGCTCGAACGGCTGCCCAGGCACCGCGCCGATCTGCCGATCGCCTGTGTGGAGGGCTGGTCCACCTCCGATCAGCGGTGGGAGGGCGTGCGGCTCGTCGATCTGGCCGCGCTGGTCGGGCTGGGGCACGCGCCGCCGGCCGTGTATGTGGAGTCGGTGCAGCGGCGCGGCTCCTTCCGCGCGGTCGCGCTCCGCGACAACCAGGTGCGTGATCCCCGCTCGCTGCTCGCGCTGCGGGTCAACGGGGCGGTGCTGTCGCCGGATCACGGCCATCCGGCGCGGATCATCGTGCCGGGCGCGCCGGGTGTGATGAACACCAAGTGGGTACGGCGGCTGAGCTTCGGGGAGTCGTCATGGCCCGTCTGATCCGTGAGGGCGCGAACAGATGGCGGGCGATGCGCCTCTACCGGCGGCGGCTCGGGGCCGGGGAGCGTTTCCGGCGGCTGTACGGCGAGTCGCCGCTGCAACTCCTGCTTCTGCTGGCCTCGTTCGCGCTCTGCGCCTATGCCGGGATCAGACTGCTGAGAGGCGACTGGCCGCTGATCCTGCTCTGGTTCGTGGGGGCCGCGGTGCTGCACGATCTGGTGCTCGTACCGCTGTACTCGCTCGGCGACCGGGGCGCGGAGGCGGTGCTGCGATCGGGACGTGGGCGGTCGGGCGGTGAGCCGCCGGGCGGTGAGCCGCCGGGCCATGACACGCGCGGGGAGCACGGGCCCGGGGTGAACCATCTGCGCGTCCCGGCGTTTCTCTCGCTGCTGTTGCTGCTCGTCTACTGGCCGCTGGTGCTGCGCGCCTCCAAGCCGTACGAGGACGCCACCCGGCTCAGCATCGATGTGTTCCTGGGGCGCTGGCTGCTGATCACGGCCGCGCTGTTCGCGCTGTCCGCCGTGTGGCTGGTGGTGCGGCTGTACAGGGACCGGCGGCGGGCCCGCGCCGAAGTGGAGTCGTAGCGGAGCCGTGAGCAAGCCGTACCCGCCCGGCCGGTGGGGCCGGGCGGGTCGGCCGTCGATCAGCCGTCAGCCACGGGCCAGCCGCAGGGTGACCAGTTGGAACGGGCGCAGCGACAGCCGTACCTCGCCGTCGGCCAGCTCCGGCCGTTCCCGGCCCTCCGCGCCTCCCGCGTCCCGCAGCGGGCGCTCCAGCAGGTCGGTCACGGTGAGCCCGGTCGCCGCGAAGCCGATGCCGACGCGCGCCTTGGCCCGGCCGCCGGCCGACTCGTAGAGCCGTACGACCACATCGCCGCTGCCGTCGTCGGCCAGCTTCAGCGCGCTGACGACCACCGCGTCGTTGTCGACGGTGACGAGCGGGGCCACGTCGGTGTCCCCGGTGACGCGGCGCTCCGGCAGATTGATCCGGTAGCCCTCGCGGACGGCGTCGCCGATGGACGCGCCGGGCGCCAGGGCGTGCCGGAAGCGGTGCACTCCCTGGTCGGTCTCCGGGTCGGGGAAGCGGGGCGCGCGCAGCAGCGAGACCCGGACGGTGGTGGTCGTACCGGAGTCGGAGGCGCGGACCGTACGGGTCACGTCGTGGCCGTACGTCGAGTCGTTGACCAGCGCGACGCCCCAGCCCGGCTCCTCCAGATGGAGGAAGCGGTGGTTGCAGGCCTCGAACTTGGCGGCCTCCCAGCTCGTGTTGGTGTGGGTGGCCCGGTGGACATGCCCGAACTGGGTCTCCGAGGCGTACCGCTCGGCGTGCACGTCCAGCGGGAAGGCGGCCTTCAGGAACTTCTCGGTCTCGTGCCAGTCGACCTCGGTGTCGATGTCGAGCCGCTTGGCGCCCGGCGCGAGGGTCAGTACCTGGGTGACCTTCGACGCGCCGAAGGAGCGGACGACCCGCACGGCAGCCGCCCCCGCCTCCCCCGCCGGGCCGATCGAGTCGAGCTCGGTGAGGTCGGTGACGGTGTTGCGGTAGAACTCGTCGACGTCCCAGGCGTCCCACTGGTTGGGGAAGTCGGGGTGGATCTGGAGCAGATTGGCGGCTTCGCCGGGCGCCACGGTCTCCCGCTCGGCGCTGATGTCGTACACCGACACGACCAGCCCGCGGCCGTCGATCTCGACCTCCAGCAGCCCGTTGCTGAGGACATAGCCGCCGTCCTCGCGCGGCAGCAGCTCGGCGGTGCCGCCGCCGGCGGCCTGGCCCGCCGCGCCCGCCGCGACCCCGCCGCGGGTGTGCGGCGCGGAGTTGAAGAGCAGGGTCCTGGCGCCGGAGGGGTCACCGGCGAGGGCGCGCTGCGCGGTGCCGATGACGCCGGTCAGCTCCTCGGCGACGGCCGCGTAGGTCCTGCGGGCCTCGCGGTGCACCCAGGCGATGGACGAGCCGGGCAGGATGTCGTGGAACTGGTGGAGCAGGACCGTCTTCCAGATCCGGTCGAGCTGTTCGTACGGGTACGGGGCCCCGGTCCGTACGGCGGCGGTCGCGGCCCACAGCTCGGCCTCCCGCAGCAGGTGTTCGCTGCGGCGGTTGCCCTGCTTGGTCTTCGCCTGGCTGGTGAGGGTGGCGCGGTGCAGTTCCAGATACAGCTCGCCGACCCAGACCGGCGGGTTCGCGTGCTCGGCCTCGGCCTTGGCGAAGAAGGCGCCGGGGGTCTCCCACTCGACGGTGGCGGAGCCTTCGAGGCTGCGCAGCCGGGCGGCCTTGGCGATCATCTCGCGGGTGGTGCCGCCGCCTCCGTCGCCCCAGCCGGTCGGCGCGAGGGAGTGCCTGGCGACCCCCTTCTCCTTGAAGTTCCGTGCGGCGTGCGCGATCTGGGCGCCCGTCATGGCGCAGTTGTAGGTGTCGACGGGCGGGAAGTGGGTGAAGATCCGCGTCCCGTCGATGCCCTCCCAGGTGAAGGTGTGGTGCGGGAAGCTGTTGATCTTGCTCCAGGAAATCTTCTGGGTGAGCAGCCACTTGGAGCCCGCGGCCTTGATGATCTGCGGCAGTCCCGCGGCGAAGCCGAAGGTGTCGGGCAGCCACGCCTCGTCGTTCTCGATGCCGAACTCGTCGAGGAAGAAGCGCTTTCCGTGCACGAACTGCCGGGCCATCGCCTCGGAGCCGGGCATATTGGTGTCGGACTCCACCCACATGCCGCCGGCCGGTACGAACCGGCCCTCCGCCACGGCCTTCTTGACCTTGGCGTAGACCTCGGGCCGGTGCTCCTTGATCCAGGCGAACTGCTGCGCCTGCGACATCGCGAAGACGAACTCCGGCTCGTCCTCCAGCAGGGCCGTCATATTGGCCGTCGTACGGGCCACCTTGCGTACGGTCTCGCGCAGCGGCCACAGCCAGGCCGAGTCGATATGGGCGTGGCCGACCGCGCTGACGCGATGCGAGGTCGCGGGCGCGGGGGTGGCCAGCACCTCGGCGAGCCGCTCCCGCGCGGCGGCCGCGGTGCCGTTGACGTCCTGGAGGTCGACCGCGTCGAGGGCGCGGCCGACGGCACGCAGGATCTCCCAGCGGCGGGCGCCGTCGACGGGCAGCTCGGCCATCAGCTCACCGAGCACCTCCAGGTCCTGGACGAGCTGCCAAACGGTCTCGTCGAAGACCGCGAGGTCCATCCGGGCGAGGGTGTACTGCGGTTCGGTGCCCGCGGTCTCCTTGTCGCCGAGCCGGGTCGGCAGGAAGGGGTGGTAGTCGAGGATCACCGGATTGGAGGCGGCCTCGATGTGCAGCAGGACCTCTTCGCCGCCCGCGACGGGCGCGCCGATCCGTACCCACTGGTTGCGCGGGTTGAGGCCCTTCACCGGGGAGCCGTCGGGCCGGTAGACGAGGCCCTCGCACTGGAATCCGGGCATGTTCTCGTCGAAGCCGAGGTCGAGCAGGGCCTCCACGGTGCGGCCCGCCCACCGCTCGGGGACGGTGCCGGAGACCCGGAACCAGCTCGTGCCCCAGGGGGCGCCCCAGCGGTCGCCGGCCGCGATCGGCACGGCCGGGGCCGCGAGGCCCTCCTCGACCGGTACGGGCTCGCCCGGCGCGTGCCAGACGGCGATGTCCAGCGGTACGGATTCGGGGTATACGGCGGGCCGGATGCGCTCGTCGAGGACCCGCTTGAGGCGGCCTTCGACCAGGCTGCGGTCGTCGTGCATGAGGGGACGCTCCTGGGGTGCGTGAGGGTGCGGTGGGTGCGGGTGCGGGGATACGGCTGGCGGGGCGGGGGAGGCTTCGGTCCGGTGGTTCCGGGGGCGGTGCTCCGGGCGGGCTGCGGTGGCGCGCGGGGTCAGCCGACCTCGTCCGGGCGGACGACCTCGGTGATACCGCGCCCCGCCAGATGCTCCTTGTCCTCGGCCCGGCCCGCAAGAACCGCAGTCGGACGGCCCCCCTCCTCGGTGAGCCGGGCGA
>NZ_LATD01000350.1 GCF_000981895.1 Streptomyces odonnellii | reverse complement strand
GCGGTGGACACCTCACGGTCCGCCTTGGTGTCCGCGAGATAGACGTCCCCGCAGAACAGGTCGTGCCGCAGTGCCTGAACATCCGCGAGCCGGTAGTCGGTCTGCGGCGGATCGGGAAAGCGCCGGGAGAGGGAATACCCAATGTCAAGCACCCACCAATGCTCCCACGCCCACCCCGCACCGCCCCGCGCACCCACCGGTCACCTCCGTGCGCCCGCTCACTGCCCCCGGCCGCGCGGTACGGATCGGCTCGCAAGTCCCTGGCCTGCAGAAACGTCACCGTTCGCACGTTCGAGTGAAGGATTACGGTTTCCTTTCCTGCCGTGCGGCCTAGGCTGGCAGTGTCGCTTGCACGAAGGAGGTCCGCCGTGGCACTGCCTGTTTCCGGATACGAGCCTTATGAGTCGTACGAGCCCGATGAGCCGTACGAAACCGAGGGCGGCGAAGTCGATTACATGCGGATGCTGCGACAGATGAAGGGAAAGATCCCGGCGATGTCAGTAGAAGCGGCCTTCGACGTGTTCAGTACGGCTGCCCCGGTGGGGTGGCGCGTGGAATTGGTCGAAGGGGAGATCCACGTGGCGCCTCCCGCCAACGGCGAACACGAAGAAATCGTTGCTGAGATGACGGTTCAGGTGACAGTACGCCGTAAGAATCCGCAGATGCGGAGCTATTGCGGCATCGGGCTGTATGTCCCGGGTGCATCGGTTACCGGAAAGGTGGTGCCCGACCTGGTGATCGCGCCGAAGGGAAGCTTCGCAAGCGCGTCGGAGTACCACGATCCCGCGCCCGTGCTTCTGATCGCCGAGGTGACTTCGCGCTCGACCGGTGACAACGACCGGGTCAAGAAAATCCGGGGGTACGCCCGCGCCGGTATTCCCGTCTACCTGCTGATCGACCGGGAAGCCGATCAGGCCGTGCTGTGCACAATGCCATTCGGTGAGGATTACAAGCGCAAGGTTCCGTACAAGCTCTCCGAGCCGGTTCCGCTTCCCGAGCCGCTCGGGTTCGAGTTGGACACCGGCGAGTTCTGAGCCGGGCGGCCGGATCGGGGGCGCCGGACAGGGCCTGAGGATCGCCGCCGCAGGAAGTGCACCTTCCCGAACTCCGGCCGGAGCCGCATCCGCCGAAGAACGGGCGCCCGAGTGAGTTTCCGTGGGGCCGCGCGTCGGCCGCGGCGGCGAGGGTGCTCGGAGAGCGCTTAGGCTGCTCGATCGGCGGCTTGCGATCCGCAGTGACTGTGCACAGATTTAGACGCCGCCGCCCGGCCCCGTACAGGCCCGCCCCACGCAGGCCGTGCACCGGCAAGTTATGAGCCGGGCGCCTACGATCGGGGGGTGGACAAGTGGCTCGGTGTGCCTCTGGCTTTTCTCCTTCCGCTCACCCTTGTTGTTCTCAGTGGCTGTGCTGGTGAGGACGCTGTGCGGGGGCGGCCGGGGAGTGCGGGGGTGCGGGATCCTTATTTTCCCCGGTTGGGCAATGGCGGTTATGACGTTCAGCACTACGGGCTGACTCTCGACTATGTGCCTTCCACCGGCCGGCTCAAAGGCACCGCCGAGATCACCGCCCGGGCCACCCAGGATCTGAGCGCCTTCAATCTCGACTTCGCGGGGATGCGGGTCGATTCCGTGACCGTCGACGGCGACAGTGCCGCGCTCCACCGCGCCGGTTCGGAACTCACTCTGCGGCCCCGCGACGATGTGGCCCGGGGCGACACCTTTCGTACGGTCGTCCGGTACTCCGGCGTACCGCGGCGGATCGTTGATCCCGACAAGTCGCACGAAGGCTGGCTGGTGTCGGGACAGCGGGCGGTCGGGCTGGGGGAGCCGACCGGTTCGATGGCCTGGTTCCCGGGCAACCACCACCCCAGCGACAAGGCGTCGTACGACATCCGGATCACCGTGCCGGAGGGGCAGAAGGCTGTCTCCAACGGTGAGTTGAGGAGCGAGGACACAAAGGACGGCCGCACCTCCTTCGACTGGCACTCCGCGCAGCCGATGGCCAGCTATCTGGCGACCGTCGCGATCGGCCCGTACAAGACCGAGACCTCTGTACGGACCGAGAAGGCAGAGAAAGCAGAGAAAACAGAGAAGGCAGCGAAGGCCCGGAAGACGGGCGGGGGAAAAGCCGGGGAGACCGGGAAGGCGGCGGCCAGGACAGCGGGTCAGGGCGTAACACCGCTGCCCATCTACAACGCCGTCGATCCCTCCGTCGCCGCCGACAGCACGCGGCTTCTCGCCGAGCTTCCCGCCATTGTCACCTGGCAGGAGAAGACCTTCGGGCCGTATCCCTTCTCCTCCACCGGAGTGATCATCGGGCGCAAGGGCGATTCCCAATACGCGTTGGAGACGCAGAACCGGCCCTTCCTGCCGGGGCCCACCAGCGTTGCGACGCTCGTGCATGAGATGGCCCACCAGTGGTTCGGGAATTCGGTGACCCCGAAGTCCTGGCGCGACATGTGGCTCAACGAGGGGTTCGCGGAGTACACGGAGTGGCTCTGGGCCGAGCACACCGAAAAGGTGCCGGTGCGGCAGAGTTTCGAAGAGGCCTACGAGGACGACGAGAACTGGGCATTTCCGCCCGCCGTGCCGCCCTCCGCCGCGCATATCTCGAACGCTCCGGTGTACGGGCGTGGCGCGATGGTCGTCCATCGGGTACGGGAGGCCGTGGGCGACGCGGCCTTCTTCCGTATCGTGCGGGGCTGGCTGGAGACTTACCGCTACCGCAATGCCGACACCAAGGACTTCACGGCCTACGTGGAGCGGGAGTCGGGCCGCGATCTGGGCGGGATCTGGGACGCGTGGCTGTACGGCGAGGACAGGCCCCCGCTCGACTGACCGGCGGGATCGGTCGGCTGGACTGACCGGCGAGTGATCGGCGAGTTCGATCGGCCGGACCGACCGCTCGGCCGACCGCCCCCGGGGAGGCCCGGGGTCGGCCGGCCGAGCTGCGCTCAGAGCTTGGTCACGACGTCAGAAGCCGCCGATCACAAGTCGTCCTCACGAGCAGCCCATCACAAGCAGCCGTCTGGAGCCGCCGTCAGAAGCCGCTGCCAGAGGCTTCGTCAGAGGTTGACGCCGAAGTCCGTGGCGATGCCGACCAGGCCCGAGGCATAGCCCTGGCCGACGGCGCGGAACTTCCACTCCGCACCATTGCGGTACAGCTCGCCGAAGACCATCGCGGTCTCGGTCGCGGCGTCCTCGCTCAGGTCGTAACGGGCGATCTCGCTGCCGCCGGCCTGGTTCACGATGCGGATGTACGCGTTCCGCACCTGGCCGAAGTTCTGGCTGCGGGTCTCGGCGTCGTAGATGGAGACCGGGAAGACGATCTTGTCGACATCGGCCGGCAGACCCGCCAGGTTGACGTTGATCGCCTCGTCGTCGCCCTCGCCCGCGCCCGTGCGGTTGTCACCGGTGTGGACGATGGTCTGGTCGGGCGTCGACTTGTTGTTGAAGAAGACGAAGTGGCCGTCGGAGACGACCTTCCCGCCGCCGTTCACCGCGATGGCCGAGGCGTCGAGGTCGAAGTCGGTGCCGGTGGTCGTACGGACGTCCCAGCCGAGGCCGACCGTGACGGCGGTCAGGCCCGGTGCCTCCTTGGTGAGGGAGACGTTGCCGCCCTTGGACAGGCTTACAGCCATGGGGATGTCCCTTTCGTTGTCGTGTGCGGACTTCGGGTCGTCCCGAAGTTACCGTCACCCGACATAACGCGGGCAGAGGACCGAGAGGTTCCGTCCCTCTTTACTTTCTTTACCCGGAGGGAGGACAGCGCCCGCGTACCGGCCGACGGGCGCGGCGAAAAGGGGGTGACGCGAACGGCGCGGGCACGCGACCATGGGGGCATGTCCGGGCCTCCTTATGTCATCCGCGGTTCGGTCTCCCTGCCGGAGGCCGAGCTGATGTGGCGTTTCTCGCGCTCGTCGGGGCCGGGCGGACAGCATGTCAACACCAGCGACTCGCAGGTCGAGTTGCGCTTCGACCTCGCGAAGACGGAGGCGCTGCCGCAGGTCTGGAAGGACCGTGCGCTGGAGCGGCTCGCGAACCGGCTGGTCGGCGGAGTGATCGCCGTACGCGCTTCGGAGCACCGCTCACAGTGGCGCAACCGCGAGATGGCGGCGGTACGGCTGGCGTCCCTGCTGGCCGAGGCGACGGCCCCGCCGCCGCGGGCCCGCCGGAAGACGAAGATCCCACGCGGCATCAATGAGCGCCGGCTGCGCGAGAAGAAGCAGCGGGCGGAGACGAAGCGCGGACGCACGGGCCGCGACTGGTCGTAACGGCGCGACGGCCGCCGTCTCGGCGTCGGGTGCGGCGGCGTCGGCGCGCCGCCCCGCCTGCCGTGCGCGCCCCGCCTGCGCGCGCGAACCCGCCGCCTGCCGTGCGCAATCCCGTCGCCTGCTCTGCTCGTACGGTCCGATCTGCCCGGCGCTCAGCCCGTGCACGTGGCTCGTACGGTCTTGCCCTGCCCGGCGCTCGGCCCGTGCACCTGCCTCGTACGGTCTGACCCGCCCCGCGCTCAGCCCGTGCCCCGTCCGTACGCGCTCCGCCTACCCCTGGCCCAGTTGCCGGTAGCGGCCCTTGAAGTACATCAGCGGGCCGCCCTCCGCGCTCGGGAGTTCCGCCGTCAGGACGCGGCCGATGACCAGGGTGTGGTCGCCCGCCTCGACCCGCTGTTCCGTACGGCACTCCAGGGTCGCCAACGCGCCGCCGATCAGCGGGGCGCCGCTCTCCTCGCCGCGCCGGTACGGGATGTCCTCGAACAGCAGGCGGTCGCTGATCCTGCCCTTCATCGCGAACCGGCCCGCGATGTGCCGCTGGCTCTCCGTCAGCAGGGAGGCGGCCCACAGGGGCTGTTCGGCGAGCAGATCGTCCATGCGGGAGCCGTTCCGTACGCTCACCAGCACCAGCGGCGGGTCCAGGGACACGGACATGAAGGCGGTCGCCGTCATCCCGGCGTTCTCGCCGCGCGGTCCTTCCGGGCTCAGGGGCGGTTCGTACGCGGTGACCAGCACCACGCCGGCGGCGAGCCGGGACAGGGCGGCGCGGAACTCGTCGTTGCTCACCCCCTCAGCATGGGGGAAGGCCTCGGCGCGCGGAGCGGGGGCCTCGGTACGGGAAGCGGGGGTCGCCCGGGACTGGGACACGGCCGAACGCTAACCTTGTCCGCTGCCGCCCCGCATCGGGCCACCGGACCAGGACCGGTCCTAGGACCAGCGGGACGGACCGGCCCGGGTACAGCGGGACCGGCCCGGCTCCGCGGCACCCACCGGAAACGGCGCGCACCGGCACCCGTGCCCACCGGCACCGGCGCACTCACCGGCACCGGCGCACTCATCGGCAACGGCGCCGACCCCGGGCCCGGACACGGACCCAGAAACCCGGACCGCACACCCCCGGCGCACTGCGACACGCCGACAGAATTTGCTTTCCGAAAACCTGGGGAGCGCTCTCAACAGGCACTCTTCCCGGTCATCCGATCATGTGACTTGAGTCACAGTGTGGTGTATTTGTTGACCCTGTGTACCGGGCGCACAGCTCGCTGTGATTCAGTGGCGATGAGAATGCAACACGAGAGCCGATGAGAATCCTGGAGTTGCTGTCGAGGTCTCGGGGAGAGCGAGCAATGGAGACCGAGTCGGAGCCGTATGTCCGTCTTGCGACCCTGCGGCAGTTGCACCAGGCCGTCGCCGAACTGAACGTCGCCCGCAGCCTGGCGGACACTCTCCAGGCCGTCGCCGACGGAGTCGTCGGAGGTCTCGGCTATGAACTGGCCTGCGTCAATGTCGTACAGGCCGACGGTGACCTCGTCGTCGCCGCCTTCTCCGGAAGTGCCGCCGCCGAGGCGCTGATCACCGGCCGGGTCGGCTCGCGCGCCTCCTGGGACCGCCGTCTCTCCATGGGCGAGTGCTGGGGCGAGCTGCGCTTCATACCCCACACCGAGGGCTGGGTGCTGCTGGAGGACGACGTCCCGCAGTGGTACACCGAGGGCCCCGATCCCCGCTTCGAGGACGAGTGGCACCCGCAGGACCGCCTCTACGCCCCGATGTACGCGCGGACGGCGGCCTCGGACGGCGTCAAGGAGTTGCTGGGGGTCATCTCCGTCGACCGGCCGCGCGGTGGCCGCCGCCCCGGACCCTGGGGGCAGGAAGCCCTCCAGATGTATGCGTCCCAGGCGGCGATTGCGATCAGTAACGCCCGCCTCCGAGCAAATATGCAACGCGCTCTCGTGCGGCTCGAACGCGAACAGCAGGCGCTGCGGGCCAGTGAGGAATCCTTCCGTCAGGCGTTCGAGTACGCGCCGAGCGGAATGGCCGTCGCCGAGATGGGCGGGGACCAGCACGGGCGGCTGCTGCGGACCAATGACGCGCTGTGCCGGCTGCTGGGCCGCCCGGCCTCCGCGATGCGTCGCTACTCCTTCTCCGACCTGGTCCACCCCGAGGACATCGGCACCCTGCTCCGTACCTCCGCCGAGGGCGGCCGGGCCGAACTGCGCCTCGCCCGCCGCGACGGCACGTACATCTGGGTCTCGCTCCGTAACTCCGTGGTCGCGGACACCACCGACGGCCCGCGCTTCCTGCTCACCCATGTCGAGGACATCGAGGAGCGGAAGAGCCGCGAGCTCCAGCTCGCCCACCGCGCCTCCCACGACTCCCTCACCGGCCTGCCGAACAGCGCGGAGCTGCGCTCGCGCCTCAGCGCCCGGCTCTGTTCACGCCCCCACGCCCTGCGCGAGACCGCGGTCGAGGCCCTGGACGCGGCGTACGGCGGGTACGACGGCACGGTCTTGTACGAGCCGGGGTACGACGCGTACGAGGGCTATGACGGATACGACGGGTACGAGGAGCAGGCCGGTCTGCGCGGCGGGGCCCGCGGCGCCCTCGGCCCGGGCCCCGGCGGCGCGGCCGGCGGCGGAGGCTTCGACCACCATGTGCACATGGTCGCGCCCACCGGCGACGGCGAGACCGACGACGGCACGAAGGGCCTCGCGGTCCTCTTCTGCGACCTGGACGGCTTCAAGTCCATCAACGACCGGTTCGGCCACAACACCGGCGACGCGGTCCTGATCGAGGTCGCGCGCAGGCTGACCACCGGGGTGCGGGACGGCGATACGGTGGCCCGGCTCGGCGGTGACGAATTCGTCGTCCTCGCCGACGGCCTGGGCGCGGCGGACGCGGCCGATCTCGCCGTACGGCTGCGGAACGCGATCATCCCGCCGATCAGGGTCGACGGGCGCGCGGTGCGGGTCGGCGCGAGCTTCGGCATCAGCTGGGCGGCGTGCGGGATGTCCGTGGAGGAAGTCCTGCAGTCGGCCGACCAGCGGATGTACGTGGAGAAGCGGTCGCGCAAGACGGTCCACCGGAGGGCCGGATAGTTCCGTGCGGGGCAGGAAGCGCAGCAGGAAGCGCAGGGTGGGAAGCCGGGCTGGAGCACGGTGTTTCCGGGCCTCCGTGTGCCGTACGGCACCTATCCGGGACAGGGCTGCGACATGCCCGCGACGCGTTGTTCACCCAGGGGCGGCACAGTGGCTGCTCTCAGTCAACGCCCGTCCATGGGCTTACTCATTCGGGGTAGGCTCGGCCGGTCGGCGACGCTGGCGAGATGGTAAGGAGTGACCCAGGGATGACGGCCGGGAACAACGGCGCGAGCACGCCCGAGGACGAAGACCCGTTCGGCTATCTGTACGAGGACGGTCAGGCGCAGGGCGGCAGTCAGCGGCGCCAGGGCGGCTACGGCTACCCCGGGCCGACCGCGCAGCCCGGCGTGCCCAGGACGTCGTACAACCAGGTCAGGACGGTCGGCGAGCGCCAGTACGGACAGCAGCAGGTCCCGCCGCAGCAGGCACCGTACGGCCAGCAGCCGCAGTACGGGCAGCCGACAGCTCCGTACGGGCAGCAGGCACCGTACGGCCAGGGCCAGGCGCCCTACGGCCAGCAGCCGAACGCGCACTACGCGGCCCCCGAGACCCACCCCGGCGGTTCCACCACCCGCCAGGTGCCGTCCTCGCGCGGTGGTGGCCGCGGCGGTCCCAACACCAGGGGCCTGCTGATCGGCGCGATCGCCGTCGTCGTGGTGGTCGTGATCGGTATCACGGCCGCGGTGCTCTCCAGCGGCGGTGACAAGGAGAACAACGACGCGGCCCCGACCGGCGGCGCCTCGGCTCCCGCGTCCCAGCCGGCCGACGACAGCAAGCCGAGCGACGCCGCGACCGACAAGGCCGACGAGGGCATCCAGCTTCCCAAGCAGGACGCGGCGACCCTCAAGCTGGGACCGCCGGCCGCCCTCGCGACGGACATCAAGGGTGCCGAGGGCACGAACGGTTCGTATGTGACGGGCTTCAACGCCATCGGCGCGTCGGTGACGTGGACGGCGGACATCGAGAAGGCCGGTTCGTACGCCCTGTCGGTGCGCTACGCCATCCCGGCCAAGGACGCGAACGCGACGCTGACCGTCAACGGCAAGGCCAATTCCAACCCCATCGGGCTGAAGAACTTCATCCATTCGAATGACCCGAACTGGGAGAAGAACTGGCAGACCACCTGGGCGCCGGTCGACCTCCAGGCGGGCAAGAACACCATCAAGATCTCCTGCGAGCAGGGCAACCAGTGCGACGCCATTCTCGACTGGCTGGAAGTCACGCCTCCGAAGGGCTGACGGCCTGATCGGCGGTCACCCGAGCGACGGCCGCCTGATCGACGGTCATCCGAGGAGTCACCGCCCGAGGGGCCTCTGCCTGACGGGCCTCCGCCCCAGGACCCGCAGGACCGACCACCCGTAGAAAACCCGCCACCGTCCCGGCCATCGCCTCGCGAGCCGGGACGAGGTATTTCCGGGGGTCGACCACCGAGGGACGGGCCGCCAGGTACTCCCGTACGGCGCCGGTGAACGCCGTGTTCAGGGCCGTACCGACATTGATCTTGACCATGCCGGACGCGATCGCCCGGTGGATCTCCTCGTCGGGGACGCCGGAGGAGCCGTGCAGGACGAGCGGTACGGGGACGGCCTCGCGCAGAGCGGCGATCAGGGCGTGGTCCAGGGCCGCGGTGCGCCGGGTCATCGCGTGCGAGGAGCCCACCGCGACCGCCAGCGCGTCCACCCCGGTCGCGGCGGTGTAGGCGGCGGCCTCCGCCGGATCCGTACGGACACCGGGGGCGTGAGCGTCAAGGGCCGGTGCGGTCAGTGACGATTCACCCGGGGACGGCTTCCGTGGGGAGGGTTCGCCCAGGGGCGGCGGCTCGCCCGAGGACGGCTTGCTCAGGGACGGTTCGCCGTCCTTGCCGCCGACCGCGCCCAGCTCGGCCTCGACCCAGATGCCCTGCTCATGGCCCCAGCGCACGGCGTCGGCGGTGGCCCTGAGGTTCTCCGCGTACGGCAGTTTCGAGGCGTCGAACATCACCGAGCTGAAGCCCGCGCCGGGTGCGGCCCGCAGCAGGTCCGCCGACTCGACATGGTCCAGGTGGAGCGCGAGGGGTACGGAGGAGGCGCGGGCGATCGCCACCGCGGCGGCGGCGATGGCGCGCGGCTCGCCGCCGTGGAACCTCACCGCGTTCTCCGATATCTGGAGGATCGCGGGGGCGCCGGCCCGCTCGGCGCCCGTCGCGATCGCCTCGGCGTGCTCCAGGGTGATGACGTTGAACGCGGCGATGCCGTGGCCGGCAGCGGCCGCGGCCGTGACGAGCTCTCCGGTGCTGGCGAGTGGCATGGGCCCTCAGTTCCGTTGTGCTGTTGTGCCGTTGTCCCGTTGTAGTGCCCTGTTGGGAGAGCCGGGTTCAAGCCGGGGGGTGTTCGGTGACGGTGACGCGCGGGAGGAGTTCCTCGTACGCCTCGGGGTCGAACTCGCCCGCCACCGGGGCCAGGACCGTCGCCGTGGCGAGGGCGACGGCGCGGCTGAGCCTGGCCGGCCAGGGGAGTTGTTCGACCAGGCCGGAGAGGAGTCCGGCCACGGCCGAGTCGCCCGCGCCCGTCGGGTTGCCCTTGGCCGGGGCGGGCGGAACCGCCTGCCAGACGCCGTCCGGAGTGGCCGCGAGTATGCCGTCCGGGCCGAGGGAGGCGATGACCGCGTGGGCGCCGCGGCGGCGGGCGTCCCGGGCGGCGCGCAGGGGTTCGCGGGAGCCGGTGAGCCTGGCGAGTTCATCGGCGTTCGGCTTGACCAGATCGGGGCGGGCCGCGACTCCGCGGCGCAGGGGTTCGCCGCTGGTGTCGAGCAGTACGGGCACGCCCGCGCCCCGGGCCCGGCGGATCAGCTCGGCGTACGCGCCGACATGGATGCCGGGCGGCAGGCTGCCGCAGAGGGCGACGGCTTCGGCGCCGGCGAGCAGCCGTTCGTAACCGCTGAGGAAGGAGTTCCACTCGGCGGCGGAGACGGTCGGCCCGGGTTCGTTGAGCTGGGTGGTGTCGCCGCTGGTCTCGTCGACGACGGCGATGGTGCGGCGGGTGGATCCGGCGATGGGTACGAGGGCGTCCACGGGGCGTGTTGTGGCGTGGGCGGGCACGGTGCCGGGGCGGCGGGGACGGCCGGTGCCGGTGCCGCGGGTACGGCCGGGGAAACCCGGGGCGCGGCCGGGGGTGTCGGGCTCCGCGGCCGGGCCTTGGACGGGCCGCGCCGGGGCGGAGCCCTCCGGACCGGTGTCCGGACCGGTGTCCGGACCGGTGTCCGGACCGGTGTCCGGGCCGGGGTTGGCCGGGCTCGGGGGCGGGCCCTCCGTACCCGTACCGGCGTGGTCCGGTCCGAGGCTCCGGCCATGCCTGTCTTCGGTGCCCGGACCGGTGCCCGGACCGGTGCCCGGACCGGTGCCCGGGCCGGCGATCGGTCCCGCGCCCGGGCCGCGCCGGGTCCTCGGGCCCGTACCGTGCCGGGAGCCGGGGCCGGTTCCGGGGGCGTGCCTCGCGTCGGCGCGCCGGGGGCCGTGGCCCGCGCCGCCGCGCCGGCCGTCCACGCCCGGGCCGTGTGCCCAGCCGTATCCGGAGCCGTACGCCGGTCCGTGTCCCGTGCTGTATCCGGAGCCCGCGCCATGGTGCGCGCCCGCGAGCAGTTCCCGCAGGACATCGCCCGTACGGCCGCCCGCGAACCCCGTCACCACCGTCTCGTGGCCCAGCGCCGCCAGCACCCGCGCGACATTCAGGCCTTTGCCGCCGGGGCGTTCGACGACCTCGCTGACGCGGTGGGTGGTGTGCGGGACGAGCGCGGAGGTGCGGTACGTGATGTCCAGCGCGGTGTTGAGCGTCACCGTCAGGATCACTGTCACACCCCCGGGAATGTGCTTGCTCGGCCTGGTACCGCTTAGCTGTTTGCCTGTCGTCGCTTGCCTGTTACCGGAGTTACCGGGGCGATCATGTCAAAAAGAAAGCGGTTGGCCCAGACCCCGGGCAGCCGCCGTCCCCGGCCGGAAGCCGGTCCGGGGACGGCGGTCGGCCGGAAGCCGCCCGGCTGCGGAATCAGCCCAGCCGGGGCTCGACGATCCAATCGCCCTTGTACAGCACGCCCTTGACCGAGAAGTCCGCGTCCAGGACCACCAGATCCGCGTCCTTGCCCGGCTCCAGCGAGCCGACCCGGTCGTCCACACCCAGCAGCTTCGCCGGGTTGGCGGAGATCGCCTGGACGATGTCCTCGACCGGCAGCCGGTCGACCGTCGCGGCCCGCTTGAACGCCGTGTCCAGCGTCAGCGTGGAGCCCGCGATCGATCCGCCCTCCACCAGCCGCGCCACCCCGTCCTTGACCTCCACGGCCAGCGGGCCGAGCTGGTAGAGCCCGTCGCCGAAACCGGCCGCGTCCATCGCGTCCGTGATGAAGGCGACCCGGCTCCCGCCCGCGCGGTGGAAGGCCAGTTCCAGGGCCGCGGGGTGCAGATGCGTACCGTCGTTGATCAGCTCGACGGTGACCCGCTCGTCCTCCAGCAGCGCGGCGATCGGCCCGGGCGCGCGGTGCCCGAGCGGCGGCATGGCGTTGAAGAGGTGCGTCGCGACGGTCGCCCCGGCGTCGATGGCCTCGACGGTCTGCTCGTACGTCGCGTCCGTGTGCCCGATCGCGGCGATCACACCGTGTTCGGCCAGCAGGCGTACGGAGTCGATGCCGCCGGGGAGTTCGGTGGCGAGCGTCACCATCCGGGCCGTACCGCGCGCCGCGTCGAGCAGTTTGCGCACCTCCGCCGGGTCGGGGTCGCGCAGCAGTGCCTCGCTGTGGGCGCCCTTGCGGCAGGGGGAGATGAAGGGGCCCTCGAAGTGGATGCCCGCGAGATCGCCCTGCTCGACCAGCTCGGAGAGGATGCCGGCGCGCTGGGCGAGGAAGTCGGCCTCGCCGGTGACGGTGGAGGCGACGAGCGTGGTGGTGCCGTGCTCGCGGTGCGTACGGATGCCGGTGAGGACGTCGTCCACGGAGCCGGAGGTGAAGGAGGCACCGCCGCCGCCGTGGTTGTGCATGTCCACGAAGCCGGGGACCAGCCAGTGGCCCGACAGATCCAGCGTGGCGGCGCCGTCCGGCGCGGCGCCCGCGATCCGGCGCCCGTCGACGATCACCCGCCCGCCCTCCACGATTCCGGTGGGCAGCACCACCCGGGCGCCGGCGAGAACGGTGCTTTCGGCACGAGCGGCCATCAGGCGCTCACCTCCGGGACGAGTGGGTCGGTGGGGGGATGGGGAACGGGCGCGCCGACGACGGACGGCCCGCTGCCGACGCCGAGCGGTCCGGCTGCGGACCGGCTGTCCGCCGCAGGACCGGGCCCGGTCGTGGGCCGGCTGTCCGCCGCGGTCCGGGCCTCGGCCACGGACTGGCTGTCCGCAGCAGAGCCGACGTCGGTCATGGACCGGCTGTCGCCCGCGGACCCGGCCTCGGCCGCGGTCTGGCCGGCAGAGGCGGACTGGCTGTCCGTCGCAGGACCGGCCTCGGCCGTGGACCGGCCGTTGGCCACAGGCCCGGCCCCGGCGACGGATGGCCCGCCCGCACGGACCTGGCCCGCACGGGACTCGGCCGCGCCCGTCGGGGCCTGGTCCTTCGGGGCCCGGTCCTTCCGGGCCTGGGCGTCCGGCTTCAGCAGGTCCCAGGCCAGCAGGCCCGCGCCCAGGCAGCCCGCCGTGTCGCCCAGGGCCGCGGGGACGATTTCGGGCAGTTTCTGGAACGTCACCCGCTCCTCGACCGCCGCCCGCAGCGGTGTGAACAATGTTTCTCCTGCCTCGGCCAGACCGCCACCGATGATCAGCGTGCGCGGGTCGAGCAGGGTGAGCGCGGTGACCAGCCCCGCCGCCAGAGCGTCGACCGCGTCGAGCCAGACCCGTACCGCCTCGGGGTCGCCCGACTCCACCGCCTTCGCGCAGTCGGCCGCGTCCGCCGCCGGGTCACCGCTCGCCGCCGCCCAGGCGCGGCTCACCGCCGCCGCCGAGGCGAGCGTCTCCAGACAGCCCCGCTGGCCGCAACCGCACTCAGGTCCGTCCGGGCGCACCACGACATGCCCGATCTCGCCCGCGTACCCGTGCGCCCCGGCCTCTATCGCGCCGCCGATGCCGATGGCCCCGGCGATCCCGGTGCCCAGCGGTACGAATACGAACCGGTCGGCGCCGCGGCCCGCGCCGAGCCGCCCCTCCGCGAGACCCCCGGTCCGTACGTCGTGCCCGAGCGCGACCGGTACGCCCCCGAGCCGGGCCGCGAGCAGATCGCGCATCGGTACGTCGCGCCAGCCGAGGTTCGCCGAGTACACCGCGACACCGCGCTCCGCGTCCACGATCCCGGGGACCGTGACGCCCGCCGCGAGAGCGCTCTCGCCGAAGTGCTCGGCGCCGTACGCGCGCAGCTCGGCCGCGAAACCGAGGATGGCCTCGACGACGGCGTCGGGGCCGCGCTCCCTGCCGGTCGCCCGCCGCACTTCGTACAGCAGCGCGCCGTCCGCCCCGACGAGGGCGGCTTTCATTCCGGTGCCGCCCACATCCAGGGCGATGACGTGTCTCACGTGGACAGTCTCGCGTGTGGACCCATGAAAGGTCTAGTCCACTGTCCTGGATTGTTGCCCGCCCATACAAACGCCCGTACAAACGCCGTACGAACACCCATGCAAATGCTGATGCCTGCTGTGTGCCGGTGCGCCCTTGGCCCGGACGTCCGCCCGCTCTTGGCGCAGACGTTGCCGAAGCGAAACCGGCACTGCGTGGACCGTAAACCTCCGGATAGGGGAAAATCACTGATCCATAGCAGGACTTCATGAGGGACCACCGAAGAACAGAGGCGGAACAGAGCTGTGCACCAGCGCTTTCGGGGAGCGACGGCGGCCATGGCCGCACTTGGCATGACAATGGCGCTGGCAGGCTGTGGCAGCACGGGAGGCTCGGGGGACGTCACCCTGAAGCTCGTGGCCGCCGACTACGGCAACGGTTCGTCGGACCGGTCCGACAAATACTGGACGACCCTGGCCACGGAATTCGAGTCCAAGCATCCGGGTATCAAGATCGATGTCGATGTGCGCTCGTGGAAGACCGTCGACCGCGATGTCGCCGAGATGGTGAAGAAGGGCCGCGCTCCCGACATCGCACAGATCGGCTCGTACGCCGACTACGCCAAGGACGACCTGCTCTACACCGCCGACGAGGTGCTGTCCGTACCCACGCAGGCGAACTTCCTCGCCCAGCTCTCGGACGCCGGAAAGGTCAACCGCATCCAGTACGGGCTGCCCTTCATAGCCTCGGCCCGGCTGCTTTTCTACAACAAGAAGCTGTTCAAGTCGGCCGGGGTGAGCGCTCCCAAGAACTGGGACGACATCAGGACCGACGCCGAGGCGCTCAAGGCGAACGGTGTGACGACCCCCATCGCGCTTCCCCTCGGCTCGGAGGAGGCGCAGGGCGAGACGATGATCTGGCTGCTGAGCGGCGGGGGCGGCTATACGAACAACGCCGACGACTCGTACGACATCGACTCGGACCAGAACGTCAAGACCTTCGAGTGGCTCAAGAAGAACCTCGTCGAGGAGAAGCTGACCGGCCCGGTCGCCCCGTCGAAACTCGACAGGACCACCGCCTTCAAGGCGTTCACGAGCGGCCAGGTCGGGATGCTGAACGGGCATCCGACGCTGCTGCTCGACGCGGAGCGGGAGGGCGTCGACGTCGGGATCCTGCCGCTGCCGGGGATTGACGGCAAGCCCAAGCCAGCGATGGGTGTGGCCGACTGGATGATGGCGTTCAAGCAGAACAATCACGGCGAGGAGATCGGCGCTTTCCTGGACTTCGTGTTCGAGGACAAGAACGTTCTCGACTTCGTCGGCCAGTACGACCTGCTGCCGGTCACGTACAGCGCGAACGAGGCGATGGCGGCGGACACGCGGTACAAGGACCTGGCCACGTTCCAGAAGGTGCTGCCGACCGCGGAGCTGTATCCGTCCGGCAAGAGGTCCTGGGGCGGGGTCAGCCAGGACATCAAGGACCACATCGGGCAGGCGGTCGAGCCGGGCGGGAACCCGGCGGCGGTCCTGGGGCGGATAGCGCGGGACGCGACGGCGGAGGAGACGTCGGAGTGACGGCCCGGGTAGCGTGTCGGAGATATGACCGCGACGCCTGATCCCGCCCCTGAGCACGCCGGGCTGTCCGAGCGGGACCGCGCCGTTCTCGCGGTGGAACGGCGCGGCTGGCCGGGCCCGGGCGCCAAGGAGCGTGCGATCAGGGAGGGCCTGGGCATCTCCCCGACCCGCTACTACCAGCTCCTCGGAGCGCTGCTGGACGACCCGAGGGCGGCGGAACACGACCCGGTGACGGTGAATCGGCTGCGCAGGATCAGAGCGGAGAAACGGGAAAGCCGAGAGGGCTGACACCGCCCGGGCACCCGCGCCGGACACGGACGGCCACGGCCCGCCCGGCGACCGGGGCACCTGGCCCGGCGAAGATCCCGCCCGGCCGCCGGAGCGCCTGGCCCGCCAGGATCCAGCCCGGGCAGCCGAGGCCCGCGCCCGGCCAAATCCAGCCCGTCCGGCACGGACCTCAGCCTGTCCGGCTGGCACCGGGCGTCCGGCCGGAGTCCGGCCACGGCCCACCCGGCGGCCGGAACGCCTTGCCCCGCCAAGATCGGGCCCGGCACTCGAAGCGTCTGGCCCGGCCAAGATCCGGCCCGGCGGTTGCACTCCGGCCCGGCCACGGCCCGCCCGGTGGCCGAGCCGCCCGGCCCGCCAGGATCCAGCCCGGCCGCCGGAGCGCCTGGCCCGCCAGGACACAGCCCGGCGGCCGAGGCGCCCGGCTCGGCCAAATCCAGCCCGTCCGGCGATTGAGGACAAGGCCCCGGGGCCGGACCGGGCTTCCGGTTCCGTACCGCCCGTACCGTCCCCGCCGATACGCTCAGGAGCATGGGCAACCCGTACCCCCTTCCCCTGCCGGAAC
>NZ_LATD01000035.1 GCF_000981895.1 Streptomyces odonnellii | reverse complement strand
CCCCGCGCCCTTGAGATGGGCCAGGGCGGGGGTGACCGCCGGAGGAGGGGTGCGTGTGGGCGCGAGGGCCGCGGTGATGGCGGGGGTGATCTCGACACGGGGCGGGCGCGGCGCTTCGGCGTCCTCGCTCTCGTACCGCTGCTCCTCGTGCCGCTCGTCGTCGCGCTGGTCGTCGTGGCGCTGGTCGTCGTGGCCGAAATCTTTCGGTCCCCGGCTCATCGGGTCCATGGTGAAAAGCCCCCCAGATCGTGGCGTGCCGCTGCCCCCCGGCCTCGCACGCCCATCTGTCGCTTCCGGTCCGGTGCCTGCTCCATGGGTCGGTCGTCGGCAGACGCGCCGACCCTAGACCTGAGGCCATTATCCGTGAACAGCCGGGGTACCGCCGCGTCCAAGACATCACGGTCTTATGAGGATTGTGCGATGTGGCTGGTTTCCAGCAGATCTGGCGGGAAGGACGCGGGCCGCCGGGACGCGGACAAGCGCGGCGCCGACAGGCGCGGCACGGACAGGCGCGGCCGGGTCAGACCCGCGGCAGTGATTCCGCGGCGATCCCGCCCTCGATGGCAAGAATGCGGTGCAGCCGCGTGGCCACGAGCAGGCGCTGCATCTGCGGCGGAACGCCGCGCAGCACAAGCCTCCGACCACACCGCCCCGCGCGTCGGTGGGCTCCCATGATGACGCCGAGTCCGGTGGCGTCCCAGGAGTCCAGTTCGGTCAGGTCGAGCACGAGATCGCCGACTCCGTCGTCGACGGCCGAGTGCAGGACCGTACGGGCGTCCGCCGCGCTGCGAACGTCGAGGCGGCCCCCGACGACCAGCTCGGCGTGGTCGCCCCTGATGTGCATATGCGCTCCCCGAGAGTGCTTCCGCGTTCCGTTGTGTTCTGTCTGCTGTGTTTTCTATGTATTCCAACAACTGACTGCCGCAAGGGCGGAGAAGTTGCCGTCTGTAAGCGAACCGATACCAAAATCACCCCGTGGGGTGATACCGGAGCGGTGTGACGCGACTCAGCGCCCGACTCTCGGATGCCCGCTCAGTGCTTGTAGAACCCCTGCCCGCTCTTGCGGCCGATGTCACCCGCGTCCACCATCCGGCGCATCAGCTCCGGCGGGGCGAACTTCTCGTCCTGCGACTCGGCGTAGATGTTGTCGGTCGCGTGGAGAAGGATGTCGACTCCGGTCAGATCGGCGGTGGCGAGCGGCCCCATGGCATGGCCGAACCCCAGCTTGCAGGCGATGTCGATGTCCTCGGCGGACGCGACGCCCGACTCGTACAGCTTCGCGGCCTCGACGACGAGCGCGGAGATCAGCCGCGTGGTCACGAAGCCGGCCACATCGCGGTTGACGACGATGCAGGTCTTGCCCACGGACTCGGCGAACTCCCGTGCCGTGGCGAGGGTTTCGTCGCTCGTCTTGTAGCCGCGCACCAGCTCGCAGAGCCGCATCATCGGTACGGGCGAGAAGAAGTGCGTACCGACGACGCGCTCCGGACGCCCGGTCACCGCCGCGATCTTGGTGATCGGGATGGCCGAGGTGTTGGAGGCGAGGACGGCGTCGTCCCGTACGAGCTTGTCGAGCGCGCGGAAGATCTCGTGCTTGACGTCCAGCTTCTCGAAGACGGCCTCGACGACGACGTCCGCGTCGGCGACGGCGTCCAGATCGGTGGTCGTGGTGATCCGGGCCAGGGCCGCGTCCGCGTCGGCCTCTTCGAGCGCGCCCTTGGCGACGAACCGCGCGTACGACGCCTTGACGCTGTCGATCCCCCGGGCCAGCGCCGCGTCGGTGACATCGCGCAGCACGACGTCCCAGCCTGCCTGGGCCGAGACCTGCGCGATCCCGGACCCCATGAGTCCGGCCCCGATGACGGCGAGCTTCCTGGCCACGTCACACCCCACGATTCTTCTTCGGATCCGGTTCGGCTCTGGTGCGGCTTTAACGCGTGTTTACATTGCGCGCTCTGCGGAGGTTAGCGGGCGTGCAGGCGCATGTGACAGCGAAGAGATGCGCGTCACGCCCCGGATGACGGACATCACACCGGGACGGTCCACCGGAGGCCGCACGCAGCGCACTTGAGGACCGCGGCGGGGGCCGCGGGGCGGCTCGGACCGCGTTACGCCAGGCTGCGCCAGGCTTTACATGTGACCATCTGGTCACCTATTCTCGATGCGTGAGCGACGACGACCGGGTCTTCAAGGCGCTGGCCGATCCGACCCGCCGTTTCCTGCTCGACCTGCTGTTCGCGCGCGACGGACGCACGCTGAGCGAGCTGGAGTCCGAGCTGGAGATGACGCGGTACGGAGCGATGAAGCACCTGAAGGTGCTTGAGGAGGCGGGGCTAGTCATCACACGCAGATCGGGCCGGGAGAAGCACCACTTCCTGAACCCGGTGCCGATCCGGCTGATCCACGACAGATGGATCGACAAGTACACCGAGCGCCAGGTGTCGGCGCTCACCGAGCTGAAGCACAAGCTGGAGGGGAACACATGAGCACTGCCACGGCCGAGTCGACCAGTACGGTCCAGGTCCACCGGATCTACATCAAGGCGACGGCGCAGGCGGTCTGGGACGCGATCACGAGTCCCGACTGGAACGGGAAGTACGGCTACGGCTGCGCCAGCGAGTTCGACCTGCGCCCGGGCGGTGCGTACCGCTCGCTGTCCAGCGACGAGATGCGGGCGCACGGCGCGCCGGAGCAGATCATCGAGGGCGAGGTCGTGGAGGCCGAGGCGCCGCACCGGCTCGTCCAGACGTACCGGATGCTCTTCACGCCCGAGCTGGCGGCCGAACCGTACACGCGCCTGACGTACGAGATCGAGGAGGAGCCGTACGGAGGCGTCGTGAAGCTCACCGTGACGCACGACGTCACCGACGCGCCGGCGCACGCGGCCCAGGTCGCGGGCAGGATCAAGGAGGCGGGCGGCGGCTGGGCGATGGTGCTCAGCGACCTCAAGTCGCTGCTGGAGACGGGCAAGCCGATGGCGGGCTGAGCACCACGGGGGCCGGGGCCGGTGTCTTCCGGGGCGCCGGCCCCTTCGCACACGGCCCGGGCCGTGTGCGCCACATCCCGTGCAGCGCGCGACGCCTGGCGGGCGGACGACGCCATGTGGCAGACACGGCCTAGGCTGGCCATATGGTCAATCTGACGCGCATCTACACCCGCACCGGCGACAAGGGCACGACCGCTCTCGGCGACATGAGCCGTACCGCCAAGACCGATCTGCGGATCGCCGCGTACGCCGACGCCAACGAGGCCAACGCCGTCATCGGCACCGCGATCGCGCTCGGCGCGCTCCCCGAGGAGCTGGTGAAGGTCCTCGTCCGGGTCCAGAACGACCTCTTCGACGTGGGCGCGGACCTGTCGACGCCGGTGGTGGAGAAGCCCGAGTACCCGCCGCTGCGCGTCGAGCAGCCGTACATCGACAAGCTGGAGGCGGACTGCGACCGCTTCCTGGAGCGGCTCGACAAGCTCCGCAGCTTCATCCTCCCCGGCGGCACCCCGGGCGCGGCCCTGCTGCACCAGGCATGCACGGTCGTACGCCGCGCGGAGCGCTCGACCTGGGCGGCGCTGGAGGTGCACGGCGAGACCATGAACGCCCTGACGGCGACCTATCTCAACCGGCTCTCCGACCTGCTCTTCATTCTCGCCCGCATGGCGAACAAGGAGGTCGGGGACGTGCTCTGGGTGCCGGGCGGCGAGCGCTGACGTACCGCCCGTCTCACCGGCTGCTGCCCATCTCACCGGCCGGAGCCCGTCTCACCGGTCGGCGGCGGCGAGTTCGGTTGCGAGATCGACGAGCGCGCAGCCGCGCAGTTCCATGGCGAGCTGCGAGGCGATCACCCAGCGGATCCCAAGGTCGCCGTATGCCTTGACGACGTGCTCGACGGGTCCGATGAACGGGTTCGGCGGGTAGTAGCGCGCCCCGTACACCCCGCTGATCCGCGGTTCCCGTACCCGTACGGCGACGAATCCACGGCGCAGGTGCGGACAGGCGCGGGTCGAGTCCGCGGCGCAGGGGAGGCAGACCGGCGGGTGTGTCGCGGCCATCGTCTCCGGCCAGCCGGGCCAGTCGCGGCGGTGATCGGCGAGCAGCCAGAGCACGCCGCGCTCGTTGCGGTCGGCGGGCCCGCCGCAGACCTGGCACAGCATTCGCTGCATGGCCCGGCGCTGCCGCAGGGGGTGCACGTTGCCGAACTCGGGCCGCCCCTGCCCCGGCCGGTACGTCGCCCGGGCCCACAGCACGCCCTCCTCGTCGCGGTCGATGCTGTGCTCGTCGACGTACGCGATGCCCCGGCCACCGGACCGGCCCGTCACCGGCGGCGGGTACAGGGGCCATTCCGCGCCCCAGGCGGTGATGTACGGGACGACTCCTGGCGGGCGTGGGGTCGACGGGCGTGGCGTCGACGGGCCTTGCGCGGCGGTCGGCTTCACCGGCGCTCCCCCGCCGACGTGTGCACGGCCGGGGCGGGGTACGCGGCCGGGGCCGTGCGCACGACCAGGGCCGTACGTGCCGTCGGGGCGGGGGCCGCCGTGTGCGCGGCCAGGGTGCCGGTCGTACGGGTCGTGGCGGCGGCCCGCGACGTACCGACCGGGAGCGAGCACCAGGTCTTGGTCCCGTCGGGGCTGACGCCCCACTCCCCACCGCGTTCGGCGACGACCGCGTCCACGACGAGCAGCCCGCGCCCGCTCTCGTCCCCCGGGCGGGCGGTACGGATACGGGCAGGTACGGGCGACCCGTCGTCCACCTCGACCCGGAGCATCCCGAGCCCGGTGAGCCGGAGCGTTACCCCGACCTGATCCCCGCGCCCGTACCGCAGTGCGTTGGTGACCAGTTCGCTGAGCAACAGCCCGATGTCGTCGGCGAGTTCCCCGAGCCCCCACGCTCGAACCCGCGCGACCCCGCCCCGCCGCACCTGCCCGGGCCACCGCTCGTCTCCTTCGGCCATCCCGCGCCGACCCGCCCGCAGGGCCCGCTCGATGCTGAGCTGCCACCCCGCAAGCCCGTCCGAACCGGACCTCGTCCGGGTGAGGTCTTCGTATGCGTGTACGCGTGCTCTGAGGGTCATGGTTGGTCCTCCACGGATAGTCCTACTGACGGTTCGTCAGCACGCCATCGGCGCTGCTCAACTAGCCTGTCGGGCAAGTCCATTCACCTGCAATCGAATCTGCTTCGAAAATTCAAAGCAGATCGAATTGGACTATGCCCAAACCTGCAAGAGGGGCTGCGGGGGACGTACACGAGGTGTAACACTCTGCACACGGCAACACCTGATCAGCACAGAGACACAGCGAGGGGTCACAGTGGCAGCAAAGCGTGGGGCAACCGGAAGGCGCCTCGAACTGGGCCTACAGATGCGGCAGATGCGCGAGAGCATCTTCATGGACAACGGCAAGCCGATGCCCCGCAAGGTGGCCGTCCAGGGAACAAAGCTCTCCGAGGCCGCTCTCCAGCGGATCGAGACCGGAAGTCTGAGCTTCCGCAACACCGGCGACCTGCGCAAGCTGCTGGACAAGTACGGCGTTGACGATCCGGATGTCATCGATCAGCTCGTCGAGCTGAACCGCGACGCGACCAGCCAGGATTGGGTGACGCGGTACCGCAGTCATATGCAGCCCGCCATGCAGGGCTTCGTCGGAATCGAGGCGGAGGCCCAGGAGATCCGGATCTACCACCCAGCGGTAGTCCATGGCCTGCTCCAGACCGAGGACTACGCCAAGGCGATCTTCGAGATCGAGAAACCCGTCGAGGAAACTACCAGCGAGTTCGTCCGCCACAACGTGGCACTCCGTATGGAGCGCAAGAAGCGGGTCTTGGACCGTGAACCGCATCCGGTCAAGCTCTGGGTGATCCTGGGTGAGGCAGCCCTGCGCTATGCGATCGGCAGCCCACAGGTGATGCTGGACCAGTACGAAGAAATCACACGGCTGTCCCAGCTCGACCATGTCAAGATCCAGGTGCTTCCTTTCAACAGCCGGGGGTACCGGGCGAGAAGTGACCTCGCCATCCTTGACCTGGTGGATGGATTGCCGCCCATGGTGCAGGTCGACAACGCTTGGGGTGCCGTCTCGACCTCGGACAAGCCCAAGGAGGTGGCGCGGTTCACCCGACGGTTCAACACCATGATCGCCTCGGCGCTTCCGCTTGAGGACACACCAGAGTTCATGCATCGACTAGCGCGAGAGTTGTAGGGCCATTAACACTCACATCACAGCCGCAGAGCTGGCTCCGGAAGACGCGTGGTTCAAGTCGTCGTACAGCGGCGGCACTGGTGATAGCTGCGTGGAGATCGCCGACCTGACCAACCGCGTCGGCATCCGCGACTCCAAGGACAAGCGCGGCCCGGCCCTGACCGCCACCCCCCAGGGCTGGACCTCCTTCATCGAGTTCGTGCGCGCCACACACAACTGAGCCCAACTCCCAACGAAGTGGCGGCTTTCCCCCTGACGCGGAGAGCCGCCACGCTCGTACGGTCTGAGGTGTGACGAGCCGACAGCACAAGCCCGAGGACGCGGCCTGGGTCAAGTCGTCATACAGCGACGGCACCGGAAATAACTGCGTAGAGGTCGCACGCCTGGCGCCCGGAGTCGGCATCCGCGACTCCAAGAACAGGCCCGGCCCCACCCTCCTGGTCCCCGCCACCGCATGGGCCACATTCATCGACCTCGTCCGCTCCGACGCGGTCGCTACGGATGCACGCCTGAACGGGCTGTAGAGGCCGGCCACCGCGTCACGGCTCCTCACCCCTCCGTCGCGCCAGGGTCGAATTCATCCACCCATGCCTGCGCCGCAGCGAGACCGAGGGCGGTGCCGACAGGTGCGTACGCGAAACCGGTCCACTCCTCCAAGATCCTCGGAGCGTGCGGATCGAGATGGCGCGCGCCGCCACGCACGGGGCGATGACGGCGCGGGCCGTCCAGCGGCGCACGGCGGCGCTTCTCGTATGCGGCGACCGGATCACCGGGGTCAACGGCCGGGACGGCGCGGGGCGGCTGGTTCGGTGGGCCAGGTCGGCGGTGCTTGCCCATGGCTCCCATGCTCTCAGGCCGCGACCACCGTCGGCCGGGCAGCCGCGAGATCCTTTGCCCGAGTGCGTACCTCATCGGTGGCGGAGGTGTGGTAGGGGCGGGCAGCCTCCAACAAAGTGTTCAGTCGGGAGGCCACAAGCGTGGAGTCGACACGGGCGGCGTCGTCGAGTGCGCGCCGGGCCGCCTCTGCGGCCCGCTCAGGGTCACCTTCGTCGAAGAACGCGGCGGCGAGTCCGACTCGGTCCATGACACGGACACGGTCAAAACCGGGCGCCCGCAGCTTCAGCGCTTCGAGGAAGTGAGTACTTGCGGGCCGATGAGGGCGGCCGAGCGCGGCAAGATCGCGAGCGGAGACGGCGCGGGCCCCGGCGTGCTCGGCAGCGTCGAAGTAAGCGACCCAATCGGGCAGGTCCCCGAAGCCGTCGGCCAAGAATTCGTCGGCGGCGCCGAGATGTGTATCGGCCTGGCGCTCATCGCCAAGAGCCGCGTGCACCCGCCCGGTCTGTGAAGCGACCAGAGCTCTTATGACGGGCTGCTCGGCCTTGGCCGCGGCGACACCAAGGAGCCCGAGGGCGTCCTCCGGCCGACCGAGATAGATCATCTGGTGAGACATGCGGGTCACAATCTCCACTCCGCGATCGCGTTGTCCGGCTTCGCCGGCCGCATAGATGCCGTAGCTCCAATAGCGCTGAGCGGTCGCATAACGGCCGGAGTCATGACTCACCCATCCCGCAAGCGCAGCCAAATCGGCAGTCGCAGCAAAGATCCGGGTCTTCAGACCAGCCGGGACGCCGGCTTGGATGCGACGGGCGACCTCAGCGAGTTGGGCGACGATCGCCGACCGATAGAGGCCACCCCCCTTTGTGGCGTCGGCGTGGGTGAAGAAGTCGGTGACCTGTTCCAGCGCGGTGACGGTATCGGCGTCGAAGCCCTGACGAGCGCGGTTCAGGGGCCGGGCAATGCCACCGAGCATCCGTTCGGCTGCCAGGATCAGCGGAGCGCCGATGGCAAGCCTGAGGGTTTCACGGCGGTCCATGAACAGGTCCATCTGCGTCCATCCGGCCAGGGTCTGGGCGGCTGCCTCGGTCAACAGCGGTACCTGGATCGTATCCAGCACCGCTCCGGCTGGGGACAGGCCGAGATCACCCGGAGTGAGCGGCTGCCCGACCACTTTGGAGAGCACGGCGGCGAGCAGGACGGGGACCGGCGGACGGGGGCGTTCGCCGTCGATCCAGCGACGGACGCGGGTGGCGTCCGGAGCAATCTGCCGGTGACCTTGGCGCACCGCTTCGGCAGCGATCCGGCGGGCGATCTCACCCTGGGACAGACCGGTCGCGCCGATCCACAGCGCAAGATGCGAATTGCCAGTCCCGCCCGCCATTGGCATTCGCCTCCCTGGACACGCAATTACGCAGTGCAATGAATTCGCCACGGTTCGCGACCTATACGGTACTGGCCAGGGCCCGGCGGGTGGGCGGATTCTGCTGACGCGGACAGTCGACCGGCTGCCCCCGGACCAGAAGAGAAAAGGAGATCTCGCATGGCGACGCTTGTGCCCCAGGCTCCATGGGCGATGCGGCTGGTGACCGACCGGCTGCCGGTCGGCGCCCCGCCGTACACGGCGGTGACGCTGAACGAGGCCACGCAGACCGCCCGTTACACCGACGCCGTCGGCCAGGTGGTGGAGATGGGCAAACACGGCACATCCAAGACCAAGGGCACCGCCTCGGTGTCCGGCGGCGGCGACGGGCAGAACCCGCAGCCGCAGACCCAGGACGACAACACCACCGACTACGAGTCGGACTGACCGGTGGCTCCCCTCGTTCTGGTCGTCACGTCCCTGGAAGACACCACCGCCGATCTGGTCATCGATGCGCTGAACAAGCGCGGGGTGCCTGTCGCACGCGTCGACCCCGCCGACATCGGGGCGGGCCTGACTTTCAGCGCCCGCATCGGTGTCGGGGCACCGGCGTGGAGCGGGCGACTGCGTACAGCAAGCCGCGAGGTGGAGCTGAGGGAGGTGGCGGCGGTGTACTACCGCCGCCCCACCCCGTACACCGCCCGGTTCGCGCATCTGCCGACGCAGCAGCGCGACTTCGCTTCCGCCGAAGCCCGGCACGGCCTCGGCGGAATCTTGAGCAGCCTGGACGGCGCCCGGTACATCAACCACCCCGCAGCCGTCGCCCGCGCCGATTTCAAACCCGCCCAGCTCCGGATGGCCGCCCGGCTCGGGTTCACCATCCCGCCGACCCTGGTCACCAACGACGCCGAAGCCGCAAGGAAGTTCGCCTCCGACAACGGCCCGGTCGTCTACAAGTCCTTCCGCGGCCTGCCTCCCGACGAAGGTGGCCACACCGGGGCGCTCTGGACCCAGCGCGTCGCTCCGGAGACCTTTGACGACGCGCTCGCAGTGACCGCGCACCTGTTCCAGGCCGAGGTACCGAAGACCGGGGATGTACGGGTGACTGTCGTCGGCCGCCAAGTGTTCGCTCAGCAGATCGCCGCGCCGGACGGCTCTCTGGACTGGCGTCGTGGCAACTGGGACGAGCTGCTGCACGCTCCCATCACCGTGCCAGCCCCGATCGAGGCGGCCATGCACAGCTACCTGGCCGCCTTCGACCTGCTCTTCGGCTGCTTCGACTTCGCCCTCACCGACGACGGGGACGACCCACGACACTGGACCTGGATCGAGTGCAATCCGAACGGCCAATGGGGCTGGCTTCCCGACGCGGAAGCCATCACCGAGGCGTTCGCCGACATCTTGAGCAGGAAGGAGGCAGCGGTTCATGACCGTGCCCGCCGAGTCTGAGACCGAGGCGGCCCGCCTGCGCGAGTCTCTGGCCAGGTCCCTCACCGAGGCTGGTTCCCTGGCCGACCCGGCCTGGCGACAGGCGGTGCGAACGGTGCCCCGGCATCGTTTCGTGCCCGGCTTCTATCTGCCCGCCGACCAGCGGGACGACCGCGGGCTGACGGTGTGGGAACCGGTCACCGCCGAACTCGACCACAGCCGGTGGCTCGCCGCCGCGTACTCGGACGCCACGCTGATCACGCAGTTCGACGGTGACGAGCCGGACTGGAAGCAACCCGCGGCAAGACACGGCGGGGCCCCGACATCCTCATCCACGCTGCCGTCCCTGGTGGTGCGGATGTGGGCGGACGCAGACATCACCGAGGGGCACACAGTGCTTGAACTCGGCACCGGCAGCGGCTACTCCACTGCTCTCGCATGTGAACGCCTCGGTTCCGACGCCGTCACCTCCATCGAGGTCGACGGCCGTCGGTTGGAGACGGCCGCAGCGGCGCTGTACGACTGCGGCTATACGCCCACCTTGGCCGTGGCAGACGGACTGTACGGCTACTGGCCCGAAGCACCGGTCGACCGGATCGTGGCCGCCTGTTCCTTCCGCGCCGTACCTCCGGCCCTGACCGCGCAGACCAGGCCCGGCGGGAAAATCCTGCTCACTCTGAGCGGCTGGCTCTACGGATACGCGCGCGTTCTGCTGACCGTCAACGGCGACGGCACCGCCGAGGGACCGTTGCTGGGCGGCACCGTCTCATTCATGTCCGCCCGCACTCAGGCGGCCCCCGCATTCGGCAATCCTGCCCACTGGGCCGCCGGCCTCCCCACGACCGCGCGTCCAGCCCTGCATAGCCCGGAGCGGATCACGGCCGCCACCGAGGAAGCATTCCATCTGCGGTTCCTCACCCAGTGCGCCGTGCCGGACGTGCAGATGGTCACTGTCGACGAGGTCGTGCACCTAGTCGACGTCGTCACTGGCTCCGCCGCCTCGCTCACCGCACGCGACGGCAGGTGGCAGGTACGCGAGAGCGGCCCGTTCCGCCTTTGGGACCGCGTCGAGACCGTCCTGACCGCCTACGACACCGCAGGCCGTCCAGGGCCGGAGACCTTTCGGCTGCATGTTCACGGGAACGAGCAGCACGTGCACCATCCACGGATGCCGATGCTGTCCCTGCCCCGGCCCTGACGACCAACCAACTCGGAAGTCCGGACCGCCTGCATCGAGTACGTACGGTCCGGACACAACTGGACAAGGCCCCTTGCTGGGCCCACCGAAGTGGCGGCTTTCCCCATGGTGCGGAGGCCGCCAAGAACCGGACCGGACCGGCACTCCTCGTCCCTGCCACCGCATGTGCCCACTTCGTCGCCGTGATCCGCTCCGGCGTGGCCACCGACTGAACCACCCGCCCGTCGGGACAACACTGCTCGACGTGGTCCAAGCTGCCCAGTCAGCGAAGTTCGGGTTTCGCCGAGCGGGACATCAGCTCCCTGATGGCCTCCTGCGGCGACTTACCGCCATGGACAATGCCGACAACGGTCTCAGTGATCGGCATGTCGACATGATGGCGCCGTGCCAGATCCAGCACGGACTTACAAGAGGTGACACCTTCGGCTGTCTGCTGGGTGACCGCGACCGTCTCGGACACCGTGAGGCCGCGGCCGAGGTTGGTTCCGAAGGTGTGGTTGCGGGACAGGGGTGAGGAGCAGGTGGCGACGAGGTCGCCCATACCGGCGAGTCCCGCGAGGGTCCGTGGGTCGGCGCCCATGGCCTGGGCAAGCCGGGTGGTCTCCGCGAGACCTCGGGTGATGAGCGCCGCCTTGGTGTTGTCGCCGAGGCCGTGTCCGTCGGCGATGCCCACGGCCAGGGCAATGACGTTCTTGACGGCTCCGCCGAGTTCGCAGCCGATGACATCGGTGCTGGTGTACGGACGGAAGTACGGGGTGTGGCAGGCGGCTTGCAGTCGCTCGGCGACGTCCGTGTCCAAGCAGGCCACGACACTCGCAGCAGGCTGCCGGCGGGTGATCTCGCCGGCGAGATTGGGTCCGGAGAGAGCCGCGATCCGCTCGGGCCCGGCATCCGTGACCTCCGCGATCACCTCACTCATCAGCTTCGCCGTGCCCAGTTCGACGCCCTTCATCAGGGAGACGAGAACGGTGTCGTCCGAGAGAAGCGGGGCCAATGCAACAAGGTTGGTACGCAGGGTCTGCGCAGCGACTGCGAGCACCGCGATGTCGGCGCCCTTGGCTGCCTCGGCCGCGTCAGCGGTCGCGGTGATCCGGTCCGGCAGGAGCACGTCCGGCAGGTAGTCGGGGTTGGTGCGGGTGATGTTGATGGCATCGACCAGTTCGGGACGGCGCCCCCACAGCGCAACTTCACACCCGGCGTCGGCGAGGACCATGGAGAACGCTGTGCCCCAGGACCCAGCCCCGTAGACGGCCACACGAGTTGGCATCGGCCGGCTTACCTGCCTTTCGTTCCGTGCCCTTGGACGGCTCTGTCGGGCCGTGGTCGTGAGGGTTCGTCCTTGCAACCGGGCCGCTTCAGCGTAACGGTGACGGACCGTCGGTCACCGACGGTCCGTGATCTTGTGCGTGCTTCGGTGAGCATGCTCTCGGCCTGGTCGTCGCCGAGGTGAAGCCGCAGGTCCGCCTCGTGTTCTGTCCACAGCCGGTAGAGGCGGCTCCACATCGCCGGTTCGTGCGGCCGTTCCTCCTCCCACTCCAGCTCCAGGCCCGCCGCTGCGGCCCGCTCCGGCCACGGCGGGGCCACCGGGCGGCTGCGGAGACTGCCGGAGGTCAGGACGGCCCTGCCGCCGGGACGCAGTATTCTGCGCATCTCCCGCAGTACGCCCTTCGGATCGGGGGCGAACCCGAAGGCGTCGACGCAGACGATGCCGTCGGCGTGCCAACACCCTCGGCTTCTGGGCCATGCTGCGCTACAGCACCGGCGACCCCGCAGGCGCGCTCCAACTCGTGGACGCCGCACACCGCCAGGCCGCCCGGACCGGATCCCCCCGGATGGCCGCCGTGCTCCACGCCCGCGCCTCCCGTGCCCACGCACGCGCCGGAAACAACCTGGCCAGTCGGCGCGCCGAACAGGCCATGTTCGACGCCTACGACCGCGCCGGCCTCCCGGACAACGAACCCGCCTGTGTCTACTGGATCAACCGCGACGAACTCCACGGCTGGGCAGCCACCAACGCCCTCGACCTCCGCGACCCCCGCCGTGCCCTCACCCACCACGCCGCCGTCACAGCCGCCCACCGGACCGGCACACACGACCAGTCCCACCCGCGCACCGCCGCGCTGCGCCTGACCCGCGAAGCCGACGCTCACCTCGCGCTCGGCAACCTCGACGCCGCCGTACACACCGCCACTCGGGCGGTACAGGCGCTCGGGGGCGTCACCTCCGCTCGCGGAACCAGCCTCCTCACCGGCCTGAGGAAAAAGCTCGCCCTCCATCCGACCCCCCTCGTGAGGGACTTCTTGGAAAGCACCTGACCAGGCAGCACACGGTAGTCCCGTGAAGAGCACATCAAACGTAATGCACTGGCGGACGTCGGCCCCCACGGCCGACCATGGACCGCATGAGCGACCAGCCAGCACGATGGAGCCAGGCGACCGTCTACCCCGACATGTGGGCCGACCCGGACGACGACCCCCGTAACCGGGATGGAGCCAGTCCCGACGGCGAGCTTGCGACGTTGCTGGACTTCCTCGCGGACTACCGGACGACACTGCGGATGAAGTGCGAGGGTCTGGACGCGGAGCAATTGGCCCGTCGGTCGGTTCCGCCGTCGACGATGTCGCTGCTCGGTCTGCTCCGGCACCTCGTCGAGGTGGAACGGGACTGGCGCAACTGGATCAGCGACGGAGATCCGCTGCCGAAGCTGTACGGCGAGCGTGACGCGGACTTCGACGGAGCTGTCGCCGACCAGGCCGAGGTCGACGCCGCGTACGCCGCTCTGGAGCGCGAACAGGCCGCGACCGACGCCGCGTTGGCCGAGCATCCGGACCTGGGTGAGCGTGTGGGGAAGGACGGGATCGCGGTCCGGGAGCTGATGGTGCACAGGATCGAGGAGTACGCCCGTCACTGCGGACACGCCGATCTGCTGCGCGAGCGCATCGACGGACGCGTGGGCCAGTGACCTCTGGGCCGGGGTGCGGGCGCGGACCGTCAGCGTGTCCGGCAGGTCCGACGGGCTGGACGCCGTAGAGGCAACGGCTTCAGTGGTCGGTGAGCAGTTCCGCGTCGTGGGCCAGGACGGCGGCCTGGACGCGGTTGGCGCAGCCCGTGCGGGTGAGGATTCGGCTGATGTGGGCTTTGACCGTGCTCGCGCTCAGGTAGAGCTCGTCGGCGATCTCGGCGTTCGACAGGCCGGTGCCCAGCAGCCGTAGGACGTTCCGCTCGGCGGCGGTCAGGGACTCGACCTTGCTCCGGGCGGCCTGGGTGTCCTGGGCGGAGCGTACGTGCCGTTCCATCAACTGCCGGGTGATCCGGGGGGCCAGCACCGGTTCGCCGCTCGCGGCGAGGCGTACCGCGTGGATCAGTTCGGTGGGGCCCGTGTCCTTGAGGAGGAAGCCGCTCGCGCCGACGCGCAGGGCCCGCGTCACGCTCTGCTCCTCGCCGAATGCCGTGAGCATCACCACGTGGGTGGCCGGGGAGGTGCGGGCGATGTCCTCGGCGGCGGCGATTCCGTCCCGGTTCGGCATCTGGATGTCGAGCAGCGCCACGTCGATCGTCCGGTCGCGGCAGGCCGCGGCGGCTTCATGGCCGTCACCCGCCTCGGCCACCACTTCGATGTCCTCGGCGTTCTCCAGGATCAGCTTGATACCGGCGCGCATCAACGCCTCGTCGTCGGCTATGAGGACTCGGATCACCGCTTCATCCTAGGGCGGCTTCATCCCCGAGCGGCCTTGTCCCAGGGCGACTTCATCTCAGAGCGGCCATCGCCAGGAGCATGATCAGAAAGGTCGCCGTGGGCAGGATCACGAGCGTGGCCGCGCAGCCCGCACCCAGCACCCGTGGCCAGGTGAGGACCTCGTCCGACAGTGGAGGGCTGGTTCCGGTGAGCGGGGTGCCCGTCGGGGGGACGGCCCCCGGCAGGGGTACGGCCAGGGTGGTGCCGTCCGGACGGCACGGCAGTACGGCGGCCAGGCGGAACCCGCCGTTCGGCAGGGGGCCCGCCACGAACGAACCCCCGAGCAGTGCGATCCGCTCCTCCAGACCGGCCAGCCCGCTGCGGCTTCCGGTCCCCTGGTGACGTCCCGCGCGCGGCGGCTCGTTGGTGACGGAGACTTCGATCCGGACGGAGTCGCTGCCGCTGCCACCGGGAGCACCCCTGCCACCGGGAGCACCCCTGCCGCCGGGAGCGCCCTTGCCGCCGGAGGCGCCTCGGCCACCGGGGCCGATCCCGACCTCCACGCGCGTGGGCGCCCCGGACGCGTGCTTGAGCACGTTCGTCAGCCCCTCGCGGACCACGCGGTGCAGCGACTGGCGGGTGCGCGGGCCCGGTTCGGCCGTGTCGGGGAGCGACCAGTCGAGTTCGACAGCAACACCCGCCTGCCGGGACTCCGCCACCAGAGCGGCGATGTCCTCGCGTGTCCCCCGGTTCGCGTCGGGCTCGGGCACCGGCACCGCCGTGTCCTCGCGGCGCAACAGGCCCAGGATGTCGCGCAGTTCCTCCATCGCCGTACCGGCGGTCGTACGCAGCAGCTCGGCCTGCCCCGCCAATGGCGGTGCCTGGCGTGCGGCGGCCAGTTCCAGCGCCCCGGCGTGCACCGATATCAGGCTCAGCCGATGGCCGAGGAGATCGTGCATCTCACCTGCGATACGGGTACGTTCCTCCAGCCGCGCCGCGGCGGCGGTCAGTGAACGGGCCTGTTCCAGATAGGCGTTGCGTTCCCGCAGCAGACTGACCAGAGGCCGGCGCCGCCCAAGCAGTACCCCGGAAAGCGCGGGGAGCAGCACAAGGAGAACGGCGGAGAGGCCGTTCCCGGCCAGTTCCTCCGCCAAGGCGCCCGGCCGGAACAGCCGCTCCGCGATCGTCAGCACCGCTGCCAGCGCGCAGGCCGCCCACACGGCGTGCCACGCGCGGCGCGGGGGCGCGATCCGGCGGGTGGCGGGCAGCACGATCAGCGGCGCGACCGCCAGCACCCAGACGTTCGGACCGACGAGCAGTGGCGCCGTACCCACCACCGCCAGGAACGGCCGACCGCGCCGCAGGGGCATCAGGCACGCCGCGTACAGCGCTTCCAGCACGGCCAGGACCGGCCGGTCCGGGAGCACCAGCAGCAGGGGGATCAGCCCGAGGGCCGCCGTCAGCAGACAGCCCAGCGCCTCGGCGGCGACGGTACGGCGCGGGGCGCGGCGCACGGCGGCCCAGCCCTCTGTCGTCTCGTGCAGCAGCGACCGCACGGCGTGTGCCGGCCGGATGGACCGTACCGACCGCACGGCGCGCGCCGACCGGGCGCGGCGCGACTCCGGCGGCATCGTGTGCGCCGACGGCACCGGCCGTACGGCGTGCGCCGTCCCGGGCCCTGCGGTGGTACGCGCCATTCCGGGCCCCCTGGTCGCCCGCGCTGTCCCGGACCCGCCGGTCGTACCTGCCTTCCCGGACTCCCCGGTCGTACGTGCCGTCCCGGACCCGCCGCTCGTACGCGCCGTCCCGGACTCCGCGGTGGCGCGGGGCGTCCCGGACCTCGCGCGTGCCCATGCCCGCCGCGTACGTACGAGCACGCGCCTCACCGTCATCCCTGCCCTCGCCCCTGAGGTCCGTCCCCGGTGTGTCCGCGCGGCAACGGTAGCGTCGGCTGAACCGGTCCGGTCATCGTGGGGCCGGCCCCTCACGCGCTCAGTCGGAGACTCAGGTCCGCCTTCAGCGCGGCCAAGTCCACACCCTGTGCGCGCAGTTGCTCCGAAGCCGGTCCCTCGGCCTCGTTGAGGAGCGCGGCCACGAGGTGCACCGTACCGACGCCGGGAGCACCGTGCTCGGCGGCGGTGAGCCGTGCCACGGCGAGGGTCCGCTCGGCCGCGGCGGAGAACGGTACGTCGCCGGACACGACGAGCGGATCGACGGCGCGAGCCGACCGTGCCAGTGACACCGGGCGCACTCCGTGCGTACGCAGCAGAGCGGCGGCCTCGTTGGCGGGGACCAGCGCCTCGGGCAGCGACCGTCGGGCGACGGACAGCGCCCGGTCCAGGCCCAGGACGGCCAGGAGCAGATCGACCGGTTCCGCCGTGCTCCGTCCGCATCGTACGGCCTGACGTTTGGCCTCCACGGACACTGCGAACAGGACGGGCGTACCGTCGTCGAGGCTGCCGGACGTCCACGACATCACTTTGCGCGCCAGCCAGTTGCTCCGGTCCTCCAGCAGCCCGGCCCGGCGCAGAACGGTGACGGCCGGGGACTGCGGCCGCTCCGTCCCCGGTCCTTCGGCGCCCGGCCCGCCGCCTCCCGGCCCTTCGGCCGCCGCCGCGGCCTTGTCGTCGAGCGTGTCCAGCGCGGCGGAGGCGGCGGTCAGGTCGAGCCGCCTCAGTACGCACGCTTCCCGCGCCCTGGTGCCGGGGAGGTCCAGCAGGGCGCGGGCCACATGGCGGGAGTACACACCGAGGCGTCCCTCCGCGCGAGCGAGCCGGAAGGCATGGAGCAGGCAGGCGCGCAACGCGCCGGACGGCTCGGGCCACGGCCGGTCGCCCGGCGCGTCTTCTCCCCGGAAGCGCCGCGCGGTGTGCCACTGGGCCAGCCGCCAGGCGGCGTCGACCTCGTGCTCGTCGGCGGGTACGGCCGCTGCGGGTACGGCCGAGGTGCCGCCGCCATTTCCGGCGCCGGTGCTGTCACCGCCGTCGCGGGCATTGCCGTCGACAACGCTGCCGTCGTCACTGTGGTCATCGCCAGTGTTGTCGTCGGCGACGGTGCCGTCGTCGCTCACCCATCCGAGCCCCGCCTTGCCCGCGATCATCCCGCTCAGCGAGCCGGCTCGCCGCATACCGGGAGCGATCGCCTCGCCGGCTGCCGAGTCACCCATGACCAGTGCGGCCAGCAGATCCTCCGTACCGACATTCGGGAGCTCGCGCTTGTGCGCGCGGAGCAGCATCTCGGCGAGAAGGTCGATGACGTCGGACTCAAACTCCGTTGTATCGGCTGTGTCGGCTGTATCGGCGTCGGTGCGTGCTGTGAGCGGAGGTCGGATTTCCATCGGAATCCCTCGGGTTCGGGGTGGGTGGTGGCGGTGGCCTGATCCACAACTGACGCTAGGCGCACGTCCCGTACCGCCGCATCGGCCGACCGGTCATGCCCACAGTCCGATCGGCCACAGCCGGACTCGGACACGGCCTCCCCGCTTGGCGCCCGGCAACGGGCCCTCCACAGCGGCCACTTCAGCCGGATCGACGGCCGACGGGCGACGTCCGACAGACCAGCCGACGGGGGACGTCCGACAGCCGACGGTCATCCGCGCTCGCGGAGATACGCGTCCAGTTCGGCGGCCCCGGTCAGCATCGCCCGCCCCCGGGCGGACAGCCGGCCACGCCAGTCGCTCAGCGCGGCCTCCAGCGGCTCCAGCCCGCCGGCGGCCCGTACCTGGGCGATCAGCGGGGCGATCTGCTCCAGCAGGTAGCCGCCCCGTCTGAGCTGGTGGGCCAGCCGGGCGTCCCGTACGTCCGCCTCGTCGTACACCCGATACCCGGTCAACGGGTCGCGGCGCGGACGCACCAGCCCGGCACGCTCCCATTTGCGCAGCGTCGCGGGCCGGATCCCGAGCTTCCCCGCCAGCGGTCCGATGAACGTACCGCCGTGCCCGGACACCACGGCCGACCCGGAACCCGCACCGGGCCCGGAACCCGCACCGGACTCGGGCTCCGCACCGGGCCCGGACACCTCGGTGGACGCCAGGTCGCGGAGCGCGCGCTCCACGGCCTGGAGTGTCCGCCGGTCGTCGAGTAGCTGGGCATGGCTCTCGTCGACGAGCCGGAACGCCTCGTCGTCCTCGCCCCGGTTCACGGCCCGCATGACCGCCGTCGCCGTCCGGTGGCCGTGGCCGGGCACCAGGGCGAGGAACGCGTCCAGGGCCCGTGCGTGCAGCGGCGTATAGGTGCGGTAGCCGTGGGGTGTGCGACCGGCCGCCGGAAGGATCCCGGCCTCTTCGTAGTTCCTGACCGCCTGCGTGGACAGCCCGTGCCCGCGCGCCAGATCGATCGGCCTGAGCCTGAGCTGCCCGTCGGTTTGAAGGTCCTGTCCCACGATCCTGACCATATCGCGGCCGTTGGGGGATGCTGGTAAGGCTGCTATTACGGCTGTTGTCACCGCTGTTGTCACGACTGCTGTCAGGCTGATCGCGAAAAAAAGTCTCAACCGAAGGTTCAACGATAGCGTTGAAGGCATGGTCACAGGCACTGACATCAAGGACATCGCCCATGCCGTCGAGGCCGCCGCCGTCATGAAGCTGCTCCCGGCCCGGCCTCGGCTGCTCGCCCTGGGCGAACCCACCCACGGCGAGGACACGCTGCTCGACCTGCGCAACGAACTCTTCCGGCAGCTCGTCGAGCAGGCGGACCACCACGAGCAGGGGGACCGCCACGTACAGGAGGACCCCCAGAAGATCCAGGACGGCCGGCGGACGATCGCGATCGAGAGCGACTGCATGATGGGCCTGGTCGTGGACGACTACGTCACCTCGGGCAAGGGCACTCTCGACGAGGTCATGGCGCGCGGATTCAGCCACGGCTGGGGCGCCTCCGCCGCCAACCGTGAACTCGTCCGCTGGATACGCGCGTACAACGACGGACGGCCCCCGTCCGAGCAGCTCCGCTTCGCCGGTTTCGACGGCCCGCTGGAGATCACCGGCGCCGCGAGCCCCCGGCAGGCCCTCACCGCGCTCCACGAGTACCTCGCGGTCGCGGCCCGGGTGGACACGGGCCTGCTCCCCTGCACCGCGGAAACGCTCGACCGCCTGCTCGGCCCCGACGACCGGTGGACCGATCCGGCCGCGATGACGGACCCGTCGCAGTCCGTGGGACAGTCGGCCGAGGCCGGGAAACTGCGGCTGCTCGCCGACGATCTGGTGGCGCTGCTCGAAACGCAGACGCCGCACCTGATCACGGCCACCTCGCGGGACGACTGGGACCGGGCGCGCCTGTACGGGCGTACCGCCGCCGGGCTGCTGCGCTACCACCACTGGATGGCCGACACCTCACCGGCCCGTATGACCCGGCTGGTGGGCCTGCGGGACCGGATGATGGCCGACAACCTCCTCGCCGTCGCCGCGCGGGGCCCGGCGCTCGTCCATGCCCACAACTCCCACCTCCAGCGGGAGAAGAGCACGATGCGTATGTGGGACCAGCCGCCGGTGGAGTGGTGGAGCGCCGGCGCGATCGTGAGCGCCCACCTCGGCGAGGAGTACGCCTTCCTCGCCACGGCCCTCGGCACGATCCGGCACCAGGGGGTGGGAACGCCGCCGCCGGACACGCTCGAAGGACTCCTGTACGCGCTCCCGGAGGACCGCTGCCTCATCGACGCACCGCGGCTGGCCACCGCCCTCGGCGACATGCTTCCCGCGCCCCGTGTGTCCCCGTACTACGGCTACGCGCCGCTCGACCCGGCCCACTTGCCCGCGTACGACGGCCTCGTGTTCATCAAGGACGTCCCGCAGACCTAGGGCCTCTCGTTTGGATCTTGCTGGGCTCGCGGGCCCCGGCACCGCGCCTCGCGGCGTTGTCGTCAGTCGCCTACGCTCCGCGTGGGCTCCCTCCTCCGCCTTGCGATCCACGGCACCAGACCCCGCTCCCTGACCCAGCCAGATCCAAACGAAAGACCCTAGGCCCTGTCCGACGGAGGACAGGAGCCAGCCCGCGTCTGACCTCATCCGGCCCCGTCACCACCCGCCCGTCACCATCCGTAACCAGCGAGCGCCCCATCCGCGACCGGGGGGTGTAAATAGCCCATTTGAACGCTATCGTCCACATATGCACGATGTTCGATGCGTCCGGACCCCCCGGACCGCCGCCGGACAGCGTCCCCGTCGACGATCGGGCCCGGCTCCCTCCGCGTCGCCCGCGGTGGCATAGACGTGGGAGAGCCGGGAGGGCTCGGAGCACACGGTGACAGCCCGTACGGAGACGACCGCACCGCGGAAGAGGTGGAGCGCGTCCTGGCGGGGTTGGTACGGGAAACCGGTGCGCACATCGGCGCCGTGTATCTGCTGATCCCGCAGGACCAGGTGCTGCGCATGGTCGTGGTGACCGGTGTGTCGCGGCACGTGGCCGGCCCATGGACCCGGGTGGCACTGGCCGCGCCCGTCCCGGTGGCCGAGGCGGTGCGCGAGGGCCGGCCGGTATGGGTCGCGAGCCATACGGAGCTGGCGCACCGGTTTCCCCGTACCGCGCTCGCGCTGCCGTACCACGTAGCCCTGAGCGTCGTACCCCTGACCTCCGGCGACACCCGCTGGGGCGCCATGCTCCAGATATGGCCCGGTACGCACGCTCCCGAGCTGTCCCGCCGGGAAGCCATGGCCACCAACGACGCCCGCCACCGGATCAGCCGCCTCCTGCGGCTGGCCGCGGACGACGGGCATCCGATGCGGCCCACGGATCTGCGTATCGTGGGCCCGCCGCCCACCCGGCACGAACAGCCCGGAGCCGAGCTGACGGAGCGCTTTCCGGAAGGGATCTGCGAGCTGGATCTCGAAGGCCGTATGACGTTCCTCAACGGCAAGGCCGCCGAACTGCTGGGCCGCGGCCACCACGATCTGCTGGGGGCCAGGCCCTGGGAAGCCCTGCCCTGGCTGAACGACCCGGTGTACGAGAACTCCTACCTGGCGGCGATGTTCAGCCGGCTCCCCACCCCCTTCGTCGCCCTGCGACCCCCCGACCGCTGGCTGGCCTTCACCCTCTACCCCGACGCCACCGGCATCAGCGTCCGCATCACGCCCACCGATCCGCCCGGCCACGACCGCGAACCGTTCCTGACCCCGCCGGTCACGGCCCAGGCCCGCCCGGGCGCCCTCTTCCATCTGCTGCACCTGTCCACGGCCCTGACCGAGGCCGTCGGGGTCAAGGACGTGGCCGAGGCCGTCACCCGCCAGATCATGCCCGTCATCAACGTCCAGGGGCTGGCGGTGCTCAGCGCCGACGAGGGAAGGATCCGGGTCGTCGCCTCCCGCGGCTTCCCGCCGGGGGTCGCGGAGTACTTCGACGGGCTCCCCCTGACCGCGGAAGGCGCGAGCCTGCGGGCCATCGAGACCGGCACTCCCGCGTTCTACGCGAACAACGAGGAACTCCGCCGCACCTACCCGCAGATCGAGCTGTACCGGAAAATGGCCGCTTTCGCCTATCTGCCGCTGTTCGCCTCCGGCCGTACGATTGGCTGCTGCGTCCTGGGTTACGACCAGCCGCACCCCTTCTCGCCGCAGGAGCGCGCCGGTCTCACCTCGCTGGGCGGGGTGATGGCGCAGGCGCTGGAGCGGGCCCGTCTCTTCGACACCGAGAACCAGGTCGCACGAGGTCTCCAGGCCGCTCTGCTGCCGCACGACCTGCCGCGGATCCCCGGCCTCGAAGTCGCCGCCCGCTATCTCCCGGCGACCCGCGGCATGGACATCGGCGGCGACTTCTACGACCTGATCAGACTGGACGACACCTCGGCCGCGGCCGTCATCGGTGACGTACAGGGCCACAATGTGAACGCCGCCGCCCTCATGGGGCAGGTCCGCACGGCCGTCCACACCCACGCCAGCGCGGGCGCGCCACCGGACGAGGTGCTTGCGCGCACCAACCGCCTGCTGATCGACCTGAGTTCGAATCTGTTCACAAGCTGCCTGTACGCCCATCTCGACCTGCGGCACAACCGGGCCCGTATCGCGACCGCCGGCCACCTGCCGCCCGTACTGCGCCGTCCCGACGGACGTACGGAGATCCTGGACGTACCCAACGGGCTTCTCCTCGGCATCGAGCCGGAGGCCGAGTACCGGACCGCCGATGTCCCGCTGCCCCCGGGCGCCGTACTCGCGCTCTACACCGACGGCCTCGTCGAGACGCCCGGCACGGACCTGGAGACGGCCATCGAGGAACTCGCCTCCAGACTGGCGGAAGAGGATCCGGAGCCACTGGACGCGCTCGCGAAAGCACTTGTCCGCTGTGCGGGCCGGTCCGGGCAGGCCCCCCGGGGCGGCGACGACATCGCGCTGCTGCTGATGAAGATCGCCCGATCAACCCGATTACACGGCCTCGTCCGTGGAAGCGTGCGCGGCCGAGGCCGGGGATGCGGCCGGTCCGCCGGGCTCGGCGAGGCGTGTGCGCAGGGCTTCGGTGTCGGGAACGAACCAGAGCTGGGTGCCGCGATTGCTCTCGCGGACGAAGTCTCGCAGCGCGGTACTGGCTTCGGTGTACGAGGTGATGTCGCCCACGACGGCAAGCTTCAGGCGGTAGTTGGCGAACTTCTGGACGATGTCGCCGGCGAGCCGGGTGCGCAGCCGGAAGAAGTCGTCCGTGAACCGGGCGACCGGCACCACGGCCCACACGGCGCCCAGGTACAGCCCCTCGCCGATCACATCGGTCGCGGCACGTTCGTCACCGAGCGGAGGCCCGTCGGGCGCGCACATGAGGACGGGGGTGCCGTCGAGGTGCTGGAGTACGTCGGGCATGGGCGGTGTCCCTTTCTCATTCCGGCTGCGCGAGCAGGGTGTTGATGACCTTCAGCAGGTCGGCGGTGGTGTCGAGGGCGCCCAGGACAATGATCTTGAGGGTGGCCCGCTCCTCGTCGTACACGGTCTCGACCCGCAGACGGTCGCCGCTGCCCTGACTGCCGTCCCGGCTCAGGGCGAGGGCCATGACGGTGTTGGTCAGCCGGGTCATCGCCTCGGGGCTGATGGCGTCGATCTGCACGATGCCGGACACCTCGGCATACCGCGTCCGCCGCACGGGCGGGGGCGCCGCACTCCCGGTGAACGCCTCCAGGTCCTCGCGGGCGATCCGGTACTGCTTCCCCACCCGCGTCGCCCTGAGCCGCCCGTCCCGTACATAACCCCGCACGGTCTTGACATGCAGATCCAGCAGCCCGGCCACCTGCTCCACCGAATAGAACTCCCGCACCGCGGCCTGCCCTCCGAGCACACAACTCCCTTTCCTTCCCCAAAGTACCATTCAATGAGCGAGAACAGGGAAGGAAGGGAGCAGAAGGGGCAGAGAGTGGAGGTGCTCAGTTCTTCGTCATCGACGATGACCGCTCCGTGCCCGCGGCAGCCCCCGCCGCCGGTGGCTTCTTCGGCCAGATCGTGTACGTCAGGGCGATCACTCCATGGATGCCCACGAGCCGGAGGGCGCTGAGCTGCCAGTCGGTGAGGGGGCCCGTGCTGGAGGCGTCGTCCACGTACCAGATCGCCAGTTGGAGCAGGGCCACGGCGACCGCCGCGGCCAAGACCGTACGGAGCCAGAGTCCGGCCTCGTGGCGCGCTCTGGCGGTGCCGTGGCGCGGGGGTTTGGGCGGGGGCGGGGCGCCGGCCAGGCGGTGGGCGGCGTGGCCGTCGATCCACTTCACGGTGTAGTGGCCGTAGGCGACGGTGTAGCCGATGTAGAGCGCGGCCAGACCGTGTTTCCAGTCGGGCTCGGCGCCGTTCTTGAGGTCGACGGCCGTGACGGCCAGCAGGACGATCTCCAGCAGCGGCTCCAGCAGCAGGACCGCCGCGCCCAGCCGCGGCATCCCCGCCGGATAGCGCAGGGCCAGTCCGGCGGCCAGCAGCACCCAGAAGCCGACCTCACAGACGATGATCAGCGTGACGATCAAGGACCTCTCCTTCCGGTCCCCTCCAGGCTCCCGGCCGTGCCGCCGCGGTACGTCGTCGTCAGTGACGAACCGCGGCTGCATCCTTCGATGTACCGGTCGCTCCCCCGGGATGGGGACGCCGGAAGCCGCGTGGAGCGTGTTTGATGGGCGGGTGAGTGCAAGCGCTTCCGCCCTGCTCCCGCTCCGGCGTCCATGGCCCGGCTTCCGGCGCCCGTACCGTGACGGCCGTGCCGTCCGCGGCCGTCCGCACCGCGACGATCTGCTGATCGCCGCGGGCGGGCTGCTCGGCGGGCTGGTGCTGTGGTTCGTCGGGCTGCACACCATTCAGGACACCCGGCCCCTCTCCGGGGCCTGGGTGCTCCTCCCCCTGACCGTCATGGCCGGTCTTGAGACCCTGCGCAGGACCACCCCGCGGCTGACCGTGCTCGTCGGCACACTCGCCCTGGTCGCCGACCAGTTCACCACCGGCAGCCTGGCGACGGTCGTGATGTTCACGGACCTGATGTACGCGGCGGTGCTGTACGGGACACCGGCCGCGGCCCGCCGTATCCCCTGGACCACCGCGCTGATCACGATCACCGTGACGATCGGGCTGGCCGCCTGGCTCCACGATGTGGCCGCCCTGCTGCTGGGCGTGGTCACCGGGCTGCTCAGCTTCGCCCCCGCCACCACCGGCGCCGTGGTGCGCAACCACCGCGACGCCGCCGAGGCCGCGCGACTGCGGGCCGAGCAGACCGCGCTGCTGGCCGAGATCGACCGCGACCAGGCGGTACGGGCGGAGCGCGCCCGGATGGCCCGCGAGCTGCACGACATGGTCGCCAACCATCTCTCGGCGATCGCGATCCACTCGACGGCGGCGCTCTCCCTGGGCGACGAGCGGACGACCCGGGACGCGCTCTCCGTCATCCGGGAGAACAGCGTCGAGGGGCTGGCCGAGATGCGCAGGCTGATCGGGCTGCTGCGGGAAAGCAGCGGGGACGGCGAACCGGCCGCCGCGCCGACCCTGCGCGCACTGGACACGCTGCTGGAGCAGGCCCGTACGAACGGCGCCTCCAGCGGTCTCTCCTTCACCCTGGACGACCGGCGCGAGGGCCGGCCGTACGACCGCCACACCGGCCGGCCGTACGGCCACCAGGACCCCCGGGACGACCAGGACCGGCAGGACCGGCAGGACCGGCAGGACCGGCAGGACCGGCAAGAGCGCCAGGACCGGCAAGACGCCCCCGAGGCCGGCACCGACGGCCGTACCCCCGGCCTGCCCGCCCCCGTCGAGCTGGCCGCGTACCGCATCGTCCAGGAGTCCCTCACCAACGCGCTCAAGCACGCCGCGCCCGGTACCGTCACCGTCGAACTGACCCGCACCAAGCGGGCGTTGACCGTCTGCGTCAGCAGCCCGTTCGGCGCGGCGCCGGGACCGCGCGCACCCGGGTCGGGAGCCGGTCTGGTCGGGATGCGGGAGCGGGTGGCGCTGCTGGACGGGGAGTTCGAGGCGGGCCCGGCCGTCACCGGCGACGGGACCGGCACGATCTGGCGGGTGCGGGCCGAGCTGCCCGTCGTGGAAGGAAGCGTCGCGGCATGACGAGAAGCGGTAGGGCATGACGATCCGGGTTCTGGTCGCCGAGGACCAGTCGGCGGTACGCGCGGGCCTGGTGCTCATCCTGCGCAGCGAGCCCGGTATCGAGGTCGTCGGGCAGGCCGCGGACGGCGAGGAGGCGGTCGCGATGGCCCGCGAACTCCGCCCCGATCTGGTGCTGATGGACGTGCAGATGCCCCGGCTCGACGGGGTGTCGGCGACCCGGGCGGTGGTCGGCGAGGGGCTCGCGGACGTTCTGGTGCTGACGACCTTCGATCTGGACGAGTATGTCTTCGGGGCGCTGCGCGCCGGCGCGTCCGGCTTTCTGCTGAAGAGCGCCGAGGCCGCCGAACTCCTCGCGGCGGTACGGACGGTGGCCCGCGGCGAGGGTCTGATCGCCCCGGCCGTGACCCGTCGGCTGATCGCCGAGTTCGCCGCGCCCGCGCCCGTACGGCAGGCCGACAGCCCGGATCCCGAGATGCTGAACGTCCTGACGCGCAGGGAGCGCGAGGTGCTCGGCTGTCTCGGCGAGGGGCTGTCGAACGCGCAGATCGCCGTACGTCTGATGATGGCGGAGGCTACGGTGAAGACGCATGTGAGCAGGCTGCTCGGCAAGCTCGAACTGCGCAGCCGGGTCCAAGCGGCAGTGCTGGCACAGGAGTTGGGGATCCGGCAGGAAAGGCCTTACCGAGCCCCCTGAACTGCGGCTTTCACCGGACGGCGACAGCCCGCGCGGGGCCGGACCGCCGGGCGGTGCGCGAGGCCGCCCACGGGCGCGCCCGCACGAAGCATGCGCCGCTCCCCGGCCGCGCCCCACCTCGCCTTTGGTCTGGACCTATTGACGAGTGGTCCAGACCTTCCTACTCTCACCGCACACGCTGCGGTGAGCCGACGCAGGGTGAGCAGTGCACGGACCCACCCCCGCTTAGTCCGGTACTCCGGTACTCCGGTACTCACCTGAGGAGCACGCTTGAACATCCAACCCGCCCTCCACAGAACGCGATTCAGATCGAAGGCAGTCGCCGGCCTGACCGCGCTGCTGCTCCCGCTCGCGGCCCTGGTCGGCCTCGCCAGCCCGGCCGAGGCGGCCGCCTCAGCGACCGCCACGTACGCCAAGACCTCCGACTGGGGCACGGGCTTCGAGGGCAAGTGGACGGTGAAGAACACCGGTACCACCACCCTCAGCTCCTGGACGGTGGAGTGGGACTTCCCCTCCGGCACCGCCGTCACCTCCGGCTGGGACGCCGACATCACCGGTTCGGCCAACCACTGGACCGCCAAGAACAAGTCCTGGAACGGCACCCTCGCCCCCGGCGCCTCGGTGAGCTTCGGCTTCAACGGCACCGGCTCCGGCGCCCCTTCGGGCTGCAAGCTCAACGGCGCGTCCTGTGACGGCGGTCCGACCGTCCCCGGCGACAACCCGCCCTCGGCGCCCGGCACCCCCACCGCGAGCAACATCACCAACAACTCGGTGACGCTGAGCTGGGCCGCGGCCACCGATGACAAGGGCATCAAGAACTACGACGTCCTGCGCGGCGGCACGAAGGTCGCCACGGTCACCGGTACGGCGTACACCGACTCGGGTCTGACCGCGGGCACCGACTACTCGTACACCGTCCAGGCCCGTGACAGCGCCGACCAGACGGGCCCGGTCAGCGGCGCCCGCGCGGTCCGCACCACCGGCGGCGGCGGTACGGACCCGGGCCCCGGCGGCAAGGTCAAGCTCGGCTACTTCACCGAGTGGGGCGTCTACGGCCGCAACTACCACGTCAAGAACCTGGACACCTCGGGTTCCGCGGCCAAGATCACGCACATCAACTACGCCTTCGGCAATGTCACCGGCGGCAAGTGCACGATCGGTGACTCGTACGCCGACTACGAGAAGGCGTACACGGCCGACCAGAGCGTCGACGGCGTCGCCGACACCTGGGACCAGCCCCTGCGCGGCAGCTTCAACCAGCTCCGCAAGCTGAAGGCCAAGTACCCGCACATCAAGGTCCTCTGGTCCTTCGGCGGCTGGACCTGGTCCGGCGGCTTCGGCCAGGCCGTACAGAACCCGACGGCCTTCGCGCAGTCCTGCTACGACCTGGTGGAGGACCCGCGCTGGGCCGATGTCTTCGACGGCATCGACCTGGACTGGGAGTACCCGAACGCGTGCGGTCTGACCTGTGACACCAGCGGTCCGGCGGCGTTCAAGAACATGATGCAGGCCATGCGCGCCAAGTTCGGTTCGAACAACCTGGTCACCGCGGCCGTCACGGCGGACGCCTCGACCGGCGGCAAGATCGAGAAGGCGGACTACGCGGGCGCGGCCCAGTACATGGACTGGTTCAACGTCATGACGTACGACTTCTTCGGCGCCTTCGCCGCACAGGGCCCGACGGCCCCGCACTCTCCGCTCACCTCGTACCCGGGCATCCCGCAGCAGGGCTTCAACTCCGCCGACGCGATCGCCAAGTTCAAGGCGCAGGGCGTGCCGGCGAACAAGCTGCTGCTCGGGATCGGCTTCTACGGGCGCGGCTGGACCGGAGTGACTCAGGACGCCCCGGGCGGCAGCGCGACGGGCGCGGCTCCCGGAACGTACGAGGCGGGTATCGAGGACTACAAGGTCCTCAAGAACACCTGCCCGCCCACCGGCACCATCGCGGGCACCGCGTACGCCAAGTGCGGCAGCAACTGGTGGAGCTACGACACCCCGGCCACCATCGCGACCAAGACGGCCTGGGCGAAGCAGCAGGGCCTGGGAGGTGCCTTCTTCTGGGACTTCACGGGAGACACCTCGAACGGCGAGCTGGTGACCGCGGTCAAGAACGGCATCGGATAACACCGGCGGCACAGCAGTGAGGGGGCGGCGCCCGAGCGCCGCCCCCTTTCGCATGCCACAAGCCTTCGCATGCCACAAGCTTTCACATGCCGCGAGAACCTCAGTTCGGTGACCGGGAAGGCGGCCGGAAACCCCGGGCCTCAGGCCACGTTCACCCGCTGTCCCGGCGGCGCCGCCTCCAGCCACGCCAGAAAGCCCGTCAGCGCGTCATCGCTCATCGCGAGTTCCAGCCGTACGCCTTTGTGCACACAGCCCAGGATCACCGCGTCCGAGAGCAGCGCCAGCTCCTCCTCGCCCTCCGGCGCCCGGCGCGCCAGCACCTCGATCGCGGAGCGCTCCAGGGTACGGCGCGGGCGCGGGGCGTAGGAGAAGACCCGGAACCAGTTGATGCGGTCGCTGTTGTAACGGGCCACCCCGTACACCCAGCCCTTGCCGGAGAGATCGGGCTCCTCCGGCACGTTCCAGCGCAGACTGCAGTCGAATGTCCCGCCGGAGCGCTGGATCAGCCGCCGGCGCAGTCCGAAGACGAAGAGTCCCACCGCGACCAGTACGACCACCAGTCCGCAGACGAGCAGAGCGAGGACCATCACCACCGACCTCCTCGCCTCGTTCAGTACCGGAACACAAACCGCACCTGCATCGCCTCAGCCGCGACCCGGTCTGGAGAAGTCCAGCCAGGGCCGCGGCTGAGGGTAGAACCAGTGGTGGTGGGGCTCAGCGCCCCGCCACCGCACGCAGCCGGACGTCGGCGCGCCGCTGGGCGGCATCGTCCTCGTCCGACTTCGCACGCTCCAGCGCCTGCTCCGCGCGCTGGGTGTCGATCTCGTCCGCCAGCTCGGCGATCTCCGCCAGCAGCGAAAGCTTGTTGTCGGCGAACGAGAGGAAGCCGCCGTGCACCGCGGCCACCACCGTTCCACCATCACTCGTACGGATGGTCACCGGGCCCGATTCCAGCACACCGAGCAGCGGCTGGTGACCGGGCATGACGCCGATGTCGCCGGACGTGGTGCGCGCGACGACCAGGGTGGCCTCGCCGGACCAGACACTGCGGTCCGCGGCGACCAGCTCGACATGCAGCTCAGCGGCCAAGGGTGGCTCCTCGGGTCACCACCCGACGGTTTCCGCCGGGTGTCGGTCTTGATTCTATGGGGTGTCGGAGAGAGCGTCGGAGGGGGGCGGGACGAACCCGCCCCCCTCGATGAGCCGATGACTCAGGAGACGCCCAGCTCCTTGGCGTTGGCCTTGAGGTCCTCGATGCCACCGCACATGAAGAACGCCTGCTCGGGGAAGTGGTCGTAGTCCCCGTCGCAGATCGCGTTGAACGCGGTGATCGACTCGTCGAGCGGTACGTCGGAACCGTCCACACCGGTGAACTGCTTGGCGGCGTGGGTGTTCTGCGACAGGAAGCGCTCGACGCGGCGGGCACGGTGGACGACGAGCTTGTCCTCCTCGCCCAGCTCGTCGATACCGAGGATCGCGATGATGTCCTGGAGGTCCTTGTACTTCTGCAGGATTCCCTTGACCCGGCTGGCCGCGTCGTAGTGGTCCTGCGAGATGTAACGGGGGTCCAGGATGCGGGACGTCGAGTCCAGCGGGTCCACCGCCGGGTAGATGCCCTTCTCCGAGATCGGACGCGACAGCACGGTCGTCGCGTCGAGGTGCGCGAAGGTCGTGGCCGGGGCCGGGTCGGTCAGGTCGTCCGCGGGGACGTAGATCGCCTGCATCGAGGTGATCGAGTGACCACGGGTCGAGGTGATGCGCTCCTGGAGCACACCCATCTCGTCCGCCAGGGTCGGCTGGTAACCCACCGCGGAGGGCATGCGCCCGAGCAGCGTGGAAACCTCGGAACCGGCCTGGGTGAAGCGGAAGATGTTGTCGATGAAGAGCAGCACGTCCTGCTTCTGCACATCGCGGAAGTACTCCGCCATGGTCAGCGCGGAGAGCGCCACCCGGAGACGGGTGCCCGGCGGCTCGTCCATCTGACCGAAGACCAGCGCGGTCTTGTCGAGCACGCCCGACTCGGCCATCTCGTCGATCAGGTCGTTGCCCTCACGGGTGCGCTCGCCGACACCGGCGAACACGGAAACACCATCGTGCAGATTCGCCACACGCATGATCATTTCCTGGATGAGGACCGTCTTGCCGACGCCCGCACCACCGAACAGACCGATCTTGCCGCCCTTGACGTACGGGGTCAGCAGGTCGACGACCTTCAGGCCGGTCTCGAACATCTCGGTCTTGGACTCGAGCTGGTCGAAGGCCGGGGCCTTGCGGTGGATCGGCCAGCGCTCCGTGATCTGGGACTCGGCGTCGGGCTCGTTCAGGATCTGACCGAGGGTGTTGAACACCTTGCCCTTGGTCACATCGCCGACCGGGACGGTGATCCCGGTGCCCGTGTCGCTCACCACGGCCTGGCGGACCAGACCGTCGGTGGGCTGCATCGAGATGGCGCGTACCAGGCCGTCGCCCAGGTGCTGGGCGACTTCGAGGGTCAGCGTCTTCAGCTTGCCGGCCTCGGCCGGGTCGGCGACCTCGACGTGCAGCGCGTTGTAGATGTCCGGCATCGCGTCGACGGGGAACTCCACGTCGACGACCGGGCCGATGACCCGGGCGACGCGGCCCGTGGCCGCGGCCGTCACAGCATTCTCGGTAGTCGTCGTCATTTACCTGTCACTCCCCGCGGTGGCGTCGGACAGGGCGCTCGCGCCTCCGACGATCTCGCTGATTTCCTGGGTGATTTCGGCCTGGCGGGCCGCGTTGGCAAGCCGGGAGAGGCTCTTGATCAGCTCTCCCGCGTTGTCGGTCGCCGACTTCATCGCGCGCCGGGTGGCGGCGTGCTTGGAGGCGGCGGCCTGCAACAGCGCGTTGTAGATACGGCTCTCGACGTACCGCGGCAGCAGGGCGTCGAGGACGTCCTCCGCGGAGGGCTCGAAGTCGTACAGCGGCAGGATCTCGCCCTTGGTGCCGGCTTCCTCGGCCGCGCCTTCGAGGCTGAGCGGCAGCAGCCGGTGCTCCACCGGCGTCTGCGTCAGCATCGAGATGAACTCGGTGAAGACGATGTGCAGCTCGTCGACACCGCCCTCGGCCGTGTCCTGCTGTACGGCCTCGATCAGCGGCGTCGCGATCCGCTTGGCGTCCGCGTACGTCGGGTTGTCGGTGAAGCCGGTCCACGAGTCCGCGATCTTGCGCTCACGGAAGGTGTAGTAGGCGACACCCTTGCGGCCGACGATGTACGAGTCGACCTCCTTGCCCTCGCCACGGAGCCGCTCGGTGAGCCGGTCCGCCGCCTTGATGGCGTTCGAGGAGTAGCCGCCGGCCAGACCGCGGTCGCTCGTGATGAGCAGGACCGCGGCGCGGACCGGCGCCTCCACCTCGGTGGTCAGCGGGTGCTTGGTCGTCGACCCCGTCGCCACCGCTGTGACCGCGCGGGTCAGCTCGGTCGCGTACGGCGTGGAGGCCGCCACGTGGCGCTGCGCCTTGACGATGCGCGAGGCGGCGATCATCTCCATCGCCTTGGTGATCTTCTTGGTCGCGGTGACGGATCGGATGCGACGCTTGTAGACCCGGAGCTGGGCTCCCATGAGTCAGGTCCCTTCCGTCGTCACTTGGAGACGTTGACGGCCGGCGCGTCCTCGCCCAGGAGCTTGCCGTCCGAGGTCTCGAACTGCCGCTTGAAGGTCGCGATCGCGTCCGCGATGGACTGGAGCGTGTCGTCGGACATCTTGCCGCCCTCGGCGATGCTGGTCAGCAGTTCCTTGCGCTCACGGCGCAGGTACTCCAGCAGCTCGCTCTCGAAGCGGCGGATGTCCAGGACCGGTACGTCGTCCATCTTGCCGGTGGTGCCGGCCCAGACAGAGACGACCTGCTCCTCGACCGGGTACGGCGAGTACTGCGGCTGCTTCAGCAGCTCGACCATGCGCTTGCCGCGCTCCAGGGCCGCCTTGGAGGCCGCGTCCAGGTCGGAGCCGAAGGACGCGAACGCCTCCAGCTCGCGGTACTGGGCGAGGTCCACACGGAGTCGACCGGAAACCTGCTTCATGGCCTTGTGCTGGGCGGAACCGCCGACTCGGGAGACCGAGATACCGACGTTCAGCGCGGGCCGCTGCCCGGCGTTGAACAGGTCGGACTCCAGGAAGCACTGGCCGTCGGTGATGGAGATCACATTGGTCGGGATGAAGGCCGACACGTCGTTGGCCTTCGTCTCGACGATCGGGAGACCCGTCATCGAACCGGCGCCCAGGTCGTCGGAGAGCTTGGCGCAGCGCTCCAGCAGACGCGAGTGCAGGTAGAAGACGTCGCCCGGGTAGGCCTCACGGCCCGGCGGACGGCGCAGCAGCAGGGACACCGCGCGGTAGGCGTCGGCCTGCTTCGAGAGGTCGTCGAAGATGATCAGGACGTGCTTGCCCTGGTACATCCAGTGCTGGCCGATGGCCGAGCCGGTGTACGGCGCCAGGTACTTGAAGCCGGCCGGGTCGGACGCGGGGGCGGCGACGATCGTCGTGTACTCGAGCGCGCCCGCCTCCTCCAGCGCACCGCGTACGGACGCGATGGTGGAGCCCTTCTGGCCGATGGCGACGTAGATGCAGCGGACCTGCTTGTTGCTGTCGCCCGAGCGCCAGTTGTCGCGCTGGTTGATGATCGTGTCGACGGCCAGCGCGGTCTTGCCGGTCTGGCGGTCGCCGATGATGAGCTGACGCTGGCCGCGGCCGATCGGCACCATGGCGTCGACGGCCTTGTAGCCGGTCTGCATCGGCTCGTGGACGGACTTGCGGACCATGACGCCCGGAGCCTGAAGCTCAAGGGCGCGGCGGCCTTCGGTCTCGATCTCGCCGAGGCCGTCGATCGGGTTGCCGAGCGGGTCGACGACGCGACCCAGGTAGCCCTCGCCGACAGCGACGGAGAGGACCTCGCCGGTACGGGTGACCGACTGCCCCTCCTCGATACCGCTGAACTCACCGAGGATGATCGAACCGATCTCGCGCTCCTCGAGGTTGAGGGCGAGACCGAGGGTGCCGTCCTCGAACTTCAGCAGCTCGTTCGCCATGGCCGAGGGAAGGCCCTCGACCTTCGCGATACCGTCGCCGGCCACGCTGACCGTACCGACCTCCTCGCGCGAGGCCGCGTCCGGCTTGTACGACTGGACAAAGTTCTCCAGCGCGTCCCGGATCTCCTCCGGCCGGATCGTGAGCTCCGCCATCTGGGTTCCCTGCTCTCCTTGTTGGGCCCGAAGTTTCTTTGGGGGTCTGCGTATCTCGGGGTCTGGGGGCGACCCCCAGGAATCTTCTGCAATCTCTGCACGGCCCAACCGGGCCGCTGGTGCTGCTCTGTTCTGTTGCCCGGCATTGCTGCCCGGCGCTTCGCGAGTCAGCCGGCGAGCCGCCGTTCCGCCTCTTCGAGACGGTCCGCGACCGTGCCGTTGATGATCTCGTCGCCGACCCGCACCGAGATCCCGCCGAGGACCTCGGGGTCCACGTCCAGATTCAGATGCATCGGGTGGCCGTACAGCTTCGCCAGTGCCGCGCCGAGGCGCCGCTTCTGTCCGTCAGTGAGCGGTACCGCCGAGGTGACGACCGCGACCATCCGGTCCCGGCGCGCCGCGGCGAGCCGGGACAGGGTCTGGAGACCCGATTCCAGGCTACGTCCACGGGGCTGCGTCACAAGGCGCACAACCAGGCGTTCCGTGGCCGGATCGGCACGACCGCCGAGCAGGCCGCTGAGCAGCGCGGTCCTGGCGGAGACCGTGGCGGACCGGTCGGTCAGCGCGGCGCGCAGCTCGGTGCTGGACTCCACGATCCGGCCGAACCGGAACAGCTCGTCCTCCACGTCGTCGAGCGTCCCGTTCCGCTGGGCGGCGGTCAGCTCGGCGACGGCGGCCAGCTCCTCGACGGAGTCGACCAGATCGCGCGGCTGCGACCAGCGGGAGCGGACCATGCCGGAGACCAGATCGGCGGTCGGGCCGCTCACCTGGCCGCCCAGCAGCCGTCCGGCCAGCTCGGCTTTTGCCTCGCCGGGCTGCGCCGGGTCGGTCAGGACCCGGCGCAGCGACACCTCGCGGTCGAGCAGCGCGGTTACGGCGGCCAGTTCCCCGGCGAGCTTCGCGGCGTCGGCCGACGTGCTGTCGGTCAGCGCGTCGAGACGCTCGCGTGCGGCTGCCAGTGCCTCGCGGCTCGCTCCGTTCATCGCCTGGCCTCGGCCTTCTCGGCGCCGTCCTCGAGCTCGTCGAGGAAGCGGTCGATGGTGCGGCTCTGCCGGGCGTGGTCCTCCAGGGACTCACCGACCAGCTTGCCGGCCAGCTCCGTGGCGAGCTTGCCCACGTCCTGGCGGAGCGCGCTGGCCGCGGCCTTGCGGTCGGCCTCGATCTGGGCGTGACCGGCGGCGATGATCTCCTCACGCTGCCGCTGCCCCTCCGCCTTCATCTCCTGGATGATGACGGCGCCCTGCTCGGTGGCCTCCTGGCGGAGACGCGCGGCCTCGTGGCGGGCTTCGGCGAGCTGGGCCTTGTACTGCTCCAGCACGCTCTGGGCCTCGGTCTTGGCCTCCTCCGCCTTCTCGATGCCACCCTCGATGGCCTCTCGGCGCTCTTCCAGAACCTTGTTGATGTTCGGGAGGAGCTTCTTGGCGAGGAAGCCGAAGACGATGACGAAGGCGAGCAGACCGATGACAAGCTCGGGAACCGGCGGGACGAGAGGGTTCTCCATCTCGCCAGCAGCGGCGATATTGAGCAGTGGGCTCACATCAGTGCCTTTCGTCTAGTGGGCTGGTCGTGAGTCCGCGATCACGTGCCGTAGACGAACGGCATGACCAGACCGATGAGGGCGAGCGCCTCACAGAACGCGAAACCGAGAATCTGGTTGGTACGGATCAGACCGGCCGCCTCGGGCTGGCGGGCGAGGGCCTGGGTGCCGTTACCGAAGATGATGCCGACGCCGACGCCGGGACCGATGGCGGCCAGGCCGTAACCGATGGAGCCGAGCGAGCCGGATACGGCGGCAAGAGTCTGGGACATGCCAGTTCTTCCTTCTCTTTCACGGACCGGTGGGGGTTGGCCACCGGACGACTGCGGGATCTGGGACGGAGGGGGGCGGTCAGTGGTGCTCGGCGAGTGCGCCCTGAATGAAGCTGCACGTCAGAAGCACGAAGACATACGCCTGAAGGGCCTGGATGAAGAGCTCGAAGACGGTCATGACGATGACCATCACGAACGAGACGCCGGCGTAGGCGATACCGATGCCGTTGAGCAGGTACCAGCTCGCGATCGTGAAGAGCAGCAGCAGCGTGTGGCCCGCGAACATGTTCGCGAACAGTCGCACCGCGTGGGTGAACGGGCGGACCAGCAGGTTCGAGAACAGCTCGATGGTCATCGAGAGCGGCAGGACCGCGCCGAGCGACTTGTCGTAACCGCTGAAGTTCTTGAAGGCGCCGACGAAGCCGTGCCGCTTGAAGGTGAGCGACACCCACATGACATAGACGATGAGCGCGAGCACCGCCGGGTACGAGATGATCGCCGTCACCGGGAACTGGGCGACCGGGATGATCGACCAGATGTTCATCATCCAGACGAAGAAGAAGAGGGAGACGACGATCGGTACGTACTTCTCGCCCTCCTTCTTGCCGATGATCTCGTAGACGACCCCGCGGCGTACGAAGTCGTAACCGGCCTCGGCCACCATCTGAAGCTTGCCCGGGACAACCTTCGGCTTACGGAAAGCAGCCCAGAAGAAGACCACGATGATGAGGGAACCGAGCAGCGCCAGCAGCATCGTCTTGTTGAAGTACAGGTTGCTGTCCGGGTTGCCCACCAGGGGCTCGAACAGGAACGAGTGCAGGCCGGGTGCCGGGAAGCCACATCCGTCGAAGATGTGGCAGTCGGTCTCGAAGGCGAGCACCTGCGTCGGGTCAGCACTCACCGCGGGCTCCTTCAGCATGGCGCATAGGTACGGCAACCTCGTTGTGTCGGCGCGGCGCGGAGCCGCGGTTCGGCACTGGACTGGGGGTGGTACGGATGTGGGGACGGCGGTCGGGCGGTGAGCCTCGCGTGAGAACAGGCGTCAGCTCGGATGCCCGCGCCCGCAATGCCGCAGTTGGCACCGGACGATAGCAGGATTTCGAACGGGCACTTATCCCGGCCCTACTCCTCACGCCGACGACCCCGACTTCTCGGACGAGGCGGCGGGGTCGACGTAAAGGATCTTGGCCTTCATATGGGCGCGGGCCTGCGCGGCGACCCAGACGAGAGTCGCCGCGACGAGCGTGATGGCGAAGGCCTTCGGGTTGAACAGGGTCGTGTCCTTGAAGGCGGCCACGAAGATGAACAGCAGCAGGAGCTGGGCCGTGTACAGCAACAGCCCCATCGCCTGGAACAGATGCGGCAGTGACGCCGCCGTGCGCTGGAGGACCACCAGCCCGATACCCATGAACAGCACGACCACCAGCGTCCCGACCCCGGCTCCCAGAGCGCCCTTGCCGCCCGCGGCCACACCTGCGACCACCGTGGCGATCACGCCGGCGGCGGCTGTGGGGACGGCGGTGTGCAGCAGGATCCGGACGTCGTTGGACGGCATGGCGGCAGCTCCGCTTGCTGGGTGGGGCAGATGGTGTCGTCATGGACGAGCGTAGGCCCGGTCCGAGAGAAGGTTTCTCGGGCCAACGAACCGTCGCACTCCGGTCCTTCGGCTCTGTCGCCGGGTCTCGTGAACAGTATCACAAACTATTTGATGAGAGCTTTACCAACGTAGTGTGCTCACTGTCACACATGAGAGTTACCCCGCGCGTGTGTGCAAGACACCGGTGCATGTTGTCTGGTATTGGCCCCTGTTGAGGGTAATGGACCTGCCGTCAGTTCCTCGAACCGGCCTTCCGACGGTCGGGAAAACGCGAACGAGCGCCCAGCGCGGTCGCCCCGTTGACGCCGGCGGGAACAGGCGTACGCTCCTCCGCCACCGGCCGCGGCGCGGTCTGCGCCTCCTGCGCCACCGCCAGTGCCGGTACGGGAGCGATCTCCTCGGCCCCGGCGGTCTCGGAGGCGTGCGGGGGTCGCTGCCTGCGCCGGTAGCGCGGCGGTACGAACGATTCCGCCCAGAGCGGAGCCCTCGGCGTGAACCGCGGCAGCAGCAGAAGCACCAGACCCACCGCGCTCAGCGCGACGACCACCAGCAGGATCCACATCGACGCCGAGTGCACGGAGTACGCCACCACTCCGAACGCGATCAGCGCGGACCAGAAGTACATGATCAGCACCGAGCGGCTGTGCGAGTGCCCGATCTCCAGCAGCCGGTGGTGGAGATGGCCGCGGTCGGCGGCGAACGGCGACTGCCCGTTCCAGGTACGGCGCACGATCGCCAGCACCAGGTCGGCGAAGGGGATCGCGATGATCGTCAGGGGCAGCAGCAGCGGGATGAAGACGGGCAGCGCGGCATGTGTGGCCTCGCGGGTGGAGCCCTCGAAGATCTTCAGTACGTCGAGGTCGACCTGCCCGGTCACCGAGATCGCACCCGCCGCGAGCACCAGGCCGATCAGCATCGAGCCCGAGTCGCCCATGAAGATCCGCGCGGGATGCATGTTGTGCGGCAGGAAGCCCACGCACATCCCCATCAGGATCGCCGCGAAGAGCGTGGCGGGGGCGGCGGCCTCGATGCCGTACCCGTACCAGAGGCGGTAGGTGTACAGGAAGAAGGCCGCGGCGGCGATGCACACCATGCCGGCCGCGAGACCGTCCAGACCGTCCACGAAGTTGACGGCGTTGATCGTGATCACGACCAGCGCGACGGTCAGGAGTGTGCCCTGCCAGGAGGTCAGCGAGACCATGCCGACGCCGGGCACCGGGATCCACAGAATCGTCAGACCCTGCATGACCATGACGCCGGCGGCGATCATCTGCGCGCCGAGCTTGATCAGGGCGTCGATCTCGAACTTGTCGTCCAGGACACCGATCAGCCAGATCAGGGCGGCGCCGGAGAGCAGCGCGCGCGGCTCGTTGGACAGTTCGAAGACGCCGTTGAGGTTCTGCAGGTTGTCCGCGACGAGCAGCCCGGCGCACAGCCCGAAGAACATGGCGATACCGCCGAGTCTCGGTGTCGGTTCGCGGTGCACGTCACGGGCGCGGATCTCCGGCATCGCCCCGGTCGCGATGGCGAACTTCCGCACCGGGCCGGTCAGCAGATAGGTCACCGCAGCCGTCACACAGAGCGTCAGCAGGTAATCACGCACGGGCTGCCCCACAGGAATCGCTGGCCATCTCAGCCCCACACCCTAGCCCTCGCCGGACCCACCGGTGGATACCGCGTCGCCATATGAGCCAGGACGGGCTGCCGAGCGGGATGGTTGCACGACTGTACGCCGCACCGTGTTCCCGTCAGGAAAGCTTCCCATACGGAGGGAACCGCCCGACCAGGTCCCGTACTTCGGTACGGACCCTGCGGGCCGTCTCCGCGCCCCCGCGCAGCGCCGAGGTGAAGAGAGCCGCGATGCGCGCCATTTCGGCCTCTGCCATGCCCTGGGTGGTCACGGCGGCGGTGCCCAGCCGGATGCCCCGGGCGTCCGGGTACGGCAGTGCGCATGTGTCGAGAACCACACCCGCGGCGGCCAGCCGGCCCCGGGCCGCCTTGCCGTCCAGGCCGAGGGGCCCGGGATCGGCGGTGATCAGATGGGTGTCCGTACCGTCCGTGGTGATACGGAGACCCTCCGCTGCCAACGCGTCCGCGAGCGCGCGGGCGTTGGCCACGACCTGGTGCGCGTACGCCGTGAACGCCGGGGTGGCCGCCTCGCCGAACGCGACGGCCTTGGCGGCGATCGTGTGCATCTGGGCGCCGCCCTGGGTGAACGGGAACACCGCGCGGTCGACGCGCTCGGCGAGGTTCTCCCCGCAGAGGATCATCCCGCCGCGGGGGCCGCGCAGCACCTTGTGGGTGGTGGCGCACACCACATCGGCGTACGGCACCGGGTTGGGCGCCGCGCCCCCGGCGACCAGGCCGATCGGATGCGCGGCGTCCGCGATCAGATACGCCCCGACGTCGTCGGCGATCTCGCGGAACACGGCGTAGTCGATATGGCGCGGATACGAGATGGAGCCGCAGACGACGGCCTTGGGCCGGTGCTCGCGGGCCAGGGCGCGGACCTGCGCGTAGTCGATGAGGCCCGTCTCCTCGTCGACCCCGTACCCCACGAAGTCGAACCAGCGGCCCGAGAAGTTGGCCGGCGAGCCATGGGTGAGGTGTCCGCCGTACGCGAGTCCCATCGCCAGCACGGTGTCCCCGGGGCGCAGCAGGGCGGCATACGCGGCGAGGACGGCGGAGGAGCCCGAGTGCGCCTGCACATTGGCGTGCCCGGCGCCGAAGAGGGCCTTGGCCCGTGCGACCGCGATCCGCTCGGCGGCGTCGACCAGCTCGCAGCCGCCGTGATGGCGGCGGCCGGGGTAGCCCTCGGCGTACTTGTTGGCGAGGGGCGAGCCGAGGGCGGCGAGGACGGCGGGCGAGGTGAAGTTCTCGGCGGCGATGAGCTGGAGACTGTCCGCCTGCCGCCGCGCCTCCCCGAGGATCACCTCGGCCATCTCTGGATCCTGCCGCAGCAGGACGCCGGCCTCGGCCTGAGCGGAAGAGTTGACGACCGGCATGACGGACTCCGGACCTCGGGGGTGCGTGCGCCCTCCCATGCTAGACACGATGCGTGTGACGGCGCGGGCCAGCAATCCCGGTCCGCCCGGCGCCCCAGCCCGTCGGGCAACCCAGCCCGTCGGACAATCCCTGCCGGCCCGGCAAACCCAGCCCGTCCGGCGTTTGAGGACGGAACCGCCGCCCCGGCGCCGGGTGCGCAAAATCGAGCCCGTCCGGCCATTGAGGACACGGCACAGCGAGCCCGTCCGGCGTTTGAGGACGGACCGGCCCCGCACGAACGCGGCGATCTGTGCATGGGCGCACACCCCGTACCGCCAGGTGCATCGGGCACCCCGCACCGGGGCGAAGGGTTCCGTCCTCAAACGCCGGACGGGCTGGAATTGGCCCGCACCCTACCTCGGCGGGGTGACGCCCGTCAGCGCCGTGACCACCGGGTCCAGCGCCTGGTGGATCTCCTCGCCGATCGAGCGGAAGAACGTGATCGGCGCCCCGTACGGGTCGTACACCTCGTCCGCCTCCGCCGTCGGCGCCAGCAGCCACCCCCGCAGCGCCGCCGCCGCCCGGACCAGCGCGCGGGCGCGTTCGACCACGCCCTCGTCCACCGGGTCCGGCAGCGTCGCCGGGTCTATCGCCCGTACCAGCCGGGTGAACTCCTTGAGCGTGAAGGTGCGCAGACCCGCCGAGTGCCCCATGGAGATCACCTGCGCACGGTGGTCGCGGGTCGCGGTGAGGACCAGGTCCGCGCGGATCACGTGCTCGTCGAGCAGCTCACGCCCGACGAAACCGGACGCGTCCGCGCCGAAGTCGGCCAGAACGGCCTCGGCATTGGCCTCCATCGGGGCGCCCTCGTGCCCCCAGGTGCCCGCGCTCTCCACGATCAGGCCGCCGGTGAGCCGCTCGCCGAGGCGGACCGTCAGGGCATGCCGGTGCAGCCGCTCGGTGATCGGCGAGCGGCAGACATTGCCGGTGCTGACGTGGAGGATGCGGAAGGTGCTGCCGGTGTGTGCGGTCTCCGCTATGCCACGCCCCTCAGGGGCGGTCAATTGGCCACCTCGAGGTCGGGTACCACCTTGCGCAGCTCATCCGCGTCGAGGGCGCCGGCCCGCAGCAGCACCGGGACCGGGCCTGTGACATCGACGATCGAGGAGGGCACGATGCCCGGCGTCGGACCGCCGTCGAGGTAGACCGAGACGGAGTCGCCCAGCATCTCCTGCGCCGCGTCGCAGTCCTCGGGCGACGGGTGTCCCGAGAGATTGGCGCTGGAGACGGCCATCGGGCCGACCTCGGTGAGCAGCTCGATGGCGACGGGGTGCAGCGGCATCCGGATCGCGACCGTGCCCCGGGTGTCGCCCAGGTCCCACTGGAGGGACGGCTGGTGCTTGGCGACAAGGGTGAGCGCGCCCGGCCAGAACGCGTCGACCAGTTCCCACGCCTGCTCGGAGAAGTCGGTGACCAGGCCGTGCAGGGTGTTCGGGGAGCCGATCAGCACGGGCGTGGGCATATTGCGCCCGCGGCCCTTGGCGTCCAGCAGATCGGCGACCGCCTCCGTGCTGAAGGCGTCCGCGCCGATGCCGTACACGGTGTCGGTGGGCAGCACGACCAGCTCACTACGGCGTACGGCCGACGCGGCCTCGCGCAGACCCGTCGAACGGTCAGTCGCGTCGTTGCAGTCGTATCGCCGTGCCATCAGCCTGACTCCCATTTCTTTTGGGGCTCGGTTCGCCTCCGGGGCGCTCTTGCCACCGTCGACGGTCGATCGTGCTCGGTTCCCTCGTTCCTCGCGAACCTGCGCGCGGTCTCCCTTACGACGGCGGCGCGCCCCTTCGGCTCACTCGCCGGGTGGTCGGGGGGCGTGGCGGTCCGCGGCGGACGGGCCGGGGCGAGAGGGTTCACCGGGGCGGTCACGGCAACGCCTTGCGTGCCGTGGCGAAGCGGGGGCGCTTGTTCAGGTCCGGGTGGTCCGCGGCGTCCGCCCAGCCGGACTCCTCGCTGAAGATCCACGGGACCTGTCCGCCCTGGGTGTCCGCGTGCTCGACGACGACCAGGCCGCCGGGCCGCAGCAGCCGGTGCGCGGTGCGCTCGATGCCCCGGATCGTGTCGAGTCCGTCCTCGCCGGAGAACAGCGCCATCCCGGGGTCGTGGTCGCGGGCCTCGGGCGCCACGTACTCCCACTCGGTGAGCGGGATGTACGGCGGGTTGGAGATCACCAGATCGACCTGGCCGTCCAGCTCGGGAAGGGCCGTCAGGGCGTCTCCCTGGTGCACGGTGACCCTGGACCCCTCGGCGTTCTTCCGCGTCCACGCCAGGGCGTCCTCGGACAGCTCCACGGCGTGCACCCGCGACCGCGGCACCTCCTGGGCCATCGCGAGCGCGATCGCGCCGGAGCCCGAGCAGAGGTCGACGATCAGCGGCTCGACCACATCCATCGCCCGTACGGCGTCTATGGCCCAGCCGACGACCGACTCGGTCTCCGGACGCGGTACGAACACCCCCGGCCCGACCTGGAGTTCCAGATAGCGGAAGAAGGCGCGCCCGGTGATGTGCTGGAGGGGTTCCCTGGCCTCACGGCGGGCCACCGCCTCCCAGTAACGGGCGTCGAATTCCGCGTCCTCGACGCGGTGCAGCTCGCCCCGCTTCACGCCGTGCACATACGCGGCGAGTTCCTCCGCGTCGAAGCGCGGTGACGGGACGCCCGCGTCGGCCAGCCGGCGGGTGGCCTGTGCCACCTCCGCGAGCAGCACGGATCGGGGGTGCGGGGGTCGCCCCCCGGGGGGTAGCTGCACGCTGGTCCTCCGGGCTGGAGTCGTACGGTTGTTTCTCACAAGTCCTGCGCGGGACGCGGCCGTCCCGCTCACTGCCTACTGCCTGTCTGCTTACTGCTTGTCTGCTTACTGCGCGGCCGCGAGCTTCGCGGCCGAGTCGGCGTCGACACAGGCCTGGATGACGGCGTCCAGTTCCCCGTCGAGCACCTGGTCCAAGTTGTACGCCTTGAATCCGACACGGTGGTCCGAGATCCGGTTTTCCGGGAAGTTGTACGTACGGATCTTCTCGGACCTGTCGACGGTACGCACCTGGCTGCGGCGCGCGTCGGCGGCCTCCTTCTCCGCCTCCTCCTGCGCGGCGGCGAGCAGCCGCGAGCGCAGGATACGCATCGCCTGCTCCTTGTTCTGGAGCTGGCTCTTCTCGTTCTGGCAGGAGGCGACCACTCCGGTGGGCAGATGCGTGATGCGGACGGCGGAGTCCGTCGTGTTGACGGACTGGCCGCCGGGGCCCGAGGAGCGGTAGACGTCGATGCGCAGATCGTTGGGGTTGATCTCCACGTCGATCTCCTCGGCCTCGGGCGTCACCAGGACACCGGCGGCGGAGGTGTGGATACGGCCCTGGGACTCGGTCGCGGGCACCCGCTGCACCCGGTGCACCCCGCCCTCGTACTTCAGCCGCGCCCAGACGCCCTGCCCGGGTTCGGTGGCCCCGTTGCCGCCCTTGGTCTTCACCGCGACCTGGACGTCCTTGTAGCCGCCCAGCTCCGACTCGGTGGCGTCGATGATCTCGGTCTTCCAGCCGACGCGCTCCGCGTACCGCAGATACATCCGCAGCAGGTCGCCGGCGAAGAGCGCGGACTCGTCGCCGCCCGCGCCGGCCTTGACCTCCAGGATGACGTCCTTGTCGTCGCTGGGGTCGCGCGGTACGAGCAGCAGCCGCAGCCGTTCGGTCAGTTCCTCGCGCTGCTGCTCCAGGTCCTTGACCTCGGCGGCGAAGTCCGGGTCGTCGGCCGCCAGTTCGCGGGCGGTGACGATGTCCTCACCGGTCTGCTTCCAGGAGCGGTACGTGCCGACGATCGGGGTCAGCTCGGCGTAACGCTTGTTGAGCTTGCGCGCGTTGGCCTGGTCCGTGTGGACCGACGGGTCGGCGAGCTTCTTCTCCAGATCGGCGTGCTCGCCGATCAGTTCCTCGACCGCCTCGAACATCGGATGCTCCTGGGTGTGTACGAACGTGCTTCGGGACGCCAAAGCGCCGGTCTCGACACCCCGGAGAGGGGCACCGAGAACCGGCGCAGACGGCTCGCTACTTCTTGGCGGAGGCGGCGCCCTTGCCGAAGCGGGCCTCGAAGCGGGCCACGCGGCCACCGGTGTCGAGGATCTTCTGCTTGCCCGTGTAGAACGGGTGGCACTCGGAGCACAGGTCGGCACGGATGGTGCCCGACTCGATGGTGCTGCGGGTGGTGAACGACGCGCCGCAGGTGCAGCTCACCTGGGTCTCGACGTACGTGGGGTGGATGTCGCGCTTCAAGGGTCTCTCCTAGATCGGGAGGGCGCCGGGTCGCACGCGCGGATTGCTCGTACGTGAACCGGAGCCGACGTACCAGTCTGCCAGGACCGGCCGCATCTCCCAAAACCGGGGGCCGGGCGGAGATATTCCTTGATCCCGGGCCGCCCGCCTGGGGAAGGCCTGTGGGCATCGGCCCCCGTCCGCCCGAGGAAGCCCTGTGGGCGTCGGTCCCGGTCAGTCCTCCTTGACCGTGCCGTGCGCGTCGCCGCCGTCCCCCTCGGAGTCCTTGGTCGCCGAGGCCGGTATCGGCTTGTCCTGCTTGAGCGCGGTCCAGACCTGTTCCGCGCCCGAGGGGATCGGCAGGACACGGTTGGGGTCGGCCGGGTCGTAGCTCACCGGGAGCGTGATCATCCGTACGTGTGCGGCGTCCAGGTCCTTGAGGCCGTCGGCGAAGCCGATCAGCGCGCCGACCGAGTCCAGCCGGGAATCGGTGGTGACGGACCGGGTGGCGGTGTCGGCGAGGCCGTACAGCTTCTTCGGGCTGCCGGCCAGGTCCATGGTTCTGACCTGCTCGATCAGCGCCTTGACGAAGCCCTGCTGAAGCTGGATCCGGCCCAGGTCGCTGCCGTCGCCGACGCTCTCGCGGGTCCGTACGAGCCCGAGGGCCTGCTCGCCGTTCAGGACATGGGTGCCGGGTGCCAGGGTGAGCCGGCTCCTGGCGTCCTCTATCGGGCGGGTGGTGGTGACCTTGACGCCGCCCAGTTGGTCCACGAGCTCCTTGAATCCGGTGAAGTCGACCTCGATGTAGTGGTCCATACGGATCCCGGACATCGTCTCGACGGTCTTCACCGCGCAGGCCGCGCCCCCGACCTCGTACGCCGTGTTGAACATGGCCAGCCGCTGCCCCGGTACGGTCCTGCCGTCGCCGGTGGCGCACGCGGGGCGGTCGATCAGGGTGTCGCGCGGTACGGAGACGATGCTCGCCGCCTTCCGGCCCGGATAGATATGGACGATCATCGCCGTGTCCGAGCGGGCGCCGCCGCCGTCGCTGCCGTACTCGCCATTGGCTCCGGAGCGGGAGTCGGAGCCGAGGACCAGGATGTCCTGGGAACCGCCGCCGGTGTCGGCCGGGCGGTCCCTGCCGAGGATGCGGTCGATGTCGATCCCCCGGAGATTGCCGTCGAGCTTGACGTACACATATCCGAGCCCGGAACCGCCGAGCAGAACCAGTACCGCGGCCGACCATGCGACGGCTCTGGCCGCCCTGCGGCGGCGCCTGTTCTTGGCGCCGCGGCCCCGACGGCGGCCCGGTGTCCGGCCGGGTATCCGGCTGCTCCCGTCCGTCATGGCCTCCCTCAGTCCGTACCGCCCGCACCCTGTGCGATATGCCGTACTTGTCCAGTCAGTGAAGCATCCGGAGCAGAGCCCGGCACCCGCTGAGCGAACCGGGGGCGTGGGAGAGGCACGGAGAGACGCGGCAGGAGGGGTCTGCGGGGCCCTGTGAGCCTGTGCCGGGCGTCCGGTGACGGGAGGGGCGAGGGGCCGGGTTACGGAGACGCCGGCGGGCCGTCCGGGCGCTTCCACGGGGCCCCGTACGGCGAACCGCCCCGGCGCACGGGCACCGGGGCGGTTCGACGGAAATACTCGATGGAGATCAGGAGACGGCGGGCCGGGTCAGTCGTTCCCGTTGCCGGGGCCGGGCGTCGTCTTCTGGATCTGGAGCAGGAACTCGGCGTTCGACTTCGTCTGCTTCATCTTGTCCAGGAGCAGCTCGATCGCCTGCTGCTGGTCGAGCGCGTGCAGCACCCGGCGCAGCTTCCAGACCACCGCCAGCTCCTCGCCGCCGAGCAGGATCTCCTCCTTGCGGGTGCTGGACGCGTCCACGTCCACCGCCGGGAAGATGCGCTTGTCCGAGAGCTTCCTGTCGAGCTTCAGCTCCATGTTGCCGGTGCCCTTGAACTCCTCGAAGATCACCTCGTCCATCCGCGAGCCGGTCTCGACCAGCGCGGTGGCCAGGATGGTCAGCGAGCCGCCGTCCTCGATGTTGCGCGCCGCGCCGAAGAAGCGCTTCGGCGGGTAGAGCGCGGTCGAGTCGACACCACCGGACAGGATGCGGCCGGAGGCAGGCGCCGCGAGGTTGTACGCACGGCCCAGACGGGTGATCGAGTCCAGCAGCACGACCACGTCGTGGCCCAGCTCGACCAGGCGCTTGGCGCGCTCGATGGCCAGCTCGGCGACGGTGGTGTGGTCCTCGGCCGGGCGGTCGAAGGTCGAGGAGATGACCTCGCCCTTGACCGACCGCTGCATGTCGGTGACCTCTTCGGGGCGCTCGTCGACGAGGACGACCATCAGATGGCACTCGGGGCTGTTGACCGTGATCGCGTTGGCGATGGCCTGGAGGATCATGGTCTTACCGGTCTTCGGCGGGGCCACGATCAGACCGCGCTGGCCCTTGCCGATGGGGGCGACCAGATCGATGATCCGCGTGGTCAGCACGCCCGGGTCGGTCTCCAGCCGGAGCCGGTCCTGCGGGTAGAGCGGGGTGAGCTTCTGGAACTCGGGGCGGCCACGGCCCGTTTCGGGCGCCATGCCGTTGACGGAGTCCAGCCGCACCAGCGCGTTGAACTTCTCGCGGCGCTCGCCCTCCTTGGGCTGGCGCACGGCGCCGGTGACATGGTCGCCCTTGCGCAGACCGTTCTTGCGGACCTGGGCGAGCGAGACGTACACGTCGTTCGGGCCCGGCAGATAGCCGGAGGTCCTGATGAACGCGTAGTTGTCGAGGATGTCGAGGATGCCCGCGACGGGGATCAGCACATCGTCGTCGGCGACCTGCGGCTCGCCCGGACCGAACTCGTCACGGCCGCGGCGCCCCCGGCGGTCGCGGTACCGGCCGCGCCGGCCGCGCCGGCCGCCCGCCTCGTCGTCGAAGTCGTCCTGCGGTCCCGCGTTCTGTCCGCCGCGGTTGTCCCGCTGCTGGCGCTGGCCGCCGCTCTGCTGCTGGCCGCCGCCCTGGCCGCCCTGCTGTTCGTCGGCCTTGCCCCGGCGGTCGCGCTGCCGGTCGCGGCGCTCGCCGCGGTCCCGGTCCCCGCGCTGGCCGCGGTCCTGGCGCTCGCCGCGCCGTCCTTCCGCGTCACCCTGCGCCGCGCCCGTGCCGGACACCGCCACGGCGGCCTCGGCCCTGCTGTCGGCCCCCGCCTCGGCCTTGCCGTCGGCCGCGGCCTCGCCCGAGACCTCGGGGCTGCCGGCCTGCGCGGTGGCCCGGCGGCGGCGCCGCTCGCCCACCGGCTGGTCGTCGCTGGCGGGCTGGCCGGGGATGTCGATCTGCTGCGTGGCCACGGCCTTCTCGGCGGTGTCCGCGCTGTCCTCGGCCGCGGCGGCCTCGCCCGTGCGTGCCTTGGAGGTGGCGCGCCGCTTCGGCTTGGCGGCGGTGTCGTCACCGCCCGCCTCGGCGCTCTTGGCCGTGGACGGGCCTCCGGCCTGCGCTTCCTTGATGACCTCGATCAACTGGCTCTTGCGCATCCGCGCGGTGCCCCTGATGCCGAGGCCGGACGCGACCTGCTGCAGCTCGGCCAGGACCATGCCCTCGAGGCCGGTGCCGGAGCGGCGGCGCCGTGCGGTGGTGCCAGTGGCAGCACCTGCGGCGGGCGCGGTGGCGTCGACACTGTTGTCGGCAGTCACGCCCATCAGATCGGTGGTGTCGCTCACGAAGGGTCCTTCCCTGGAGCGGACGTCGGCCTTCTGGCTCGGCGACCGGTTGTGCTGTCCGACGGCGGTCCCATCCTGCGGGACCACCGCCCCGGGGCGGTGGTCCCGCCGGATATGGCGGAGAAAAATGCATACGTGCGATGGGTCCGGCCCGAGGTCCCCCTGCTCGGCCCTCCGCTGGGAAAAACGGGGGGTGTCGTGCCGGTTCCGGTGCGTGCTCAAAACTGCTCAGGCAGGCTGCTCAGGCAGTTGGGGAGGCTCCCGGAAGAAGGTTGGCCCCGAAGCGGGACACGAAGCACCGCGCCTCAAAGACGTCGGTTGCAGACTTGAGGTTAACACTACCGGCTCCAACAAACATTCCCCCTCTCCCTCACCGGCAATCCCGAGCGGCTATGCGCCGAGCGGCAGAACACTGGCGCCCGCGGTGTCGAGTGAGAGCCGGTTGGCCGCCCACCCCTCGCCCGCGAGCCGTGCGACCTTGTCGGCCGCACCGTCCTCGACCAGCGCCAGGACCGTGGGGCCCGCGCCGGAGATGACTGCTGGGACGCCGTCCGCGCGCAGTCGGTTGACAAGGGCGACGCTCTGGGGCATCGCCGGAGTCCGGTAGTCCTGGTGGATCCGGTCCTCGGTGGCCGGCAGCAGCAGCTCGGGCCGCCTGGTCAGCGCCTCGACGAGCAGGGCCGCGCGGCTCGCGTTGACGGCCGCGTCAACATGCGGAACGGTACGCGGCAGCAGCGCGCGGGCCGTCTCCGTGAGCACCGGGCCGCCGGGGACGAAAACCACCGGAACGATGGAATCGGCGGGATCCATCCTGATGGCCCGGGCCGCGCCGCCGTCCGTCCAGGCCAGCGTGAATCCGCCGAGCAGACAGGCGGCGACATTGTCCGGGTGTCCCTCGATCTCGCCGGCCAGCTCCAGCAGCGCCGTGTCGTCGAGCCGGGCGTCCCCGCCTATGGTCACGGCGCGGGCCGCGACGATCCCGGCGCAGATCGCCGCCGAGGAGGAGCCGAGGCCGCGGCCGTGCGGGATGCGGTTGGCGCAGACGACCTCCAGGCCGCGCGGCTGCCCGCCGAGCAGGTCGAAGGCGGTGCGCAGGGAGCGTACGAGCAGATGGCTCTCGTCGCGGGGAAGTGTTTCCGCGCCCTCACCGGCGATGTCGACGTGCAGGCCGGAGTCGGCGACACGGACGACCACATCGTCGTAGAGCCCCAGCGACAGGCCCAGGGAATCGAAGCCAGGACCGAGATTGGCGCTGGTGGCGGGGGTGCGCACCCGTACGGCGGCGGCGCGGAACGCGGGACCGGCCATCGCTCTGACGACTCTCCTTGGCGTGTGGGACCTGTGGCCTGTTTACGTGGGTGTGACGGCGTGACTGGATGATCGTGTGGCGGTGCGGGATGTTCGAGATGTACGGAATATACGCGGACATGCGGAACGCCCGGGGGCCACGGGGGCGACAGCGCCGCGGCATATGCGGCGGGGCGGATTGGGTACAGCCTATCGAAGGAAGGTTGTGTGGCGACATAGGGCGCACAGGAGGCGCACGATGCGTGTCGCGTGCCTCCTGTGCGCCTTTGTCGCTCTTGCCGCGCTTGGGGGCCGCCGGGGGCGCCGTCCCGCGTCGGTTCGCGGCCGGCGGCCGGTTCCGGCCCCGGCGGGCAGGCTCAGCTCAGGCCGAGGCGCTGGGCCGCGACGGTGGCGTCGACCGGTACGGTGACCGGCTGCGGCGCTCCGGCGACCGCCCAGTCCGGGTCCTTGAGGCCGTTGCCGGTGACCGTGCAGACGATGCGCTGGCCGGGGTCGACCTTGCCCTCCTCTGCGGCCTTGAGGAGTCCGGCGACGGAGGCGGCCGAGGCGGGCTCGACGAAGACTCCCTCCTGGGCGGCCAACAGCCGGTACGCGGACAGGATCTGCCGGTCCGTCACGGAGTCGATGAAGCCGCCGGACTCGTCACGGGCGGCCAGCGCGTACTGCCAGGACGCCGGGTTGCCGATCCGGATCGCGGTGGCGACGGTGTGCGGGTCCTTGACGACCTCGCCGCGCACGATGGGCGCCGATCCGGAGGCCTGGAAGCCCCACATACGGGGGGTGCGGGCCGCGATGCCGTCGGCGGCGTACTCGCGGTAGCCCCTCCAGTAGGCCGTGATGTTGCCGGCGTTGCCGACGGGCAGCACATGGATGTCGGGGGCGTCGCCGAGCGCGTCGACGATCTCGAAGGCGGCGGTCTTCTGGCCCTCGATCCTGACCGGGTTGACCGAATTGACCAGCGCCACCGGGTAGTTGTCGGAGAGCGCGCGCGCCAGGGTCAGGCAGTCGTCGAAGTTGCCGTCGACCTGGAGGATCCTGGCGCCGTGCACCAGGGCCTGGCCCATCTTGCCGAGGGCGATCTTGCCCTGGGGTACGAGGACGGCGCAGACCATGCCGGCCCGTACCGCGTAGGCCGCGGCGGAGGCCGAGGTGTTGCCGGTGGAGGCGCAGATGACCGCCTGGGCGCCCTCCGCCTTGGCCCGGGTGATGGCCATGGTCATGCCACGGTCCTTGAAGGACCCGGTGGGGTTGGCACCCTCGACCTTGAGATGAACGTCACACCCGGTCCGCTCGGACAGCACCTGCGCGGGGACGAGCGGCGTACCACCCTCACGGAGTGTGACCACGGGGGTGGTGTCCGTCACCGGGAGGCGGTCCCGGTACTCCTCGATGATGCCGCGCCACTGGTGAGTGGTCCGGTGGGTGCCCTGGTGGATGCCGATGCTGGTCATGGGTCCCTTACTCCCCTTCAACACGCATGATGCTGGCGACACCGCGCACGGTGTCGAGCTTGCGCAGCGCCTCGACGGTCCCGGAGAGGGCGGCGTCGGGCGCGCGGTGGGTGACGACGACGAGGGCGGCCTCGCCGTCGCCGTCCTGGCGGCCTTTCTGGCGCACCGTGTCGATCGATACGCCGTGCTCGGCGAAGACTGTCGCGACCTGGGCGAGCACGCCCGGTTTGTCGGCCACGTCGAGGCTGATGTGGTAGCGCGTCACGACCTCGCCCATGGCGCTGACGGGAAGCTGGGTGTACGCGGACTCGCCGGGGCCCGTGGCGTCTGCCAGCTTGTTGCGGCAGACCGCGACCAGGTCGCCGAGGACGGCGGAGGCGGTGGGCGCGCCGCCCGCGCCGGGACCGTAGAACATTAGCCGTCCGGCCGCCTCGGCCTCGACGAAGACCGCGTTGTACGCCTCGCGCACCGAGGCGAGCGGATGGCTGAGCGGGATCATCGCGGGGTGCACCCGGGCGGTGACGGACAGCCCGTCGGCGGCGCGCTCGCAGATCGCGAGGAGCTTGACCGTACAGCCCATCTTCTGCGCCGAGGCCAGATCGGCCGAGGTGACCTCGGTGATGCCCTCGCGGTGGACGTCGTCCAGCCGGACCCGGGTGTGGAAGGCGATGCCGGCGAGGATGGCGGCCTTGGCGGCGGCGTCGAAGCCCTCGACGTCCGCGGTCGGGTCGGCCTCGGCGTATCCGAGGGCGGTGGCCTCGTCCAGCGCCTCCGAGTAGCCGGAACCCGCGGTGTCCATCCGGTCGAGGATGAAGTTGGTCGTGCCGTTGACGATGCCGAGGACCCGGTTGACCTTGTCGCCGGCGAGGGACTCGCGCAGCGGCCGTACCAGTGGTATGGCTCCGGCGACGGCCGCCTCGAAGTACAGGTCCCGGCCGTGCCGCTCGGCGGCCTCGTACAGCGTCGTGCCGTCCTCGGCGAGCAGCGCCTTGTTCGCGGAGACGACGGAGGCGCCGTGTTCGAACGCGGTGGTGATGAGCGTACGGGCGGGCTCGATGCCGCCGATGACCTCCACGACCACATCGATGTCGCCCCGTTTGACCAGGGCCATGGCGTCGGTGGTGATCAGCGCGGGGTCGATGCCCGCGCGCACCTTGGAGGGGCGCCGGACCGCGACCCCGGCCAGCTCGACCGGGGCGCCGATCCGCGCCGCGAGGTCCCCGGCGTGCGTCGTCATGATGCGCGCCACCTCTGAGCCGACCACACCGCAGCCCAGCAGTGCCACCTTCAGCGGACGCGTACGCATCATCCGACCTACGCCTTTCATCCATCACAGCCGATTACCGCGGGAATCCGAACCAGTCTCACTCACTGGACGGGGGTTTCTGCCCTCTGTCCAGATTGCGAGACATGTATTTCACTCGCCGACGTCGAGTCGCAGAAGATCTTCCTCCGTCTCGCGCCGGACGATCACCCGGGCCGCGCCGTCCCGTACGGCGACGACGGGCGGCCGGAGCGCATGGTTGTAGTTGCTCGCCATCGAGCGGCAGTACGCGCCGGTGGCGGGCACGGCGATCAGGTCCCCGGGGGCCAGATCGGCGGGCAGGAACGCGTCCCGTACGACGATGTCGCCGCTCTCGCAGTGCTTGCCGACGACGCGTGTGAGCATCGCTTCGGCGTCGGAGCGGCGCGAGACGAGCGCCACGCTGTACTCGGCGTCGTACAGGGCCGTACGGATGTTGTCGGACATGCCGCCGTCCACACTGACATATGTGCGCAGACCTTCGAGCGGCTTGATGGTGCCGACCTCGTAGAGCGTGAAGGCCGTGGGGCCCACGATGGCGCGGCCCGGCTCGACGGAGATCCGGGGGGTGGCGAGCCCGGCGGACTCACACTCACGGGTGACGATGTCGGTGAGGGCCTTCGCGATGTCGTGCGGTTCGCGCGGGTCGTCCTCGGAGGTGTACGCGATACCGAGGCCGCCGCCGAGGTCGATCTCCGGCAGCTCGACGCCGTGCTCGTCGCGGATCTGCGCCAGCAGCTGCACCACCCGGCGGGCGGAGACCTCGAAGCCGGCCATGTCGAAGATCTGCGAGCCGATGTGCGAGTGGATACCGGTCAGTTCGAGGCTGTCGAGGGCGAGGGCCCGCCGTACCGCCTCGGCGGCCTGTCCGCCGGCCAGCGCGATACCGAACTTCTGATCCTCGTGGGCGGTGGCGATGAATTCGTGCGTGTGGGCCTCGACTCCGACGGTGACCCGGATCTGGACGCGCTGGCGGGTGCCGAGGCGGCGCGCGGTGTGCGCGACCCGGACGATCTCCTGGAAGGAGTCGAGGACGATCCGGCCGACCCCGGCCTCGACGGCCCGCTCGATCTCCTGGGCGGACTTGTTGTTGCCGTGGAAGGCGATGCGTTCGGCGGGCATTCCGGCGGCGAGGGCGGTGGCGAGTTCGCCGCCGGAGCAGACGTCGAGGTTGAGCCCCTCCTCGTGCAGCCAGCGGACGACGGCGCGGGAGAGGAAGGCCTTGCCCGCGTAGTAGACGTCCGCGTCGCTGCCGAAGGCGTCGGACCAGGCGCGGCAGCGGGCGCGGAAGTCGGCCTCGTCGAGGATGTACGCCGGGGTGCCGAACTCCTCGGCGAGCCGGGTCACTTCGATCCCCGCGACGGTGGCCACGCCGTCCCCGTTCCTGCGGACGGTGCGGGACCAGACCTTCTCGTCCAGGACATTGAGGTCGGCGGCGGGGGCGGTGTAGTGCCCCTCGGGGAGTACATCCGCGTGACGGGGGCCTGCGGGGTGTGCGGAACGGCTCATCTCGTGGCTCTCTTGGCTCTCTTGAGTGGTTCAGAGGTGTTCTGGTGCGTCGACGCCGAGCAGGGACAGGCCGCCGGCCAGCACGGCCCCGGCGGCTTCGGCGAGCGCGGTCCAAGAGCGGTGGGCGGCCGAGGGTTTCTCGTCGCCGAGGGGCAGCGGGCGGCAGGTCTCCTGGAAACGCAGGAACGCTTCCGCGGTGAGTTCGAGATTGCGGGCCAGCCGGTCGGGCGCGCGCAGCCGGGCGGCGGCCTCCAGGACGTCGGGGTGGTCGCGGAG
>NZ_LATD01000349.1 GCF_000981895.1 Streptomyces odonnellii | reverse complement strand
GAGATCGTCTGCATGCTGCCGCTGGTGGTGCCGCCGATCGCGCTGGTCACCGGGGTGACCACGGTGCTGCGCTGGGGACCAGAGCACTTCTCCCGCACTCCGCTCTACCAGACGTTCCTCGCGGTGCAGAACGAGTCGTTCCCGATCGTGCTGGTGCTCGCCTACACCGTGCTGGCGCTGCCGTTCGTCTACCGCTCGCTGGACGCCGGGCTGCGTGCCATCGACGTACCGACGCTGGTGGAGGCCGCGCGCAACTGCGGTGCGAGCAGGCCGTATGTGATCCTGCGGGTCATCCTGCCCAATCTGCGCTCCGCGCTGGCCGGCGCCTCCTTCCTCACCCTGGCGCTGGTCCTGGGCGAGTTCACCATCGCCTCGCTGCTCGGCTTCCAGCCCTTCGCGGTGTGGATCGTCACCGTCTCGGGTGCCGAGGCACGGATGTCGGTGGCGGTGTCCCTGCTCAGCCTGCTGATCACCTGGGTGCTGCTGCTGGTTCTGTCGCGGGCGGGCGCGCGTGCCTCGGCCGCCACTCCGGCCCCTCCGGCCACTCCCACCTCGTCCACCGCTCCGGCCCCCGAGGCCTCTTCCGTCTCCGGCAACGTATCCGGCAAGGAGTAGTCCCCCATGTCATCCACCTCCACAGCGACCGCGGAGCGGCCGGAGCCGGCCGCGGCCGGCGGCGCCCGGGTCGAATTCCGGGGCCTGCGCCGGGCCTTCGGCCCCACCGTCGCCCTCGACGGCCTCGACCTGACGGCCGAGCCCGGCGAACTCCTCGCCCTGCTCGGCCCCTCCGGCTGCGGCAAGACCACGGCGCTGCGCGTCCTCGCCGGCTTCGAGCACCCTGACTCGGGCGAGGTGCTGGTGGACGGTGAGGACATCACCCGGGTGCCGGCCAACCGGCGCGACGCGGGCATGGTCTTCCAGTCGTACAGCCTCTTCCCGCACCTCAACGCGCGCGACAACGTGGCCTTCGGGCTGCGCGTACGGAAGGTGTCCGCCGAGGAGCGGCGCGCCCGCGCCGCCGAACTCCTCGATCTGGTCGGCCTGCCCGCCCATGGCGACCGCTTCCCGCACCAGATGTCCGGCGGTCAGCAGCAGCGGGTGGCGCTGGCCCGCGCGCTGGCGCTGCGCCCGCGCGTCCTGCTGCTCGACGAGCCGCTCTCGGCGCTCGACGCCAAGGTCCGGCTCACCCTGCGCGAGGAGATCAGGCGCCTCCAGCTCTCCCTCGGCATCACCACCATCTTCGTCACCCACGACCAGGAGGAGGCGCTCTCCATGGCCGACCGGGTGGCGGTCCTCAACGCGGGCAGGCTGGAGCAGTGCGCGCCGCCCGCCGAGCTGTACGAGCGGCCCGCCACCGCCTTCGTCGCGGAGTTCGTCGGCGCGATGAACCGGCTGCCGGGGCGTCTCACCGACGGCGGTCTGGTCGCGGTCGCGGGCGTCGAACTGCCCGTGGACGGCGAGATCCCGGCCGGCCGCGAGGTGGAGGTGCTGATCCGTCCCGAGAACATCACCGCCACCGCCGATCCTGCGGGTACGGCCACGGTCGTCTCGGCGTCCTTCTTCGGCGCGGTGACCCGGGTCCTGCTCGATCTGCCCGGCGGCGGCTCGGTCAAGTCGGACGTACCGTCGCGGGACGCCGGTGAGCTGGTGCCCGGGGTGCGCGCGAGGGTGGAGCCCGCGCGGCGCCCGGTCCTCGTGGTGCCCGCCGCCGGTTCCGCCGGTGCCTCTGCCGCTGTTCCGGCCGCTGGCAAGGGCGCGTGAGGACGCCCGCGGCGGTCCTCTTCGACATGGACGGCACGCTCGTCGACACCGAGGTGCTGTGGTGGGAGTCGGCGGAGGAGGTCGCGGCCGGTCTCGGCCACCGGCTCTCCGCCGCGGACGCGCCCCAGGTCGTCGGCCGCGCGGTCGCCGATACGGCCGCTCATCTGGTCCGGGTCTCGGGCGGCGGCCGTGCCGACACGGTCGCGGCCGAGCTGGCCGGGTCCTTCTTCCGGCGGGTGGAGGCGGGTGCGCCGCTGCGGCCTGGCGCCCGTTCGCTGCTGGCCGGGCTGGAGCGCGCCGGGGTGCCGTTCGCCCTGGTCAGTGCCTCGCCGCGGGCCGTGGTGGACTCGGTGGTGGCGGGCTCGCTGGCCGATGCCGGCTTCGCCTTCACGCTCTCGGCCGACGACACCGTACGGACCAAGCCGCACCCCGATCCCTATCTGGCGGCGGCCCAGCGGTTGGGGGCGCCGCCCGGGGCGTGTGTCGCGGTGGAGGACTCGCCGGACGGCACCGCCTCGGCCCAGGCGGCCGGGTGCGCGGTGCTGGTGGTGCCGTCGCTGCTGCCGGTGGAGCCGGCGCCCGGGCGGTATTTCGCGCGGAGCCTGGAGGAGGTCGATCTCGCGGTGCTGAGCGGCTGCACACCCGGCGCGTGTGACGGCAGGGTTACGGGGACCGCGGCCGGGTCCGGAGAGCGTCCGGATCCTGGAATCACGGAGCCGGTAGGGGCGTGATTCTCGCCACGTTTGATCGGCGTATAGCTCACATGAGCGACTTGTGAGTGCATGCATCTCTGGAAGGGGTGGCGCGGCGCGCCACCCCTTTCGTGTTCATCTCCTGAACTCAGACGTCGATGTCCTAGCTCAGATGAGCATCGCGCGTCATGGGCAGGTCATGTCCGCTTCGAGGCGTGAAGACGCCATCAAGAATGGGCCCGGCCGGGGTCACTTTCGATCTGCTGGCGGATGGGTGGTTAAGACCGTATGACAGGCAAGTGGACGTACCGAGGTACCTTCGAAATGGGTATGTTCCTCGCCGTCAGGGCAGCCACCGCGTCTTCGAGGAGTCGAGACCCGTGCCGGAAAAGAATGATCCCCACTCAGACTCAGCCGAGAAATTCGTCTATGACTTCACCGAGGGCAACAAGGATCTCAAGGACCTCCTCGGCGGCAAGGGTGCCAATCTCGCCGAGATGACCAACCTCGGGCTGCCTGTCCCGCCGGGCTTCACCATCACCACCCGGGCCTGCAACATCTACCTCGACAGCGGCAAGGAACCGGCGTCCCTGCGCGACGAGGTGAGCGCCCATCTCGACGCCCTCGAACAGAAGATGGCCAAGAAGCTCGGCCAGCACGACGACCCGCTGCTGGTCTCCGTACGCTCCGGTGCCAAGTTCTCCATGCCCGGCATGATGGAGACCGTCCTCAACGTCGGGCTCTCCGACGCCTCGGTGGCCGGGCTCGCCGCCCAGGCCGGGGACGAGCGCTTCGCGTGGGACTCGTACCGCAGGCTCATCCAGATGTTCGGCAGGACCGTCCTCGGTGTCGACGGCCGGCTCTTCGAAGAGGCGCTGGAGGAGGCCAAGCAGGCCAAACAGGCCGCCACCGACGTGGACTTGGAGGTCGGCGACCTCAAGAAGCTGGTCAAGCACTTCAAGAAGATCGTCTCCCGGGAGGCGGGCCGCGACTTCCCGCAGGACCCGCGCGAGCAGATGGATCTCGCGATCCGCGCGGTCTTCGAGTCCTGGAACACCGACCGCGCCCGGCTCTACCGCCGCCAGGAACGCATCCCCGGCGACCTCGGCACCGCCGTCAGCGTCTGCTCCATGGTCTTCGGCAACCTCGGCCCCGACTCCGGCACGGGCGTCGCCTTCACCCGCGACCCCGCCAGCGGCCAGCAGGGCGTCTACGGCGACTACCTGCAGAACGCCCAGGGCGAGGATGTCGTCGCGGGCATCCGCAACACCGTCGCCCTCGCCGAACTGGAGACCATCGACAAGAAGTCGTACGACCAGCTCATGGGCATCATGGAGACCCTGGAGACGCACTACCGCGATCTGTGCGACATCGAATTCACCATCGAGCGCGGCCAGTTGTGGATGCTCCAGACCCGGGTGGGCAAGCGCACCGCGGGCGCCGCCTTCCGGATCGCCACCCAGCTCGTCGACCAGGGGCTGATCGGTGAGGCCGAGGCGCTCCAGCGGGTCAACGGCGCCCAGCTCGCCCAGCTCATGTTCCCGCGCTTCGACGAGGACGCCAAGCGCGAGCTGCTCGGGCGCGGGATCGCCGCCTCACCGGGCGCGGCGGTCGGCAAGGCGGTCTTCGACTCGTACACCGCCATCAAGTGGTCGCGCTCCGGCGAGCAGGTCATCCTCATCCGCCGCGAGACCAACCCCGACGACCTGGACGGAATGATCGCCGCCGAGGGCATCCTGACCTCACGCGGCGGCAAGACCTCGCACGCCGCCGTCGTCGCCCGCGGCATGGGCAAGACCTGTGTCTGCGGCGCCGAGGAGCTGGAGGTCGACACCAAGGCACGCCGGATGACCGTCAACGGCACGGTCGTCGAGGAGGGCGACGTCGTCTCCATCGACGGCTCGACCGGCAAGGTCTACCGCGGTGAGGTCCCCGTCGTACCGTCGCCCGTCGTCGAGTACTTCGAGGGCCGGATGCACGCGGGCGCCGACGACGCCGACGAACTGGTCGAGGCCGTGCACCGGATGATGGCGTACGCGGACCGCCGCCGCAGGCTGCGGGTGCGCGCCAACGCCGACAACGTCGAGGACGCCCTGCGCGCCCGCCGCTTCGGCGCCCAGGGCATCGGCCTGTGCCGTACGGAGCACATGTTCCTGGGCGAGCGCCGCGAGATGGTCGAGAAACTGATCCTCGCCAACACGGACGACGAGCGCGAAACGGCACTCGGCGCGCTGCTGCCGCTCCAGAAGCGGGACTTCATCGAGCTGTTCGAGGCGATGGACGGGCTGCCGGTGACGGTCCGTCTGCTCGACCCGCCGCTGCACGAGTTCCTGCCCGACATCACCGAACTGTCCGTACGGGTCGCCCTCGCCGAGGCGCGCAAGGACCACAACGAGAACGATCTGCGTCTCCTCCAGGCCGTGCACAAGCTCCATGAGCAGAACCCGATGCTCGGGCTGCGCGGGGTACGGCTCGGCCTGGTCATCCCCGGTCTGTTCGCCATGCAGGTACGGGCCATCGCCGAGGCCGCCGCGGAGCGCAGGAACGCCAAGGGCGACCCGCGCGCCGAGATCATGATCCCGCTGGTCGGTACGGTCCAGGAGCTGGAGATCGTCAGGGACGAGGCCCAGCAGGTCATCGCCGAGGTCGAGGCCGCGACCGGCACCGAACTCAAGCTGGCGCTCGGCACGATGATCGAGCTGCCGCGCGCGGCGCTGACCGCGGGACAGATCGCGGAGGCCGCGGAGTTCTTCTCCTTCGGTACGAACGACCTCACCCAGACCGTCTGGGGCTTCTCCCGGGACGACGTGGAGGCGAGCTTCTTCACGGCGTATCTGGAGAAGGGCATCTTCGGGGTGTCGCCGTTCGAGACGATCGACCGGGACGGTGTGGGCTCGCTGGTACGGAGCGCGGCGGAGGCGGGCCGCGCCACCCGGCCGGAGCTGAAACTGGGCATCTGCGGTGAGCACGGCGGCGACCCGGAGTCGGTGCACTTCTTCCACGAGGTGGGCCTGGACTATGTCTCCTGCTCGCCGTTCCGTATCCCGGTGGCACGGCTGGAGGCGGGGCGCGCGGCGGCGGCCTCGGCCGGCAGTGACTCGCGGTAACGCCTGATCCACGCCGAATCCACGCGAGGTCCGTCGCCGCCAAGGACCCCGGAGCGTACCCGCCGGTTCATCCCGACCCTCACCGGCCCGGCGGGCGGCTCCGGAAGAGGACGAAGGGGCGGGCGCCCTGTGCGGGGGCGCCCGCCCCTTCGTTCTGCCCTCGCTATTGAATTGCGTTACGGGCCAACGCGGTGGAGCGCGGCCGGCGGATCCCCACCCACCGGCCGCGCTCCCTTTCCACAAGTCGGACACGGAGCCGCTGCCCCGGCCGGCCGCCGCCGAGCGCGCAAAGCCCCCCACGGCCTTCGCCGCGCCTATTCGGCCGTCCGGGATTCCTGCCCGACGCTGTACAGCCTTTCGGCTCGGACCCGGTGGCCGCGACGCGTTTCAACTGTGGCTGAAACACCGTGGTAACGGCCTGTGATGGCATGCATACTCGGTGCGGGGGAAACGCTGGCGCAACAGGTGGGGGTGTCGATGCTGCGTATTCATTTTACCGGGAAGGACCTCGGCGGGGTCCGGATGGCCGCCGGTCCCGATCCGCTCTGGGAAACGATTCTCAGCTTTCATCGAATAAGGGATCGACGGGGGCCACTTGTCTTCGGGGAATGGCGTGAGGAAACCCGAGCCCGGCTGAAAGGCGGGAAAGGCGAAACGGCTCTGCTCTCCGCGCTCGTTCCGCCGCGCGGCTATTTTCCGGATTTCCTGACGCCGATGGAGGGGCGGCCCGGCATGGACACGGGCCTCGAAGCGATACGCGCCACCCCGCCCGAGCGGGTCCGCGCCGAACTGGCGCTGCTGGCCGTCGAACGGGCCCGGCCGCCCCGGTCGTTACGCGGACAGCCGCCGGGCAAGCGGCCCATGGAGCCGTCGGCCGCGTGGCCGGACGGCACACCGCCGCTTCCCGCGCTCGTCGAGGCCCTCCGTACGTACCACCGCGCCGCGATCGAACCGTACTGGCCGCACATCCGGGCCAGGACCGAGGCGGACCGCGCGCTGCGCGGCCGGGCGCTGCTCGACGGCGGCGCCGACGAACTGCTGTCCACCCTGCCCCCGATGCTCCGCTGGCGCTCCCCGGTGCTGGAGGCCGACTATCCGGTCGACCGCGAACTGCGCCTGGACGGACGGGGACTGCTGCTCCAGCCGTCGTTCTTCTGCCGCGGCACCCCGGTCGTCCACCGGGACCCGGGACTGCCGCCGGTCCTGGTCTACCCGGTCACCCACGCCGACCCGCCCGCCGTCACGGACCGCTCGGGGCCCTCGCTCGGACGGCTCGTGGGGCACACCCGGTCCGCGGTCCTGCGGGCCATCGAGCACGGCTCGACCACCAGTGAACTGGCCCGCAGGACCGGGGTGTCGCTCGCCTCGGCCAGCCAGCACGCCTGTGTGCTGCGCGAGGCGGGCCTCGTCGTGACACTGCGCCACGGCAACGCCGTGCTGCACACGCTCACCCCGCTGGGCGCCGCCCTGCTGAGGGGCGGCGCCACTATGGACGGGGTCTACGCGCGGAACGGCCCGGTCACCTCGTAGGTGATGCCGCCGGACGAACTGCCGCTGGTGCCCCGCTGGCTGGAGAAGTAGAGGCGCTTGCCGTCGGGGGAGAAGGCCGGTCCGGTGATCTCGGAGCCGGACTGGCCACCGATCCGCAGGAACGGCGCCACCACGTCGTTCGGCGTGATGACACAGATCTCCATGTTCCCGCCGTCCTCGGCGACGAAGAGATCGCCGGACGAGGAGCCGGTGACATTGTCGACCCCGGTCAGCGGCGCGGAACCGGACACCAGCGAGTCGTCGTAGGCCAGCTCGATGGTCCCCGCGGCCACGTTGTACTGCCAGACCCGGTTGTCACCCTTGGTGGTGAACCAGCAGGTGTTGTCCGCGTAGTAGCAGCCCTCGCCGCCGTTGAAGCGCTTTGCGCCGGACACCTGATTGCGGGTGGCCGTCGAGGCGCCGCTCGGGTCGGGGACCGTCGCCCAGCTCACCGGGCCGCTGGTGGCCGAACCGCCGACCAGCACCTCCAGCCTGCCCGACGACAGATCGCCCCAGGTGGTGGGGGTGAAGCGGTAGAAGCAGCCGTCGGTGGTGTCCTCGGTGAGGTAGATGGTCCTGCGGACCGGGTCGGCCGCCGCCGCCTCGTGCTTGAAGCGGCCGAGGGCCTCCCGCCGTACCGCCGCCTTCGCGCCCCACGGGTCGGTCTCGTACACGTACCCGCGGTCCACCTCCTCGCAGGAGAGCCAGGTGTTCCAGGGCGTCTTGCCGCCCGCGCAGTTCTGGTGGGTGCCGGAGAGGATCCGGTACGCGGCGGTGATCGCGCCGGTCGAGGAGAAGCGGATCGCGCTCGCGCCGCCCGAGGGGTCGATCTCCGAGTTGGAGACATAGATCCAGCCGGTGCCGTCGGCGTAGCAGGCGCCGCCGTCCGGTGCGCTGTGCCAGGTGTACGAGGTCCCGGGGACCTGCTGTCCCGACCGGGCGACGACCCGGCTGGTGAATCCGGCGGGCAGGCGGATGTTGTTGGCGTCCGCCGTGCCGAGTGCTCCATAGGGGCCCGCTCCCGGCTGGGCCGGGGCGGCGTAGGCCGCGCCGCGCCACAAGGTGCCGCCGAGGGCGGCGGCCGAGGTGCCGATGACCGCTCCGCGCAGGAAACTGCGACGTTCCACTGGTCGCTCCATGGGGGTGTGGAGACCGCCCCGCGGCGCCGGCCGACGGCGCGGGGTCGCACGGCGTAGCAGCCTAGGGGCTCTGCGTGGCCGATGGCTGAACGGCTGGTGAGACGGAGCCGTCCGCCCCGCCCCCTGCCGCCCGCCACCGTTTGTTTCCGTCCGGTGTCGGTTCCGTTGACGAACACCCATGGCGCCTCTACCTTCCCAACAGCGCTCTCGAAAGTTTCTGTGAACTTTCCGAAATCACGTGAGAGAGGGACGATCGTGAGGAAACGTAGCATCTTATCAAGAGCAGTATCCCGGGCGGGATCCGGAGCGGTGGGATCCCGGGCCGCGGCGTCCCGGGCCGCGTCACTGATCTCCGTACTGGCCGCGACCGCCGTCGCCCTGGTCGGACTCGCCGCTCCCGCGCAGGCCGCGGAACCCGTCCTGCGCGACCTCGCCTCGGCGAAGGGCATCTACTACGGGACGGCCGTCACCGGCTCCAAGCTGAGCGGTACGTACGGATCCATCACCGGGGCCCAGTTCGACTCCATCACCCCCGCCAACGAGATGAAGTGGGGCTCCGTCGAACCGACGCGGGGCACCTTCAACTGGGCGGGCGCCGACCGGGTGGTGGACTTCGCCGAGGCCAACGGCCAGCAGGTGCGCGGCCACACCCTGGTCTGGCACAGCCAGATGCCAAACTGGCTGGCCAACGGCAACTTCAGCAACACCGAACTGCGTACGATCATGACCGACCACGTGACCACCGAGGTCACCCGATACCGGGGCCGTATCCACCACTGGGACGTCGTCAACGAGCCGCTCAACGAAGACGGCACCATGCGGACCAGCAAGTTCTACACCCAGCTCGGCGAGTCCTACATCGCCGACGCCTTCCGGGCCGCCCGCGCCGCCGACCCCGCCGCCAAGCTCTACATCAACGACTACAACACCGACGGCACGGGCCCCAAGAGCAACGCGATGTACTCCCTGGTCCAGCGGCTCAAGGCACAGGGTGTGCCGATCGACGGCGTCGGCTTCCAGGGCCATCTCATCCTCGGCCAGGTGCCGTCCACCCTCCGGGCCAACCTCCAGCGCTTCGCCGACCTCGGGGTGGAGGTGGCGATCACCGAGCTGGACATCCGGATCGCGCTGCCCGCCTCCGACGCCGAACTCGCCCAGCAGAAGGCCGAGTACAACGCCGTCACCAGCGCCTGCCTGGCCGTTACGCGCTGCGCGGGCGTGACCGTCTGGGGCTTCACCGACTCGGACTCCTGGATCCCGGACGTCTTTCCCGGCCAGGGCGCGGCCACTCCGTACGACGAGTCCTTCCGGCCCAAGCCGGCGTACTACGGGATCGCGGAGGCGCTCGGCTGGACCGATGACGGCGGCGACCCCGGTGACCCGGGCGACCCGGGTGATCCCGGCCCCACCACCGGGTGTGCGGTGAGCTATGCCGTCCAGAGCCAGTGGAACACCGGCTTCACCGCCAATGTGACGGTCAGGAACACCGGCTCCACCGCGCTCAACGGCTGGACCCTGCGCTGGACCTGGCCCTCCGGCCAGAGCGTGACCCAGGCCTGGAACGCGACCGTCACCCAGTCCGGCGCGCAGGCCACCGCCGTGAACGCCGCTCACAACGCGGCGATCCCGGCCGGCGGTTCGGCGAACTTCGGGTTCAACGGCGCCTGGAGCGGCGGCAATACCGCGCCGAGCGCCTTCACTCTGAACGGGGCGGCCTGCGCTACGTCGTAACCGCGCCGGCCCGGGGCGCGGCGGGGACCGGTACATGCCCGGGTGCCGCTGCCCGCCGTGCCCGCACACGTACCTCATAGGTCTGGACGGCGGCCTCGTCGTCGTCCAGACAGCGGCCCGTCAGCAGGTCGAAACGCTGTTTGAGCAGCGGGGACGCGACGAAGGTCCGGCCCTCGTGGGTGCCGATCAGACCCCGGGACAGGACATGCGCGCCCGAGAACGGATCGCGGTTGCCGATCGCGTACGGGCGTCCCGACCGGTCCAGGAACACCGCGGCCTGGCGCCCGTCGGGCAGCAGCGCGGCGACTCCGCGGCCGGGGGTGAGGGCCGACAGCGCGCAGACGGTGAACCACTGGCCGTCGTCGAGCCGGAGTTCCAGGGTGGGGTCGGAGTCCGTGCCCGCGTCCGTGTACGCGTTCGTGTTCGGGGCCGAGTCTGTGCGCGTGTATGAATACGAGTCCGTGTTCGTGTTCGGCACGGCGGCGGATCCGCCCGTGGTCCGGCTCATCGCGCGTTCACCGGTTCCAGCGTGAGGACCGTCAGATCCGGCTTCACCTGCTCGCGCTCCGGTACGAACTTCACGGACGGGTCAGGCACATCCGGCGCGTTGACGAAGGAGACGAACCGTCGCAGCCGGTCCGGGTCGTTGACGGTCTCCGCCCATTCGTCGCGGTAGCCCGCCACATGCGCCTCCATCAGCCGCTCCAGCTCCGCGCACAGCCCCAGCGAGTCATGGACCACCACGTCCCGCACATGGTCCAGGCCCCCCTCGATCCGCTCCAGCCAGGCCGAAGTCCGCTCCAGCCGGTCCGCCGTACGGATGTAGAACATCAGGAACCGGTCGATCAGCCGCACCAGACCGTCGTCCGTCAGATCCTGCGCGAGCAGATCCGCGTGACGCGGATCGGTGCCGCCGTTGCCGCCGACGTACAGGTTCCAGCCGTTCGCCGTCGCGATCACCCCGAAGTCCTTGCCGCGCGCCTCCGCGCACTCCCGCGCGCACCCCGACACCGCCGACTTGAGCTTGTGCGGCGAGCGCAGGCCCCGGTAGCGCAGCTCCAGCGCGATGGCCATCCGTACCGAGTCCTGCACGCCGTACCGGCACCAGGTCTGCCCCACACAGGACTTGACCGTCCGCAGCGACTTCCCGTACGCGTGTCCCGACTCGAATCCGGCGTCGACCAGCCGCGCCCAGATGTTCGGGAGCTGGTCCACGCGGGCGCCGAAGAGATCGATCCGCTGACCGCCGGTGATCTTGGTGTAGAGGCCGAAGTCCCTGGCCACCTCGCCGATCACGATCAGTTTCTCCGGGGTGATCTCCCCGCCGGGAATCCGGGGCACGACCGAGTACGACCCATTGCGCTGGATATTCGCCAGGAAATGATCGTTGGTGTCCTGAAGCGCGGCCTGTTCGCCGTCCAGGACATAGCCGCTCACCCCCAGCTCGGGGGCGAGCGAGGCGAGGACCGAGGCGACCGTCGGCTTGCAGATCTCACAGCCGTCCCCGCCGCGCGCCCCCTCCGCGCCGTGCGAGTCGAGCAGTGCGGCGTACGAGGTGACGCGCAGGGTGCGGACGATTTCGTACAACTCACTACGGGTGTAAGGGAAGCAGCCGCACAGCCCCTTGGCGCCCGGGGCCGAGGGGAGGAGCCGGCCGATGACCTTGACGCAACTGCCGCAGCCCGTCCCGGCCTTGGTGCACCGCTTGACCTCGGCCAGATCAGAACAGGCGCTGATCGCACCCTTGGTGACGTTGTGGCAGCTACAGATCACCGCGCTGTCCGGCAGTGCCTCCGGACCGAGCGCCGCCGGTGCCCCGGCGCCCGCGGGCAGCACCAGCCGCTCGGGAGGCACCGGCGGTACGGAGCCGGTGAGCGGGCGGAGCGTGCCGTACGCGTCGGCGTCGCCTACCAGGATCCCGCCGAGCAGCGTGCCGTCCGGGTCCATCACCAGCCGCTTGTACACCCCGGAGCGGGAATCCGCGTATACGACGTCGAGCGAACCGGCCGCCGCGCCCCGGGCGTCGCCGAACGACGCCACATCCACCCCGAGCAGCTTCAGCTTCGCCGACTGATCCGCGCCGGTGAAGGCGGGCCCGGTCTCGCCGGTCTCCCCGGCCAGCACCCGCGCCACCGTCGAGGCCATCTCGTACCCGGGCGCCACCAGCCCGTACACCCGGCCGTCCGCCGCCAGCGCGCACTCGCCGATCGCGAAGACCGCCGGATCGGAGGTACGGCACTGCTCGTCGACCGCGATCCCGCCGCGCTCGCCGATACGCAGACCGGCCTCACGCGCGAGCTGGTCCCTGGGCCGTACGCCGGCCGAGAAGACCACCAGATCGGTGGCGACGACCGAACCGTCCGACAGCGCCATCCCGCTGACCGCGCCGTTCGCGTCCGTCAGTACTTCCTGAGTGCCCACGCCCGTATGGACGGCCAGCCCCATGGACTCGATGGTGCGCAGCAGGGCCGCGCCACCGCCGTCGTCGAGCTGGACGGGCATCAGCCGCGGGGCGAACTCCACGATGTGCGTGTCGAGTCCGAGCCCCTGGAGCGCGCCCGCCGCCTCCAGCCCGAGCAGCCCGCCGCCGACGACCGCGCCGGTACGGGCGCTCCGCGCGTACTCCTCGATGGCGAGCAGGTCCTCGATGGTGCGGTAGACGAAACAGCCGGTGGCGTCCTTGCCGGGCACGGGCGGTACGAAGGGGTACGAGCCGGTGGCGAGGACGAGGGTGTCGTACGCGACGGTGCGTCCGGCCTGTGAGGTGACCGTGCGCGCGGCGCGGTCGACGGCCACGGCCGGGTCGCCGAGCAGCAGCTCGATACCGTGGCGCGCCACGAAGTCCGGCTCCACGAGGCTGAGTTCATCGGGGGTACGACCGGAGAAGTACGAGGTCAGCCGGACCCGGTCATAGGCGGGCCGGGGCTCCTCGCCGAGGACCACCACCCGGGCTCCGTCGGTCACGCCCCGCTCGGCGAGGGCCTCCAGGAAGCGCTGGGCGACCATGCCGTGGCCTACGACCACGATGGTCGGGGCGGCGGCCGGGGGCCTGGGGGCAGTGCCCGGCA
>NZ_LATD01000348.1 GCF_000981895.1 Streptomyces odonnellii | reverse complement strand
CTAGTAGTGCTTCGTTAGGTTGTGTCGGGCGGGGGGCGGCCCGGTCTGGGCCGGGACGGTAAGTCCTGGTGGCAGGTGGGGCATGCGCCGGTCCAGCACAGAAGCAGGTCCCGTATGGCGTTGAGGACTTGGTAGAAGGTCAGGCCGGCGCTTGGGCTTTTGGGTCCAGGCGCCGGAGGGTGAGGAAGGCGTGGGCGGCGGTGACGAGGGTGACGTGGTGGTGCCAGCCGCGCCAGGTGCGGCCCTCGAAGTGGTCCAGTCCGAGGCCGTGCTTGAGTTCGCGGTAGTCGTGCTCGATGCGCCAGCGGATCTTCGCCATGCGGACCAGGTGCCGCAGCGGGGTGTCGGCGGCCAGGCTGGTGAGCCAGTAGTCGGTCGGTTCGTCGGTGTGCGGTGGCCATTCGGCGATCAGGGTCTCGGCGGGCAGGACACCATCCCAGCCGGCACGGCCCCCCGGGCGGTCCAGGGCGGTCTTCTTCGCCGCGACGCCGGCCGGGCGGACTTGGAGGACGATGAACCGGCTGGTCATCGCGCCTTTGCTGCCCTGTCGCCAGGTGCACCGCCGCAGCTGTCGCCGCCCGGCCGCCATCACCAGGTCCTTCAGCGAGCGGGCCGGATCGCGGTAGCGGGGCAGCCGCGGGGCACCCATTCGTCCCTGCCGCTCCGGGATGGTCGGCACCGCGTCGCCGGGATGGGCGCTGGTGTCCGGCCGGACGGCGGTCACGTAGTCCAGGCCGCGCTCGGCCAGCCCGGCGCGGAAAGCGTGCATCTGCCCGTAGCCCGCGTCCGCCACCACTGTCCTGCCGTCCAGACCCCATCCCAGTGCCTCGTCGATCGCGTCCAGCGCCAGGCGCCACTTCTCCCGATGCCCCACCTCCGGAGGGACCCCGGCCCGCGCACGGCGTTCATCAGCCGGATCAGCCCACTCAGCAGGAAGGAAGAGCCGCCAGTCAAGCGGGACCGAGGCGGCGTCGGTGACCGCGTGCAGGCTCACGCCCACCTGACACAGCGACTTCTTGCCCAGCGCCCCGCACCACTGTCTCGCCGCCCCGACCGACTGGTCCCCGGCCTTGGGGAAGGACGTGTCGTCGATCACCCACGCTTCCGGGGCGATCTCCCCGGTCACCTTGGCCGCGATGGCCCGCAGCACGGGAGCGTGGTCCCACGGCGACTGGCTGACGAACTGCTGCAACGCCTGCATGTTGCCGTCCGGCAGGCGCTCGGCCATCGGCTGGATCGACTTGCGCCGGCCGTCCAGCATCAGCCCGCGCAGGTAGCAGTCACCCCACCGCTGCTGGTCCTTGCGCTTCAGCGTAGCGAACATCTCCGCGACGAACCCGCCGAGATCCCCGCGAAGACGCTCAACCTCCCCAAGATCCACAACCGGCAGCATGCACCACCACCAACCGCACGATCAAACCAACCTAACGAAGCACTACTAG
>NZ_LATD01000347.1 GCF_000981895.1 Streptomyces odonnellii | reverse complement strand
CGTACACCCTTCGCCCCCTTGCGCGCCCCCTCGGTAACGGCGCGGTTACGCACGGGACGCAGAAAGTCGTCGCACGCCCCTCGTGACAGCCATGTGTCGTACCCCACACTGGGGTGCGGTGCCTGAGTTCTTCCGGAGCGCGGCCGGCCTGCCGACGGTGGGCGCCTCACCCCCGCGGATCCGCTCATTGTGTACGGGACGGAGCAGGGCCCGGCCGCCTCCGTCCCGCTGCCGTACGCCCCCCGAACCGGCAGCGATCACCTTGGAGGTCGCCCCCCGTGCAGACCCAGACCCCGACTCCCACCCTGACCGTGCCACCGGACCTGCCCCCGAAGCCGCCGCAGAACGCGGTCCAGGACCTGGCCCCGGACCTGGTTCCGGCCGAGTTCGCGGTGGGTGTTCCGCCCCAGAGCCGCGCGGCGCACCACCCGGAGACGGCCGAGGCAGCCGCCCCGGAGCCGCTCGGCGAGGGTGAAGGCCCCCTCCACGAACGAGGAGAACGCGAAAGCTCCCTGAGAGACGAATCGTTCCGCGAGCGCGAACACCCCCTCCGCGAACACCCCCTCCGCGAAGACCTCGTGGAACTGCCCGAGGAGAGCCCTCCGCCCCCGCCGCGTGGCAGCGCGCGCGCCGACACCGGCGGCCCCTCCTCCGACCTCTTCCGCCAGTATCTGCGCGAGATCGGCCGCGTACCGCTGCTCACCGCCGTCGAGGAGGTGGACCTCGCCCGCCGCGTCGAGGCCGGTCTCTTCGCCGAGGAGAAGCTCAGCGGTGCCGCCGACCTGGACTCCCGGCTCGCCGTCGACCTGGACCGGCTCGTCGTCCTCGGCAGAATGGCCAAGCGCCGGCTGATCGAGGCGAATCTGCGGCTCGTCGTCTCGGTGGCCAAGCGCTATGTGGGCCGCGGCCTGACCATGCTCGATCTCGTCCAGGAGGGAAATCTGGGCCTGATCAGGGCGGTCGAGAAGTTCGACTACGCCCGCGGCTACAAGTTCTCGACATACGCGACCTGGTGGATCCGGCAGGCCATGTCCCGGGCGCTGGCCGACCAGGCCCGTACGATCCGCGTCCCGGTCCATGTCGTCGAGCTGATCAATCGTGTGGTGCGGGTCCAGCGCAGGATGCTCCAGGAGCGCGGCTACGAACCGACCCCCGAGGAGGTCGCCGCCCAGCTCGACCTCACCGCCGAGCGGGTCACCGAGGTGCTGCGGCTCGCCCAGGAGCCCGTCTCCTTGCACGCTCCGGTGGGCGAGGAGGACGATGTCGCGCTCGGCGATCTGATCGAGGACGGCGACGCCGCGTCCCCGGTCGAGTCCGCGGCCTTCCTGCTACTGCGCGAGCACCTGGAGGCGGTGCTCTCCACCCTCGGCGAACGCGAACGCAAGGTGGTCCAGTTGCGGTACGGACTCGCCGACGGGCGGCCCCGCACCCTGGAGGAGATCGGCAGGCTCTTCGGCGTGACGCGGGAGCGGATACGGCAGATAGAGTCCAAGACCCTCAGCCGGCTCCGCGACCACGCCTTCGCCGACCAGCTCCGCGGCTACCTGGACTGAACAGCCGGAAGACGCGGGGCCCGAAGGGCCCGAAAGCCGGGCGCCGCGCCCGTACCCCCGGCGAAGGGCGGTACGGACGCGGCGTCCCGGATCCCGTGGCTGTGCCGGGCCTCAGTCGACCTCGGCCACCGCCTGCGCGAACTGCGCCGCGTACAGCCGCGCGTACGCCCCCTGCGCCGCCAGCAGCTCGTCATGCGTGCCCTGTTCGACGATCGAGCCGTTCTCCATCACCAGAATCACATCCGCGTCCCGGATCGTGGACAGCCGGTGCGCGATCACAAAGCTGGTCCTGCCGTGCGCCAGCCGTGCCATCGCCTTCTGGATCAGGACTTCGGTACGGGTGTCCACCGAGCTGGTCGCCTCGTCGAGCACCAGGATCACCGGGTCGGACAGGAACGCCCGTGCGATGGTTATCAGTTGCTTCTCGCCGGCGCTGACCCCGGAGCCCTCGTCGTCGATCACCGTGTCGTACCCGTCGGGGAGCGTACGGACGAACCGGTCGGCGTGGGCCGCCCGCGACGCCTCCTCGATCTCCTCCCGGGTGACCTCGCGCGAAGCGCCGTACGCGATGTTCTCCGCGATCGTGCCGCCGAAGAGCCAGGTGTCCTGGAGCACCATGCCTATCCCGGAGCGCAGTTCGGCGCGCGAGATCCGGGATATGTCCATGCCGTCCAGGGTGATCCGGCCGCCGGTCACCTCGTAGAACCGCATCAGCAGATTGACCAGCGTGGTCTTGCCCGCGCCGGTCGGGCCGACGATCGCGACCGTCTGGCCCGGCTCCACCGACAGTGACAGATCGTCGATCAGCGGCTTTTCCGGCTCGTACCGGAACGAGAGGTGCTCGATCTCCACCCGTCCCCGCTGCTTGCGCAGCCGCTCGACGGACGGCGCGTCGGGCTCCTGCTCCACCGCGTCCAGCAGCTCGAAGATCCGCTCGGCGGAAGCGACCCCGGACTGCACCAGGTTGGCCATCGAAGCGACCTGGGTCAGCGGCATCGAGAACTGCCGCGAGTACTGGATGAACGCCTGCACATCACCGATCGACAGCGTGCCCGAGGCGACCCGCAGCCCGCCCACGACCGCGATCAGCACATAGTTGATGTTGGAGATGAAGAGCATCAGCGGCTGCATGATCCCGCTGTTGAACTGCGCCTTGAAACCCGCCTCGTAGAGCTGGTCGTTCTGCTCGCGGAACAGCTCCGCCGACTCGTCCTGCCGCCCGAAGACCTTCACCAGCGAGTGCCCGGTGTACATCTCCTCGATATGGGCGTTGAGCGTGCCGGTGACCTTCCACTGCTGCACGAACTGCGGCTGCGACCGCTTGCCGACCTTCGCCGCGACGAACACCGACAGCGGTACGGTCACCAGCGCGACCAGCGCCAGCAGAGGCGAGATCCAGAACATCATCACCAGCACACCGACGATCGTCAGCAGCGAGTTGATGAGCTGGCCCATGGTCTGCTGCATGGTCTGCGAGATGTTGTCGACATCGTTGGTCACGCGGCTGAGCACCTCGCCGCGCGGCTGCTGGTCGAAGTACGACAGCGGCAGCCGCGACAGCTTCGCCTGCACGTCCTCGCGCATCCGGTACACGGTGTTGTTGATGATCCGGATGGAGAGCCGCGTCGACACCAGCATCAGCAGCCCGGCCGCCACGTAGATCACCAGGACCACCAGCAGCACCTCGCCGACCGCGCCGAAGTCGATGCCGTGGCCGGGAGTGAAGTCCACCCCTGAAAGCAGATCGGCCAGTCCGTCGTCGCCCTTCGCCCGCAGCCCCTCGACGGTCTCCGCCTTGGAGACGCCTGCCGGGGTCTGCCGGCCGATCACCCCCGCGAAGATCAGGTCGGTCGCCCGGCCGAGGATCTTCGGGCCCACCACCGACAGCGCCACGCTCAGCACGATCGTGCCGAACATCCACCAGAGGGTGACCCGCTCCCGGGTGAGCTGCCGCAGCAGCCGTTTTCCGGAACCCTTGAAGTCCATGGACCGCTGGGTCGGGCCCGCGGCCATCATCATGCGTCCGCCAGGACCGCTCATCAGGCAGCCTCCGCCTCGGTCAACTGGGAGAGCACGATCTCCCGGTATGTCGTGTTCTCCGCCATCAGTTCGTGATGGCGGCCCGCGCCGACGACCCGGCCCTCGTCCAGGACCACGATCCGGTCGGCGTCACGGATCGTGGACACCCGCTGGGCGACGATCAGTACGGTCGCCTCGGCGGTCTCCCGCGCCAGTGCCGCGCGCAGGGCCGCGTCCGTCGCGTAGTCCAGCGCCGAGAACGAGTCGTCGAAGAGATAGATCTCCGGCCGCTGCACCAGCGTCCGCGCGATCGCGAGGCGCTGCCGCTGGCCGCCCGAGACATTCGTACCGCCCTGCGCGATGGGCGCGTTCAGCCCGCCCTCCAGACCGGTGACAAACTCCCGCGCCTGCGCCACTTCCAGGGCATGCCACAGGTCCTCGTCGGTCGCGTCGGGATTTCCGTACCGCAGATTCGTCGCGACCGTCCCGGAGAAGAGATACGGCTTCTGCGGCACCAGGCTCACGGTCTTCGCCAGCAGCACCGGATCGATTTCCCGTACGTCCTGCCCGTCGACCAGCACCTGGCCGCCGGTGGCGTCGAACAGCCGTGGTACGAGGCCGAGAAGTGTCGACTTGCCACTGCCCGTCGAGCCGATGACGGCGGTCGTCTCGCCGGGCCTGGCGATCAGGGACACGTCCCGCAGAACGGGCTCCTCGGCACCGGGGAACCGGAACTCCGCGTTCCGAACCTCCAGATGACCGTGCCGGCGCAGCTCCCGTACCGGGTTCTCCGGCGGTACGACGCTCGACCTGGTGTCCAGCACCTCCTCGATGCGCTCGGCGCACACCTCGGCGCGCGGCACCATCATGAACATGAAGGTGGCCATCATCACGGCCATCACGATCTGCATCAGATACGCGAGGAACGCGGTCAGCGCGCCGATCTCCATCCCGCCGCTGTCGATGCGGTGCGCGCCGAACCAGACGACGGCGATCGACGACAGGTTCACCACCGTCATCACGGTCGGGAACATCAGCGCCATCAGCCGGCCGGTGGACAGCGCGACATCGGTCAGCCCGGTGTTGGCCTCGCGGAAACGGTCCTTCTCGTAATCGTCGCGTACGAACGCCCTGATCACGCGGTTTCCGGTGATCTGCTCGCGCAGCACCCGGTTCACCGTGTCGAGGCGGGTCTGCATCGTACGGAAAAGCGGCCGCATCCTCTTGACGATGAGGCCGACGGAGACGGCGAGCAGCGGGACGACGGCGAGCAGCACCACGGAGAGCGGTACGTCCTGGCCGAGCGCCATGATGATGCCGCCGACACACATGATGGGCGCGGACACCATCAGCGTGAACGACATCAGGACCAGCATCTGGACCTGCTGGACGTCATTGGTGGTACGGGTGATCAGCGAGGGGGCACCGAAGTGACCCACCTCACGCGCGGAGAAGCTCTGTACGCGTCCGAAGATCGCGGCTCGTACATCCCGGCCGAGGGCCGAGGCGGTCCGCGCGCCGTAGTAGACGGCGCCGATGTTGCAGAGCACCTGGACCACACTGACGGCGATCATGATGCCGCCGAACTTCAGGATGTAACCGGAATCACCCTTCACCACACCGCTGTCGATGATGTCGGCGTTGAGGGTGGGCAGATAGAGGGTGGCGCAGGTCTGCAGAAGCTGGAGCGCCACCAGCAGGGCTATGGGTCTTTTGTACGGGGCGAGATGGGCTCGCAGAAGTCGTAGCAGCACGCGCAGTCTCTCGGGGTCGGCGGCGGGACGGGGGCCGCGAGATCGGGGGGCAGAGGTCAGCCCCCATCTTGCGGCACGTCCGCCACGGAGCCCCAAGGATTTATGTCCAAGGACGGGTCAAGACAGCGAACGGCCCGCCGGGGCGCACGAACCCCTTCGGCCCCGACGCCGGTGCGACCCGCTGGCATTCCCGCGCCCGCGCCACCCACCGGCTCCCCCGCGCCGGCGCCCGCGCCCGTGCCCCGCCGCCCGCGTCCGGGCCGGGGCCGCGCCTCCCGGACCCGGCCCGGCTCAGGCGCCGAAGGCCGCCGGGTGGATCTG
>NZ_LATD01000346.1 GCF_000981895.1 Streptomyces odonnellii | reverse complement strand
CCCGCGCCCGCGCCCGCCGGAATCCCCGCTGTCCCGGCCCAACTACCCCCCGATCTTGTGGCTTCCGTCGGCCGTGACACCGAACTGGCGCAGGTCGCCCGTCTGCCCCTGGAAGGCGCAGTGGTGGTCAGCGCCGTCGCGGGAATGGCAGGTGTCGGCAAGACCACTTTCGCGGTGCACTGGGCCCGACAGGTCGCCGACCGTTTCCCGGACGGCCAGCTCTACGTGAATCTGCGCGGCTTTGAAGCTGCAGGTCGGCCGGTCTCGCCGGAGCAGGCCCTTCGTACTTTGCTGGAGTCCGTCGGCGCCGACGGACAGTGACTGCCGGACGGCGTCGACGCACTCGCGGCTCTGTATCGCACTCTACTCACCGGCAAGCAAGCGCATGCTTCTGCTCCTGGACAACGCCCGCGACGCCGCGCAGGTGCGTCCCCTGCTGCCTGGGGGACCCGGCTGTCCGGTCATCGTCACCAGCCGCAACCCGCTCGCCGGACTGGTTGCCGTGGACGGCGCTCACCCACTCCACCTCGACGTACTCTCCCCGCCGGAGGCCCGCGCACTGCTCGCCCGGCGCCTTGGGCCCGGACGGGTCGCAGCCGAATCGGAAGCGGCCGAGGAGATCATCGCCCGTTGCGCCCGGCTGCCGCTGGCCCTGGCGGTCACCGCCGCCCGCGCGGCAACCCGGCCTGCTCTCTCCCTGGCAGCGGTCGCGGCCGAACAGCGCGACAGAGCCGCCGGCCCGACGCGCTCCACAACCAGGACACCACGGCCGACGTGCGCGCCGTCTTCTCCTGGTCCTACCACGCTCTCAGCTCTGAAGCCGCCCGCCTGTTCCGGCTGCTCGCCCTTCACCCGGGCCCCGACATCTCCCTGGCTGCCATGGCCAGCCTGGCCGGTCGCGGGGGCGCATGCCTGGTTTGTCGCCGAGCGGGCGGTACTGCTCGGCGACCGTCAAACAAGCAGCGGCGCAGCAGGACGACGTCTACACCTGGCAACTCGCCTGGGTCATGACCAATCATCTGCACATGCGCGGCCTGCGGCGAGAGCTGGAGGCCGTCCATCCCGTCGCCATGGAAGCAGCGGACCGACTGGGTGACCCGATTGCCCAGGGCCACGCCCACCACGGTCTCGCTGCCGCTCTGGCGGGTCTGCATCGCCTGAACGATGCGCGTGCTCACGTCGAACGTGCGATCGGTCTGCTCACGGAGTCGGACGAGATGGCGGTCTGCGCTGATGTGTACCGCGCGGTTGCCTGGGTCGCGCAGCAGCAGGACGCCCTCAAGGCTACGCTCGCCGCCCCAGAGGGCGATATGAAAGTCGATGTCCGATTCGCGACTGGTTTGAGTGAGGCTGGCGGGTCGGGTGTCCGCGTGAGGGGTCAGGGGCGCCACGATCTGGCAGCCGGTAGGCAGATCAGGGATGGGCGGGACGCGCCACGTCGCCGAAAGCGCCGCGGAGCACCCGGATGAAGGCCGCCACCGCGACCGGTACCGTCACGAGGCCGTCCAGCATCAGGACTGCGGTCACAAGCCCCCTGAGGAGGAGGAGCCTGCCGTCTACCGCGTCCTCCTCGGCGCCCGCGGCCGTCCCTATGAGCCAGAGGAAGTTCGCGATCACGGTCCCCGTCAACAGGAGCCAGAAGCATCCGATGGCCACATTCCAGGTCCGGGTGACGGCCACCGGATACTGCTCAAGCCGGGCGCGGAAGTACTGCAGCACGGTCAGCATGACGATGAGGATCAGTGTCAACGGCAGCCGCCATCCGTCGTCCGTCATCGCCCACTCGGTCAGGTCCTTCCAGCCCCCGTGCTCCAGCGAACTACTCGGGTGATCACGAGCGATCGCGATCGCCTTCAGGCTGGACCCAGTCACCAGCAGAACGGTCGCGGGCGCCAGTCCGAACAGGCTCAGCAGCGGGTGGCTCAGCGGTCCGCGCCGCACCCACGGGTTCACCCACACTTGTTGCCGTGGCCCGGGATGAGCCGGCACGGCCCTCGGTCCTGCCGGGCGGGGCTGTGCGGGTGGCTGGTACGCGGGAGGCGCGTACGAGCGCGGTGTGGCGGAGCCCGACAGGTTCGCGCTCCGCCCGGATGGGGGCGGGATGGACGAGGGCTGGGCGGACGACGGCGGAGTCCAGGGCCGGGAACCGGAGTCGGCCTCGGTGATCACTGCTGTACGAGGCGGTGGCCCGCCGCCTGTCCCCGCCCTTGTGGCGTCGTCCTCAGCCTCGACGCTGAGGAGCTGCTCTGCTTTCCGGGAGATCGCCAGGACAAGAGGGCCGGGCAGCCAGGGCTCGTCTGTACGGTGTTCCTCTGCCCGGGCCAGCAGGTCTTCTGGAGAGGGACGGTCCGCCGGCACCTTGGCCAGACAGTCGCCCACCACTGCGGCGTAGTCCTCCGGCATGCCGTTCAGGTTCGGTTCATCGTGGACAGCCCGGTACAGCAGTTCCGGTGGCGAGCCGTTCCCAAACGGGCCGCTCCCCAGGGCCGCAAAGGTCAGCACCGCCCCGAGCGAGAAGATGTCACTCGCGGGGCCCACCTGCTCCCCATGTGCCTGTTCTGGTGACATGTAGCCGGCGGAACCCACCACCGAGCCTGTTGCGGTGAAGGCCGTGTCGTCGGCTGCCCGGGCGATCCCGAAATCGATCAGCAACGGCCCGTCCGAGGACAGCAGAACGTTCGTCGGCTTGAGATCGCGGTGTACCAGAGCGCACCCATGCACCGTGCTCAGGGCCCGAGCCAGCCCGGCAAGCAGCCGCCAGAGGGACGGCTCGGGTAGCGGTCCATGGTCGTGGACGGCTTCGGCGAGGGACGGACCTGGAACATAGGCGGAGGCCAGCCACGGAATCGGGGCATCCGCGGCGGCGGCCAGCACCGGCACCGTTCCTGGCCCGGAGACCTCCCGGGACACACGGACCTCCCGCGCGAACCTTTCCCTGAAGCCCGGCGCACTGGCCATCCCCGCATGCACCATCTTGACTGCCACCGTCTGACCGCCCGGCGACCGGCCGAGGTACACCCGCCCCATGCCGCCCTCACCAAGGCGGTACAGCAGCCGGAACGCACCTACCTGCCGCGGATCCTCAGCCGTCAGCGACTGCACCCAACACCCCCACTGAATAGTGCACTTGGACGGTCAGAGAATCTTGGCAGTTGCGGGCCCATGCGGCCACAGGTACACAGCCGCCTGTGCGAGGCGTCGCGGTACCAGGCGCCGAATTCCCAACGCGCTGCACCTGCCCGCCGCCCGCCGCAAGCTCCGCTTCCAGCTCTCAGAGGGCGGTTCGTGAATGATCGTCCGTTTCAGGGCTGGGTTGGGTGAGGTTGGCTGGTGGCGGGCGCCGCTGCTTGTCTGCGTAGTATCAGGTGACCATGCTGGTCTACTCGTCGGCTAGGAGCTGTCCGGCCGATCATTGACGGTGTGCGGCTGGCCGCTATTTGAGGCGCGTGTGCCGACAGCCTGAAGCCGATTGCTTAGGGTCCGCTGGTGCGTGACCATCCTCGGATGGATACAGACGAGGGCCGAAAGCTGGTGCGGGTTGTGCAGACGTGTTCTGCCTGCCCGTCGCAGTGGGATGCCTGGACGGCAGACGGCCAGTACTTGTATCTCCGATACCGGCATGGCGAGGGCTGCGTCGAGTGGCATCCCGACCCTGAGTTCGATGACAGTCCGGAGTCGTGGAACGAGGGCCGCTCGGGGCTCCTGATCGAATGGGACGACGGCACCAGTAGCGGTGTCATCGGCCTTGAGGACTTCCTCGCGGCAGCGGGCCTGGCGTTGGCGCCGGGCGCCTCGGTGAGTTGACGTCGTGGCACGTGGTCATGTGCGGAGCCAGATGACCAGGGCGGCTGCGGTGACGGTGCCGAGGAAGACGTACCCGCGCTTGTCGTAACGGGTCGCGACGGCACGGGAGTTCTTCAGCTTGTTGATGGTCCTCTCGACGGTGTTGCGCTTCTTGTACCGGTCCTCGTCAAAGCCTGGCGGCCGTCCGCCACGCGATCCTTTGCGCAGGCGGGCGGCCTGACTGTCGGCCTTCTCCGGGATCGTGTGCCGGATGCTGCGGCGCCGCAGATACTGACGGCAGGGACCGTTGCCGTAGGCCTTGTCGGCCGCGACGCTGTCGGGCTTCTTGCGAGGCCTGCCCCACCCGAGCCGGGGGACCCGGATCTTCTCCAACACCGAAACGAACTGAGTACAGTCGGCCCGCCGCCCCGCAGTGACGATCAGGGACAGCGGGCGACAGTGCCCATCCGCGCTCAGGTGGACCTTGCTGGTGAAGCCGCCGCGCGAGCGGCCCAGGCCCTCGCCCCCCGCACCACCTCCACCAGCCGACCGACGAGGCTCTGCCATGGAGTTTCGTCCTGGTGTTCCACCAGCTCGTCCCCCTTTGATCCAGCAAGGGCCAGCGGCGGGTCGGTGCGGGCGCCGGCCGAGTGCTGATGGGCGCGCACGATGGTGGAGCCCACCGAAATGTCCCAGTCGATCTCGTCCGCCGCGCCGACCGCGGCCTGGACTTGCTGCAGCAGCCGTTCCCAGGTGCCGTCCGCCGACCACAGCCGATGGCGCTCGTAGACCGTCTTCCACGGCCCAAACCGCTCCGGCAGATCGCGCCAGTGAACCCCCGACCGAACCCGGTGCAGAATCCCGTCGATCACCTGCCGGTGATCACGCCACCGCCCGCACCGACCGTTGCTCACCGGCAGGAACGGCTGTAGCCGCGCCCACTCCGCGTCCGACAGATCACCACGTTCACCCCGCCCCATACAGCAGGCCAACGATCCGGCCAGGCGACAGTCACATGATCGACCGGACAACCCCTAGGTGACGTTCCGGATCACTGCGCGACGCAGCGGTCGAGGACATCTCGAACCCCTGCCGCCGCGCCGCTGAACCCCGGCGCTCCTGTTACCAGCTGTTCTGCACCTCGACGACGGAGACCCACGTCCTGCCGTGCTCCACGTCGACCCGCAGCCACTTACCGCCCACGGTGTTCCCCGAGTAGTACCTGTCCCCGCCCTCGCCGTGCGGTTTCAGACCGCACGCCTCGAGATCGCTCAGGTACCGTGCCAGGTCTTCGGCCGCTTGGTCCGCGGACCCGTACTCGATGACCCGTTGCCGGGCGGCGGCCCCGCCGACTCCGGCGAACCAGGCGGAGTCCCGCACCTGGTCCTCGGTGTCTATCAGGGACGACGGGACGGTGTAGGGACAGGCCCCCCCGAAGCCAACTTGCGAAAGAGGTTCGGCGAGCAAGCCCTCGTTGTCCTTTTTCCAGCGATACGTGCCGAACATGGGGACGTCCCGGTCGGCCAGCTTCTTGATCTCGCCTCCCACCCGGTACGGATTGCGCTCGGCGGCCGGCCGTACCTCACCACCACCTTCCATCGGCCGCATCTCCCATACCACACCGGCCGTCACCACCGCGGCGGCCACGGCGACCGCGCCAAGGCGCCGGCCGGCCCGGCGCCTCGATCCACGGCTCCGTATCTCCGCGGCGTTCGGCATCCGCACCGTCACACCGTCCAGTACGTCGTCGACCTCAGCCATGACGGACAACCTCCTCGCTCGGATCACCTGCCTCGGCGAGCCGCTCGCCGAGGATCTTCCGGGCCCGGCTGAGCCGGGTCCGCACCGCACCGTTCGAAGCACCCGTCTCCCGTGCCACCTGTTCCACCGGAAGGTCCAGCAGATGGTGCAGAACCACTACCTGCCGCTGCTGCGCGGTGAGTTCGCGCAGCGCGGACAGCAGGGCCACCCGGTCCGCCGACAAGGCAGGCAGATCGGCCGCCGGCCCGTGCAGGCGATGCGCGTGCAGGCGATTACGCGTCCTGCGCCAGGTACTGATCGCCAGGCGCATCGCCACCGTGCGCACCCACGGCAGCGGATCACCCTCGCGGGTCAGCCGTGCCCAGCGTTGCCATGCCCGTATGTACGCCTCCTGGACGGCGTCCTCGGCCTCGGCCAGATCGCCGGTCATGGCATAGACCGTGGCGATCAGACGCCGTGCCGTGGCCGTGTAGAACGCGTCGAACTCGTCCGGCCGGTCAGCCATCGCTCCCCCCTTCTCGGTTCACCCGCCCGATGCTTCTTTTGCCATGAGCACGCCCGGGAGCGGCGGGATGTTACACACTGCCCTGTGCAAGATTTGGCAGCCGGCCCGGCCCTGGCAGAGGATCGCGTTCACGACCTCCCGCATCGCGTAGGCGCGCTCTCGACCTTGAACCGCCGCATACAGCAGTGGCCACCTGGCGCCGACCCACAGGGCTGCCCCACTCCGTGCCCGATTCCTTAGTGGGCGGTTCGTTAAGGTGATGTCCGTTTCCGGCTGAGGTTGGAGCAGGGCGGCTGGTGGAGGTTGTGTCGGCTATGGCTTCCTGGCGAAGTTGCCGGTGTCGGCCTCGGTGAGGAGCCCGAGTTTGACCAGGCGTTTCAGCTCGGCGCGGGTGCCTTCGACATTTTTCGGCAGCAGTTCGTGGGCCGAGGGCTTCGCAGACGTCCTTGGCCCGTAGCGGTCCGGTCGTCTGGTTGAAGGTGGCGAGGATGCGGGGGTAGTCCGGGTGCTCGGGCAGGTCCGGCGCGACGGCCGGGAGCCGGTCGGCGAGGCCGGTGATGATCTAGCGGGTGATCGCGAGGTGCTTCAGGTGGGTCTCGGCCTCCCGCAGCCGGGTCTGCAGGTCGTCGATCTGTGCGCGGAGGTCGTCGGCCATGGCCCGGGCGGCGTCTTCCTGGAGGTCCAGGGCGTCGAGCACGGGCTCGATGTTCACGCTGCCACCGCCTGCGTCTCGCGCCAGGTGGGGGCGTTCGCGCCGGTGAGGCGCCGGGTCATGACGTGGGTCATCGCCCAGTAGACGCGGGAGGCGGAGGAGGAGGGGCGGTGCTCGTAGTCGCGGACCAGGCGCCGGTGCAGTATCAGGATCCCGTAGGTCTGCTCGACCCTCCACCGCTTCGGCTGCGGCACGAACCCCTTGACCTGCGGGTTGTGTTCGACGATCTCGACGTCAATCCCCAGGCCGGCGCCATGCACAACAACCTGGTTCTTGAAGCCCTGATCGGCCAGAGCTTTGCGGACGGTTCCGCCGGCGCGCTCGACGACCTGGTCAAGCAGGATGATGCCTGCGGCGTTGTCGTGGGTGTTCGCAGCGAGGACGACGACCGCGATGACCAGGCCGAGCACGTCCACAGCCAGGCCGCGCTTACGGCCGGGCACCCGCTTGGCCGGATCGTGGCCACTCGTGGAGGCGGGGACCCCGGCGGCCACGTGGACACTCTGGGTGTCCAGCACCACCAGGGTCGGGTCCGGTCCTCTAATCGGCGGGCGCGTTCACGGAGCTGGCAGCGCAGGAGTTCATGGATGACCTGGCCGGTCCCGTCGTCCCGCCAGGCGGCGAAGTAGTAGTACGTCGCACTCTTCTGCGGCAGGTCGTGCGGGAGGTAGGCCCACTGGCAGCCGGTCCGCCCCTGGTAGAGGATCGCGTTCACGATCTCCCGCATGTCGTAGGCGCCCTGATGACCGCTGACCCAGCGGTGCCGGTCCTTCCACGCGGTGATCACCGGCTCGATCAACGACCACTGCTCGTCCGACAAGTCACTCGGGTACGGCTTGCGTTCACTCACCCGGCCACATCACCCGATCACCAACCCCGGACCGGCAGAGTCCGCCTCGCCGCCACACGATCAGGCGACAGCAGATCCACTCAAAGAGTCACGAACCGCCCACTCACACCTCGACTACGAGTCGATCAGGAATTAGGCTCTTCCAATTTTCGTAGCTGGAGATCACGTCAACTCGCCTGTGCTATCGGCTGGTTGGGACCGGGCTGGGTGAACATGTCCCGCGATCCGGAGTGAGTCTGGTCAGTGTGAGCCCGTCGAGGTGTTGTGGCACCATCCCCGTTGTGGATGACCGTACGGATGATGTGGACTGGTCCGGCCTCTTCCATGCCTCGGGCCCCGCCGGCGACACGCCGCGGCATCTGGCAGCTCTCCTCGGCGACGATACGGAGGCTTTCGTCGGCGGGTACTCACACCTGTGGTCGGAGACGCTTCGCCGCGAGGGCAAGGCCTGGCCTGCGACGGCGCCCACCGCGATGCTTGTCGCCGAGCTCCTGGACCGCTGCTAGGGCCGGATGATCCCTCGCTGCCCGACGCCATGCTCGCCTATCTGTACCCGATCGGCGTCGCCGCCGACTTCGGAGACCGGGCTGCGGAGATCCGTGCTCGGGTCAAGGACCGCACACCGGAGCTGCGGGCCTGGACCGCCGAGTACGTGTCGACCGATGCGGATGGCAGGGCCCGGATGTGGCGGGACGGCACGGGTCTGGGTGAACTCGTCCTCGATCAGGCGGCGCTCGCCTGCTTCGACCTGGTTCCCGCGCTCCTGTGGCGGACACTGCCGCACCTCGCGTCGGAACGTGCCAGGCGCAGGACCTGCGCCGCCGCAGCTGTCGGGTCACTGGCACGGTCGCCGCAAGCCTTCGGCAAGTCCTTTGGCGACCTGGCTCCACCCCTGCAGCTCCAGCCCAAGTCGTACCAGGACCTGCTCACAGGGCGACGCGCGAGCTGATGCCCGGTGCCCGGGACGGGGGTTACGGTCACGGCAGGGTGAACAGCCCCTGCTCGGTCTCGGCCAGGATTCCCCGCTCGGCGAGCCGCTTGACCTTCAGGCGGACGATGTTCCCGCTCGACTCCGGCTTCGCGGGCGACCGCGGCAAACCGCGTCGAGGCTTCAAGCAGGCCTTCCTGTACGGGATAGGTGAAATAGGCGCGGCGTACGTCGGCCAAGGCCACGCCAAGGGTCTCGTGATCGTGAAAGTCGGCCTGAACCACGTCCGCGCCCAGCTCCTCCAGCCGGGCCGAGCGCTCGTCGAGACGGTGAACCAGTGCGCGCACAGGGTGGCCGTCTTCGAGAAGCTTGCGGGCAACGCGCAACCCGGTGGAGCCTTGAATACCGCCCGCGGCGCCAGCAATCAAAAAGGGCGCATTGTTCACGTCGTACTTCCTTTTCAGTTCAGTCCGTCGCAGTCGCGACAGTTGATTCAGGCACAGCTGATTCACGCATCGTCGTTGGCATCTTCAGCGCGATGCGCCGCGAGCACCCCACCCGACAAAAGGAGGACTGTATCGAGGCGGGCCGCTTTGCCGCCGACCGCACCGGAGCCGCCGTAACCGGCACACCGACACGATTGACCGCCGTTCAGATTCAGATGGAGCGGGAGTCGGCGCTGATGAGTCTTGTGGACGCGTCCCAGAGCGCGGGGCCGAGTTCGGGGTCATTGGCCGAGCGGCCCGGCTGGTGGATCTCGGGGTTGCCCCGTAGGTGACCCATCCTGTCGGGGCCGACATAGGAGCCGCCCGGGACGTCGGCTGCCGTAGCGGCATAAGGAATGGAACGGGCACCGTGTTCCACGTCGTTGAACGTCCACAACGTCGCGTGGAGGAACACCTTCGTGAACCCCGTGGCGTGGTCACCGAGGCCGGTCCTGGCAATGCCGGGGTGCGCGGTGATGGCACGGATGCCACTCCCCGTACCCTCCAACCGGCGCTGCAACTCGTTGGTGAAATACACCTTGGCGAGCATGGAGTTGCCGTAGTCACGAAGGGCGTTGTACCTGCCCAGCGTGCCGCCGAGGTCGCCGAGGTCGATCTTGCCCGCGTTGTGGGCCTGGGAGGACACCGAGACAACGCGGCTGGTCGGCGCGTCGCGCACATGCGGCAGTAGCAGGGTGGTGAGGGCGAAGGCGCCGAGGTAGTTGGTTCCCATCTGGAGTTCGAACCCGTCGGCTGTGCGGCCCTTGGGAACCATCATGATTCCGGCGTTGTTGATCAGAATGTCCAGGTCGCCGGACCATCCGTCCGCGAAAGAGCGGACCGAGGCCAGGCTCGACACGTCGAGGTGGCGGACTTCGGTGCTGCCGGGAAGTTCAGCCGCGGCTCTCCGGCCTTTGTCGATGTCACGGACGGCTAGTACGACGTGGGCACCGGCGCGCGAGTTCACGCGCCACGACCTTCCCCCGGCCCGAACTACCCCCGGTCACCAGAGCGGTCCGGGCCCGCAGATCGGGAATGTCGTGAGGTGTCCATATGACTCGAGGCATCGAGGGGGCCTTTCTGAGGGGTTAGCCGACTCTTAGGGGTCGTCGACCGAAGCGTTGCGAGTCGGCCAATCGCACTTGCCTGACATCGAAGGCGCCGACCGAAGCGCCCGAACAAAACAATCCATCACCGGCTGGCGCCGGAAAACCATAGCCAGGACGCTATTAGCTGGCAAGGGGTTAGCCGAGCCAGCCATGCTCGTCATATGTCTGATTCGATGCATCTGCCCCTGACGGGCTGGCTCAACCCACGCGCGCAGTGGGACGCGATCGATTGCCCGGTCGACCGTGCGGTCGAACTGGTCGGCAACCGGTCGGCCTTTCTCCTGATGAGGGAGGCCTTCTACGGCACGACCCGGTTCAATGACTTCGCGGTCCGGGTGGGCATCAGCGAATCCGTCGCCTCGACCCGGCTGAACAGCCTTGTGGACGCAGGTCTGCTCGAACGCCGTCCGTACCGTGACCCCGGCGAGCGCACTCGCCACGACTACCACCTCACCGAAATGGGTGCCGACTTCTTCCCCGTACTCGCTGCGCTGATGCAGTGGGGTGAGCGGCGACGTGGCCCCTCACCCATGAGCCTGCCCCATCGCGGCTGTGGTGCCGCGGTACGCACCGAACCGCATTGCAGCGAAGGCCACCACGTGGCGGTGTCCGACATCGACTTGGTCCCGGACGTGCCGATGGACAGCCTCGTGAGACAGGGCGAATCAGCACAGCCCACAACCACGTCACCACATTCCACACCTTGACGGTCATGACGTCGGGGAGGCCGCCCCGTCGAGCAGTTGACTGCCGGACGAGGCGCTCCACCGCGTGAGGAGGATGGGGATCGAAGAGCGGTCCTTGATCACCGGAATATAGGTTTTGGCCATGACTGGTGACTGGCGCATGGACCGCATCGGGACCGCACTGAGGGGCGAGAACCCGACTGTGCTGCGGCGGCTGACGGCAGGGTTCGCGGTGATCGGGGACGTTCAGTTCCTGCCCGGCTACTCGGTTCTGCTCGTGGACGAGCCGGATGTGCGGCGGCTGTCGGACCTGCCGAGAGCGAAGCGGCTGTCGTTCCTGTCCGACATGGACCAGCTCGGCGAAGCGGTCGAACGTGTCTGTCGGCGGCTGGACCCGGCCTTCCGACGGGTCAACCTGGAGATCCTGGGCAACACGGACGCGTTCCTGCATGCGCATGTCTGGCCGCGGTTCGAATGGGAGCCGGCCGATGTGGTGAGCAAGCCTGTGTGGCTCTATCCGCGTGAGCGGTGGAGTGACGAGCAGTCCAGGCTCGGTCCGCAGCATGACGCGCTGCGGGATGCGATCAGCGACGAACTGGACCGGCTGCGCTCGGTGGCCTGACTGCGGAGTCGGGGATTGGCGGTGAAGATGCCCTCGCGGACGGGGCAGGTGTATGCGGCCAGGCTGGCGGGAGCGCGTCGGTGGGCGGCGCTCTTGCAGCGGGGAGAGCAGTAGATCTGTCCCGGGCTCGGCACAAACTCGCCCTTGCAGACGGCGGGTGCCAGGCTGAGCTGCTCGTTGGGGTCAAGAGACACGTGCGTCGACTCCCCCGCACATGGCGTCGACCTGGTTCTGGTGGCCAAATGAGCGCCCGTCCGTGCCGCCGCCTCCCAAAAGCATTCCCGTCTCACTCGAACGGGTGTACGCAGCGTTCGCGTACAAACCCTTACCCCGCAGGCCGTGCCGCGCGGCGCTGTTGGATCGATACTGGATGCCAGCGGCGGACCGCCGCGGAGCGTCTTCACCCGCGCCCCAAGGAGCTGACCATGCGTCAGGAACGTCGGCACCCGGTCGGCGTCAGTACCGCCGAAAGCTGCTTCGGAGCGGGGACCGCCAAGATCACAG
>NZ_LATD01000345.1 GCF_000981895.1 Streptomyces odonnellii | reverse complement strand
GCCCCGCACCGCCACTCCCCCGCACAGCCGCATCGGCCAGCGCGGCTGCGACCGCGGCGTACCGCTCCCCGGCCACGGGCCCGGTCAGCGCATCGAGACTCCGCTCAAGGAACCCCGTATCCACCTGACCGTCCACGAACGACGGATGCCCCAACGCCCCTACGAGCAGCTCCCGGTTGGTCCCGGGCCCATGCACCCGTGCCCTCCGCACGGCATGCCGGAGCTTGCGCAGGGCCTCGCCTCGGGTGGGCGCCCAGACGACGACTTTGGCTAGGAGCGAGTCGTAGTGCACCCCGATGGTGTCCCCGGCGGAGTAGCCGGTGTCGACGCGGAGGCGCGGTGTGCCGGGGGCCGGGGCCCGCCCCGCAGCGGTGGTTCCGGCGAAGTCCAGCGCGTGCAGCGTGCCCGTCTGCGGGGTCCATGCTCGCGACGGGTCCTCCGCGTACAGACGCGCCTCAATCGCGTGGCCGTGCGCGCGCGGCGGCACCGGCGGGAGCGGCATGCCCTCCGCCACCGACAGTTGCAGCGCCACCAGGTCCAGGCCGAAGATCTCCTCCGTCACCGGGTGCTCGACCTGGAGGCGGGTGTTCATCTCCAGGAAGTACGGGCGGCCCTCCGCGGAGACCAGGAACTCGACCGTCCCCGCGCCCGTGTAGCCGACCGCCCGAGCCGCCCGGACCGCCGACTCGTGCAGTGCGGTACGGAGTGCCGGCGGCAGGCCCGGCGCCGGGGCCTCCTCGATGACCTTCTGGTGGCGCCGCTGGAGGGAGCAGTCCCGGGTGCCCAGCGCCCACACCGTGCCCCGCGCGTCCGCGAGGACCTGCACCTCGACATGCCGGGCGCCCTCCACGTACGGCTCCGCGAACACCTCGCCGTCCCCGAACGCCGACCGCGCCTCAGCCGCCGCTGCCGTCAACTCGGCGCCGAGTGCGGAGAGTTCGCGTATGATCCGCATCCCCCGGCCGCCGCCCCCTGCCGCCGCCTTCAGCAGCAGCGGCAGGTCCGCCTCCGTGACCGCGGCCGGATCGACGGGCGCCAGGAGCGGTACGCCCGCCGCCCCCATCAGCTCCTTCGCCCGGGTCTTCGAGGCCATCGCCTCGATCGCGTCCGGCGGCGGCCCGATCCACACCAGCCCCGCGTCCAGCACCGCCCGCGCGAACCCTGCGTTCTCGGAGAGGAATCCGTAGCCGGGGTGTACCGCGTCCGCGCCCGCCGCCAGCGCCGCCTTCACGATCAGATCGCCCCGCAGATACGTGTCGGCGGGCGCCGCCCCCGGCAGCCGTACGGCCGTGTCCGCCTCCCGTACATGCAGCGCGCCCGCGTCCGGATCCGCGTACACCGCGACCGTCCCGATCCCGCGCTCCCGGCAGGTCCGGAAGACGCGGCAGGCGATCTCGCCCCGGTTCGCGACCAGTACAGAAGTGATCAGCACAGCGCCCACAACTCCTCATGTCCGGAAGACATCGGCTCACATCCGATCGACTCACATCCGGAAGACACCGAAGCCTCCCCGGACGCCTTCGACCGGCGCGGTATGGATCGCCGACAGGCACAGACCGAGCACGGTCCGGGTGTCGCGCGGATCGATGATCCCGTCGTCGTACAGCCGCCCCGACAGGAACACCGGCAGCGACTCCGCCTCGATCTGCCGCTCCACCATCGCCCGTACGGCCGCGTCGGCGCTCTCGTCGTACGGCTGCCCCTTCGCCGCCGCCGACGCCCGCGCGACGATCGACATCACCCCGGCGAGCTGCTGCGGCCCCATCACGGCGGACTTGGCGCTCGGCCAGGCGAAGAGGAAGCGCGGATCGTACGCGCGGCCGCACATGCCGTAGTGCCCCGCCCCGTACGACGCGCCCATCAGCACCGACAGATGGGGCACCCGGGAATTGGACACCGCGTTGATCATCATCGCGCCGTGCTTGATGATGCCGCCCTGCTCGTACTCCCTGCCGACCATGTAACCGGTGGTGTTGTGCAGAAACACCAGCGGGATGTCCCGCTGGTCGGCGAGCTGGATGAACTGCGCGGCCTTCTGCGACTCGGCCGAGAACAGCACCCCCTGCGCGTTCGCCAGCACCCCCACCGGGTAGCCGTGCAGCCGCGCCCACCCGGTCACCAGGCTCGGCCCGTACAGCGGCTTGAACTCGTCGAAGTCCGAACCGTCCACCACCCGCGCGATCACCTCGCGCGGGTCGAAGGGGGTCTTCAGATCGCCGGGCACGATCCCGAGCAGCTCGTCCTCGTCGTACTTCGGCGGCGCGGCCGTACCCGGATCGGCGTGCGCCTTGCGCCAGTTGAGGCGCGCGACGATCCGCCGGGCCTGGTGCAGCGCGTCCTGTTCGTCGAGTGCGAAGTGGTCGGCGAGGCCGGACGTACGGGCATGCATCCCGGCGCCGCCGAGCGACTCGTCGTCGCTCTCCTCGCCCGTGGCCATCTTCACGAGCGGCGGCCCGCCGAGGAAGACCTTCGACCGCTCCTTGATCATTACGGTGTGGTCGGACATCCCCGGCACGTACGCCCCGCCCGCCGTGGAGTTGCCGAAGACGACCGCGACGGTGGGGATACCGGCGGCGGAGAGCCGTGTGAGATCGCGGAACAGCGCGCCGCCGGGGATGAAGATCTCCTTCTGGGACGGGAGATCGGCGCCGCCGGACTCGACGAGGCTGATGAGCGGGAGGCGGTTGGCGAACGCGATCTCGTTGGCGCGCAGGGCCTTCTTCAGCGTCCAGGGGTTGGAGGCGCCGCCGCGTACGGTCGGATCGTTGGCGGTGATCACGCACTCGACGCCCTCGACCGTGCCGATACCGGTGACCATGGACGCGCCGACGGGGTAGTCGCTGCCCCAGGCGGCGAGCGGCGACAGCTCCAGGAACGGGGTGTCGGGGTCGAGGAGCAGCTCGATCCGCTCGCGGGCGAGAAGCTTGCCGCGGGCGCGGTGGCGCGCGATGTACTTCTCGCCGCCGCCGGCGAGAGCTTTGGCGTGCTCGGCGTCGAGCTCGGCGAGCTTGGTGAGCATGGCTTCGCGGTGGGCGGCGTAGTGAGAAAACGCCGTGTCCGGGGAGGCGGTGTCGAGGGCGGAGGAAAGCACGGTCACGGGGCGGCCTCCTCGGGTACGGGACCGGCCGGGCGGTCCGTCGTCGCGGTCCTTCGGGTCACAGCAGTACCTCCGGGATGTCCAGGTGGCGGGCGCGCAGCCACTCGCCGAGGGCCTTGGCCTGGGGGTCGAACCGGGCCTGGGCCGCGACTCCCTCGCCGAGCAGCCCCTCCACGGTGAAGTTCAGGGCGCGGAGTCCGGGCAGCACATGGCGGACGACGGTCAGCTCGCGGCTCTCGGGGATGAGCTGCCGGAACCGCTCGGTGGTCAGCGCGTGGGCCAGCCACCGCCAGCCGTCCTCGTCCCGCGCCCACACCCCGACATTGGCATCCCCGCCCTTGTCACCGCTGCGCGCGCCCGCGACGAGGCCGAGGGGGGCGCGGCGGGTGGGGAGCCCGGACGGGAGG
>NZ_LATD01000344.1 GCF_000981895.1 Streptomyces odonnellii | reverse complement strand
CCGAGGACCGGCCCTCCACTCCCGGCCCCCGGCACGCCCCGGAGCCGGCCGGGACCACAGCCGCCGCGGACGGAGACCCTGTCGTTGCTCAGCGCCTCGCGCCGGCCGTCTCCGTCCGCGGTGCCACCGCCGTCCTCGGCTCGCGCACCGTGCTGCGCGGCGTCGACCTCACCGTGCGCCGCGGTGAGGTCGTCGCCCTGCTGGGCGCCAACGGCTCCGGCAAGTCCACCGCCGTCCGCGCCATGATCGGCCAGGTCCCGCTCACCGCCGGTGAGATCTCGCTCTTCGAGACCCCGCTGCGCCGCTTCCGCGACTGGTCGCGGGTCGGTTACGTACCGCAGCGCACCACCGCCGCCGGCGGCGTGCCCGCGACCGTCCGCGAGGTCGTCTCCTCCGGCCGGCTCTCGCACACCCGGCTCGGCCGCCCCTCCAAGGCCGACAAGGCGGCCGTCCAGCGGGCCATCGAGCTGGTGGGCCTCGCCGACCGCGCCAAGGACTCCGTGAGCGCGCTCTCCGGCGGCCAGCACCAGCGCGTCCTGATAGCCAGGGCGCTCGCCGCCGAACCGGAGCTGCTGCTGATGGACGAGCCGATGGCGGGCGTCGACCTCGCCAGCCAGGACATCCTCGCCAGGGCCCTGCGCGACCAGGTCGCCGCCGGTACGACCGTCCTCCTCGTCCTCCATGAGCTGGGCCCGCTGGAGCCGCTGATCGACCGCGCGGTGGTGCTCCGCGACGGCTGCGTCACCCATGACGGGCCGCCGCCGCCCGCCCTCGGCCAGCACGCCCTGCCCGGCCACGACCATGTCCACCCCCACGCGGCCGGCGAGCCGCTCCGTACGGGACTGCTGACCTGACCATGGACATCCTTGAGACCGCGTTCATGCAGCGCGCGCTGATCGCGGCGGTACTGGTCGGGATCACCGCCCCCGCCGTCGGCATCTATCTCGTCCAGCGGCGCCAGGCGCTGATGGGCGACGGCATCGGCCATGTCGCCATGACCGGGGTCGGCCTGGGCTTTCTGCTCTCCGCCAGCCCGGTGTGGATGGCGACGCTGGTCTCGGTCGCCGGAGCCATCACCATGGAGCTGATCAGGGCGTACGGACGGACGCGCGGCGACATCGCGCTGGCCATGCTCTTCTACGGCGGGATGGCGGGCGGTGTCCTGCTGATCAATCTCGCGCCCAACGGCTCGAACGCCAACCTCAGTTCGTATCTCTTCGGCTCGCTCTCCACGGTCTCGCCGTCCGACGTGACCTCGATCTCGCTGCTCGCCGCGTTCGTCGTGCTGGTCACGGTCGGGCTGCGGCGGCAGCTCTTCGCGGTCAGCCAGGACGAGGAGTTCGCCCGGGTCACCGGGCTGCCGGTCCGCGCGCTGAATCTGCTGATCGCCGTCACGGCCGCGGTGACCGTCACCGTCGCCATGCGGGTGGTGGGGCTGCTGCTGGTCAGCGCGCTGATGGTGGTGCCGGTGGCGGCGGCCCAGCAGATCACCCGGTCGTTCGTCGTCACGTTCGTGCTCGCGGTGGTGATCGGTACGGCGGTGACGCTCGCCGGTACGGTCACCTCGTACTACCAGGACGTACCGCCCGGCGCGACAATCGTGCTGATGGCGATCGCGGTCTTCGTGGTGCTGACGGTCCTGGCCGCTCCCCTGGCGAGACGGCGGGCCGGGGCGCCGCGGACCGAGGAGGCGGCGGAGGAGACCGCGCCCGTGACGGTGACCGCGCCCGTACCCGGTGTGACGGACGCCCCGGGCGTACACGCCGCCCGTCGACCCACGGACGACCTCACGGTCTGACCGCGAGCCGGTGACGAACTGGCAGAATGGCCCGAGGGAAGCGGGCAACGCCCGGTGGATACGGGCAGAGGCAAGGAGGCACCTGTGACGACTGCGCCCAGCGGTGGATCAAGTGCGGCCCCCGTGCGCGGCCGATCGACCCGCCAGCGTGCCGCGGTGGCGGCGGCGCTCGACGAGGTGGACGAGTTCCGCAGCGCGCAGGAGCTCCACGACATGCTCAAGCACCGCGGTGACTCGGTGGGCCTGACCACGGTCTACCGCACGCTCCAGTCCCTCGCCGACGCGGGCGAGGTCGATGTGCTGCGGACCAACGACGGCGAGTCCGTCTACCGCAGATGCTCGACCGGCGACCACCACCACCATCTCGTCTGCCGGGTCTGCGGAAAGGCCGTCGAGGTCGAGGGGCCCGCGGTGGAGCAGTGGGCCGAGACGATCGCCGCGCAGCACGGCTATGTGAGCGTGGCGCACACGGTGGAGATCTTCGGTACCTGCGCGGAGTGCGCGGAGTGCACCGGTCGGGCCGCCAAGAACTGAGTCCGATCGCTCCCGGGTGCCGGACGGGTGCGCGGCGCACCCGTCCGGCACCCGATCTTCCGGGCCGTCCGGCGCCCGGGAAACCGTCTCAGCCCTGCGGAGCCCCGGCCTCCGCCGTCTGGGCATCTGCCGCTGCCCGCGCGTCCGCCGCTGCTCGCGCGTCGGCCTCCGCCCGCTCATCCGCCGCCGCCTGCTCCGGGTTGGGCAGTGCCCCGCCGAAGCGCCGGTCCCTGGAGGCGTATTCGAGGCAGGCCCGCCACAGGTCCCTGCGGTCGAAGTCCGGCCACAGCACGTCCTGGAAGACCATCTCCGCGTAACTGCTCTGCCAGATCAGATAGTTGGAGGTGCGCTGCTCCCCGCTGGGACGCAGGAAGAGATCCACGTCCGGCATGTCGGGGTAGTAGAGGTACTTCGCGAAGGTCTTCTCGTTGACCTTCGCCGGGTCGAGCTTCCCTGCCGCCACATCCGCCGCGAGCGCCTGCGCCGCGTCCGCGATCTCCGCGCGACCGCCGTAATTGACGCAGAAGTAGAGCGTCATGGCGTCGTTGTCCTTGGTCTGCTCCTGCGCGACCTGGAGTTCCTGGACGACCGACTTCCACATCTTGGGCATCCGGCCGACCCAGCGGATACGGATGCCCAGTTCGTCCATCTCGTCCCGGCGCCGCCGGATGACATCGCGGTTGAAGTTCATCAGGAAACGCACCTCGTCGGGCGTGCGCTTCCAGTTCTCGGTGGAGAAGGCGTACAGGGAGAGGTTCTTGACGCCCATCTCCAGACAGCCCTTGAGCACATCGAGGACGACGCCCTCGCCGACCTTGTGGCCCTCGGTACGCGGCAGACCGCGCTCCTTGGCCCAGCGGCCGTTCCCGTCCATCACGCACGCCACATGCCGCGGCACCAGTTCGGCCGGGATCTTCGGCGGCCGGGCGCCGGAGGGGTGCGGTTCGGGCGTCTTGTACTCGCGGCGGGAACGTCCCAGGATTCCGCGTCGTGCCATGCGCTCTCTCTCCCAAGTTTCGCTGTCGCTGTGCAGCCGTGCGGCTGTGTCCGTGCGTATGTACCGGCGCCGGCGCCGCGTACGCCGCGTATCAGTTCTTCTCGACGTATCTGAGCGAGCGCAGACCGCGCTCCAGGTGCCAGTGCAGATAGGCGGACACCAGCCCGCTGCCCTCCCTGACGTACCGCGCCTCGCACGCGTCGGCCGTCTCCCAGTCGCCGGTCAGCAGCGCGCTCAGCAGTCCGACGGCCTCACCCGAGGGTACGACGCTGCCGGGCACCCGGCAGTCGGCGCAGACGACCCCGCCCGCCGCCACGGAGAAGAAGCGGTTGGGGCCGTGGAGACCGCATTTCGCACAGTCGTCAAAGCTCGGCGCATAGCCGTTGACGGCGAGCGAGCGCAGCAGGAAGGCGTCCAGGACGAGATGGGGCGCGTGCTCGCCACGGGCGAGGGTGCGCAGCCCGCCGACGAGCAGCAGGTACTGCTGGACGGCCGGCTCGCCCTCGTGGTCGGTGAAGCGCTCGGCGGTCTCCAGCATGGCCGTCCCCGCGGTGTAGCGGGCGTAGTCGGTGACGATGCCGCCACCGTACGGAGCGATGGTCTCGCTCTGCGTGCACAGCGGCAGACCACGGCCGACGAGATCGCTGCCGCGCGCGAAGAACTGCACGTCGACATGGGAGAAAGGTTCCAGCCGGGCGCCGAACTTGGATTTCGTACGGCGCACTCCGCGGGCGACGGCGCGGACCCGCCCGTGGCCGCGGGTCAGAAGCGTGATGATGCGGTCGGCCTCACCGAGCTTCTGGGTACGCAGCACGACGCCGTCGTCCCGGAACAGACTCATGGCGCCCATTCTCCCGCACGCGCGCGGCCCCCCGAGCCGTCGCCCCCTGGGGAAGGGCTCAGGAAGGCGTGCCCGAGGCCGCCAGCAGCAGTCTCTCCGTGTCGTCCGAGCACAGCAGCAGCGCGCCGCCGACAATGCTGAGCACCTCGCGCTCCGCCGCGCTGTACGGTCCGTCCGCCACCGCGATCCTGGCGCCCTGGAGCACGATCGACTCGCGGCCCGCCGGAGCGAGATGGGGCGCCAGCGGCTCCAGCGCCTCGTGCAGCTCGATGGCGAGCGCCGCGCCGCACGGTCCCGGGTCCGTGATGAACCGCCCGGTGTCGGCTGCGAGCGCCTCCACCAGATCGGTCAGCCGGTCCTCGGTGCAGTCCTCGAATCCGGCCGCGCGGACGGCGTGCACCGCGGTCTCCCTGACCGTACGGGAGGACACCCCGCCGGCCGCGAGGACGGCCAGCGCCACGGTGTGCACGGCGTCGCGCAGCATCGCCGAGAAGCGGAGGGTGGTGGGGTGGTCGAGGACGTCCGTACCGAAGTGGGAGTGGCAGGCGGCGCATTCGACCACCGGCCCGGCCAGTCCGCGCGCCAGCAGCGGAACACCCAGCACGGTGAACCGGCGACGGCCGGTCCGGCGGCGGTAGTTGCGGTCGCCGCCGCAGTCGGGGCAGAAGAACTCCCCGTCCCCGATGGTGTTCCAGGACGTACGAATGCCGCAGATGCGCACTTTTCGGCCGCTTGATCCCTGAGCTGGCAGCACGTCGCGCACCTCCGTAACGCTCCGGCAACATTGCCGCGTTGACGTGATGTTAGCCACACCACCCGGGCCCCGTCAGCACCGCGGCAGGAGATCGCCACGACATGGCCGAACCCCGCCCACCGCGAAGGGTGGACGGGGTCGGTAAACGCCCAGGTGAACGCCTGGATCAGCGGGAATCAGCCGTCGGCGGAGCCGGACCGGCGGGTCGCGCGGTTGACCGCGGAGATGACCGCCTTGAGTGAAGCGCGTGTGGTGTTCGCGTCGATCCCGATGCCCCAGAGCACCTTTCCGTCGATCGCGCACTCGATGTACGAGGCGGCCTGCGCGCTCGCGCCCTGGCTCATCGTGTGCTCCTGGTAGTCCAGCAGCCGGGCGTCCACCCCGACGAAGGCCAGGGCCTCGAAGAACGCGGAGATGGGACCGTTGCCGGTACCGGTGAGGACCGTCTCCGTACCGTCCACGACGGCCTGTACGGTCAGGGTGTCCCGGCCGTCCGTACCGGTCGTGCTCTGTCCCGAGCGGAGCTGGATCCGGCCCCAGGCGTTGTCCGGGTTGGGCAGGTACTCGTCCTGGAAGACCGACCAGATCTGGCCAGGGGTGACCTCGCCGCCCTCGGCGTCCGTCTTGGCCTGAATGATGCGGGAGAACTCGATCTGCATCCGGCGCGGCAGATCCAGCTTGTGGTCGTTCTTCAGGACGTACGCGATACCGCCCTTGCCGGACTGCGAGTTGACGCGGATGACCGCCTCGTAGGAACGGCCCACGTCCTTGGGATCGATCGGCAGGTACGGCACGGCCCACACGGTCTGCTCGACCGGGACGCCCCGCGCGGCGGCGTCGGCCTCCCGTGCGTCGAAGCCCTTCTTGATGGCGTCCTGGTGGGAGCCGGAGAAGGCGGTGTAGACCAGATCGCCCGCGTAGGGGTGGCGCGGATGGATCTCCATCTGGTTGCAGTACTCGCTGGTCCTGCGGATCTCGTCGATCTGCGAGAAGTCGATCTGCGGGTCGACACCCTGCGAGAAGAGGTTCATGCCCAGCGTCACCAGGTCGACATTGCCGGTGCGCTCGCCCTGGCCGAACAGACAGCCCTCGATCCGGTCGGCGCCGGCCATGATCGCCAGCTCGGCAGCGGCGACGGCCGTGCCGCGGTCGTTGTGCGGGTGCACGGAGAGGCAGATGTACGGGCGGCGGGACAGGTTCCGCGACATCCACTCGAAGCGGTCGGCGTGCGTGGACGGGGTCGAACGCTCCACGGTGGCGGGCAGATTGAGGATGATCTCGCGGCCGGCCTCGGGCTGCCAGACGTCCATGACGCCCTCGCAGACCTCCAGGGCGAAGTCCAGCTCGGTGTCGGTGAAGATCTCCGGGCTGTACTGGTAGCCGAAGGTGGTCTCGCTGCCCAGGATCTTGTCCGCGTACTCCATCACCAGCCGGGTGCCGTCCACGGCGATCTGCTTGACCTGCTCCTTCGTGCCGCGGAAGACGACGCGGCGGAAGGTGGGGGCGGTGGCGTTGTAGAGGTGGACGGTCGCGCGGTGGGCGCCGCGCAGCGACTCGACCGTCCGCTCGATCAGCTCCTCGCGCGCCTGCGTCAGGACGGAGATCGTCACGTCCTCGGGGATCGCGCCCTCTTCGATAATCGACCGTACGAAGGCGAAATCGGTCTCGCCGGAGGACGGGAAGCCGACCTCGATCTCCTTGTAGCCCATGCGGACCAGCAGGTCGAACATCTCGCGCTTGCGGGTGGGCGACATGGGGTCGATCAGTGCCTGGTTGCCGTCGCGCAGATCGGTGGAGAGCCAGCGGGGGGCGACGGTGATCCGGTTGTCCGGCCAGGTGCGGTCGGGGATGTCGACGGCTTCGTACGAGCCGTACTTGTGGATCGGCATCCCGGACGGACGCTGGGTATGGGTCGCGTTGGTGACGGGCGTCGGGCGGCCGACAGAGGGATCGGACATGGCGTAGGGCTCCTCGTGTGTCCACTGGGACGGCCGACGGGGCGCGATCACCGCAACGCCAGACTCCGCGGGGAGGGGGTCGGCCTACGACTACAGGCCCTCGCCGCGGCAGCTAAGGAGAAGCAGCCCGAAACGCATGATGCGGGCGAGCATATCCGAGGCGGGCCGGGCACGCCGGGTCGTATCAGCATGCGGAACCCGCACGTACGGGACAGGCGCGTACGGCACCCGCGTACGGCACCGACGCGGCCGGGACCGGGACCGGCGCGGCCGGGATCCCGGAATGCGGCCGAGTTCCCGGAATGCCGAGAGATCACTCCATTTCAGCAACATTGGTCGCAATGGGTGACAGAATGATGACGGAGTGCCACATTGCCTGTATGAACGCCTTCACGCACGCCGACGCCACCGCGGGTGGCCCCGCTCCCGTCTTCTGCACCATCGTGCCGCCGCACGTCCTCGACAAGCTCGCGCAGGCCGACGATCCCGTCATCTCCGGGCCCGCCCGGCGCACGCTGGAGGCCGACTCCTCCCAGCGCACCCGGCGCCGGCTGACCGCGTTCCGCGCCGCCGGGCCGCCGAGCGGCGCGGAGGCGACGGGCAAGCCGAACCGCACCATCCACGACTGCGGCAACGGCACCGCCCTGCCGGGCCGTAAGGTCCGCGGGGAGGGCGAAGAGCCGGGCAGGGACGCCACGGTCAACCGGGCGTACGCCGGGCTCGGCGCCACCTTCGAGCTGCTGCTCAAGGCGTACGAACGCGATTCGCTGGACGGCGCGGGCCTGCCGCTGGTCGCGAGCGTCCACTACGACCGGGAGTACGCGAACGCGTTCTGGGACGGCGAGCAGATGGTGTTCGGCGACGGGGACGGGGAGATCTTCCTCGACTTCACGATCCCGGTCGACGTGATCGGCCATGAGCTGGCCCATGGCGTCACGCAGTACACGGCCAATCTGACCTACTACGGGCAGCCCGGCGCCCTGAACGAGTCCATGTCGGACGTCATCGGCTCGCTGGTCAAGCAGTACACCCTGGGCCAGACCGCCGACCAGGCGGACTGGCTGATCGGCCAGGGCCTGCTCGCGCCACGGGTCACCGGGGTCGCGCTGCGCTCCATGAAGGCGCCGGGCACGGCGTACGACGACGATGTCCTCGGCAAGGATCCGCAGCCTGCCACGATGGACGACTACGTACGGACGAACCAGGACAACGGCGGGGTGCACATCAACTCCGGCATCCCCAACCACGCGTTCTATCTGCTCGCCGACCGGCTGGGCGGCAAGGCGTGGGAGCGGGCGGGCCGGATCTGGTTCGACGTGCTGACCGGCGGGGAGCTGGCGGGGGACGCCGACTTCGCGGACTTCGCCCGGCTGACCGTGTCGGCGGCGCGGGCCCGCTTCGGGGACGGGGCGGAGCTGGAGGCTGTGGTCAAGGCCTGGTCCCAGGTCGGTGTCCCCACTCCATGACGACCTGCCCCGGGAGCGGCGCCTACCGCCCGCCCCCGCCAGCCACTAGACAGGACCCATGCATATCGAAGTGCGTCGTACGGGCGGATTCGCGGGCATCGAGCGGCGGGCCGAGGTGGACACCTCACACCTCCCGGACGCGCCCGCCTGGCAGTCCCTGGTGGAAGAGGCCCTGTCGGACGCCTCGGCGGACCCCGCCGACCTCGGGGTCCCGGACGGCTTCCACTACTGGATCACCGTCGACACCCGGACCATCCACTGCGCCGACCCCCACCTCTCCGCCTCCCAGCGCACCCTAATCTCCCGAGTCCTCAAGGAAGGAGCCTGAAGAGACCGCAAGGACCTGAAGAGTCCGAAGAGGCCCGAATTCTGAAGGGGCCCGAATACGCGCGGCCGTATCGCTCAGAAGCCCAGTTTGCGGAGCTGTTTCGGGTCGCGCTGCCAGTCTTTGGCGACCTTCACATGGAGGTCGAGGAAGACCGGAGTGCCCAGCAGGGCTTCGATGTGTTTGCGGGACTTGGTGCCGACTTCCTTGAGACGCTTGCCCTTCGGGCCGATGATGATGCCCTTCTGGCTGGGGCGTTCGATATAGACGTTCGCATGGATGTCGAGGAGCGGTTTGTCCGCCGGGCGGTCCTCGCGGGGGAGCATCTCCTCGACCACCACCGCGATGGAGTGCGGCAGTTCGTCCCGTACGCCTTCGAGCGCCGCCTCACGGATCAGTTCCGCCACCATGACCTGCTCGGGCTCGTCGGTGAGATCGCCCTCCGGGTAGAGCGGGGGGCTCTCCGGGAGCAGCGGCACCAGCAGGTCCGCCAGCAGCCCGACCTGGCGGTCGCCGACGGCCGAGACCGGGACGATCTCCGCCCACTCCAGGTCGAGTTCCTTCCCGAGCTGGTCGATCGCGAGGAGCTGCTCGGCGAGCGTCTTGGAGTCGACCAGGTCCGTCTTGGTGACCACGGCGACCTTGGGCGTCTTCTTGATCGCCGCCAGTTCCTTGGCGATGAACCGGTCACCGGGGCCGAGCTTCTGGTCCGCGGGCAGACAGAAGCCGATCACATCGACCTCGGCCCAGGTCGTCCGTACGACATCGTTGAGCCGCTCGCCCAGCAGCGTGCGCGGTTTGTGGAGGCCCGGGGTGTCGACGAGGATGAGCTGCGCCTCGGGCCGGTGCACAATGCCGCGGACCGTGTGCCGGGTGGTCTGCGGCCGGTTCGAGGTGATGGCCACCTTCTGGCCGACCAGAGCGTTCGTGAGGGTGGACTTGCCCGCGTTGGGGCGGCCGACGAAGCAGGCGAAGCCGGCCCGGTGGGGGGCTTCGGCCGTCTCGGGAGAGGGGGTACGAGCGCTCATGGCGCCCATTCTCCCCGATCGTTCACCTTCCGCCGACCAGATCGCCTCGGGCTGTCACATACGGCCTGTCCCCGCCGCCCGGGGCCGCGCCGCCGGATCAGGCGGTCCCGCCCGCCTCGACGGTCGTCCGGAGCGTGCCGTCGGGGGCCGCCACCAGCAGCGGGGTGGCCGGTCCGCCCAGGTCGCGTACGGCCGCGCGGTCCTCGTCGGTCGCCGTCTCCGCCTCGGTGACGACCGCCGCCGCCTCCAGCGAGGTGGCGCCGCTGGCGACGGCCATCGCGACCGCGGTCCGCAGCGCGCTGAGTCTGAGGGAGGCCAGCTCCACGGTCCCGGCGACATACGTACGCCCGGTCTCGTCCCGTACCGCCGCGCCCTCCGGTACGCCGTTACGGGCGCGGGCGCTGCGGGCCAGAGTGATGATCTTGCGGTCCTCGGGGCCGAGGCCGGTGCCGGGGTCGGTGCTCTCAGTCATGTGCCGAGCATAGGCAGCGCGCCCGGCGGCCCCGCGACCGCCCTGAGGCCGTCCGCGCCTCCCGCCTTCCCGTACACCCGAGCCCGGCGGCCCCTACACGTACGCCTCAGGGCCGGTCGAGCCGTAGCCGCTCCGCCTTCGGCAGACCGGCCACCACCAGGTCGTACGAGTCCTCGACCAGCTCCCGTACCATCCGCGCGGGCAGCCCGCCGACCGTCACGGTGTTCCAGTGCCGCTTGTTGAGATGCCAGCCGGGCACGATCGCCGGATGGGCCTCGCGGAGCCGGACCGCCTCCTCCGGATCGCACTTGAGGGCGATCTTCAGCGGCCGTTCCTCCAGCGAGCAGAACGCGAAGATCCGGCCGCCGACCCGGAAGACCGTGAGCCCGGGACTGCGCGGGAACGGCACATCGCTGGACGTCCCGTTCAGCCCCAGACACCAGGCCGCCAGCTCCTCCGCGGTCATGGCGTCCTCAAACGCCACCACACCCTCGGATGCCCCCATGTCCTCCGGCACTTCCGCGTCCTCGGACGCCACCACGTCCTCAGCGGTCACGAAGCCTGGGCCTCCTCGCGCACCGGCTCGACCAGGACCGTGACGATCTTGTTGCGGCGGCCCGCCGGGGACTCCGCCGTCAGCAGCAGCCCGCGCCCGTCGGGCAGTTCGACCCTGGCGCTGGCCCCGGCGATCGGCACCCTGCCGAGCGCCTTCGCCAGCAGCCCGCCGACCGTCTCCACGTCCTCGTCGTCGTACTCGTCGAGTCCGAACAGCTCGCCGAGATCGCCGATGTCGAGCCGGGCGGTGACCCGGTACGAGCCGTCGCCGATCTCCTCGACCGGCGGCAGCTCACGGTCGTACTCGTCGGTGATCTCGCCGACGATCTCCTCCAGGATGTCCTCGATCGTGACGATCCCGGCCGTGCCGCCGTACTCGTCGATGACGACCGCGACATGGCTGCGCTCCTGCTGCATCTCCCGCAGCAGATCGCCCGCGTTCTTGGTGTCGGGGACGAAGGCGGCGGGGCGTATCGCCGTGGACACCAGGTCGTTCTCGGAGTCCCGGTTGATATGGGTCTTTCTGACCAGGTCCTTCAGATAGACGATGCCGACGATGTCGTCCTCGTTCTCACCGGTCACCGGTATCCGCGAGAAGCCGGAGCGCAGCGCCAGGGTCAGCGCCTGCCGGATCGTCTTGTAGCGCTCGATGGAGACCAGGTCCGTACGCGGAACCATCACCTCCCGTACGAGCGTGTCGCCCAGCTCGAAGACGGAGTGCACCATTCTGCGCTCCTCGTCCTCGATCAGGGACTCCTGCTCGGCGAGGTCGACCATGGCCCGCAGCTCGGCCTCGCTCGCGAACGGCCCCTTGCGGAAGCCCTTGCCGGGGGTGAGGGCATTGCCGAGGAGGATCAGCAACTGCGGGATCGGCCCCATGATCCTGGCCAGCGGCAGCAAGACATACGCCGAGGCCGTGGCGGTGTTGAGCGGATGCTGCCGTCCGATGGTGCGCGGCGAGACACCCACCGCGACATACGAGACCAGGACCATCACCCCGATCGCGACCACCAGCGCGGTCCAGGTCTCCTCGAACTCCTTGATGCAGACATAGGTGACCAGCACTCCGGCGGCCATCTCGCAGGCGACCCGGACCAGCAGGGCCACATTCAGATAGCGCGTCGGATCGGCGGCGACCTGCTCCAGTCTGGCCGCCCCGCGCCGCCCGGACCGTACGGCCTCGGCAGCCCGGAAGCTGGAGACCCGGGCGATACCGGCCTCCGCCGAGGCCGCCAGCCAGGCCACGACGACCAGGGCGACCGCTCCGACGATCAGTTGCGCGGTCACGAGACCGTGGGCGCGGGGGACGGTCCCGTGAGCCCCTGTTCGGAACGCCAGCCGTCGATGATCGCCGCCTGGAGTCCGAACATCTCGGCCTTCTCGTCCGGCACTTCATGGTCGTACCCCAGCAGATGCAGCACACCGTGGACGGTGAGGAGCTGGAGCTCCTCGTCCATGGTGTGCCGCGTCGGGGCTTCCTCGCCCTGTTTCCTGGCCACTTCGGGGCAGAGGACGATGTCACCGAGGAGCCCCTGCGGGGGCTCCTCGTCGTCCTTGACCGGCGGACGCAGCTCGTCCATCGGAAAGGACATGACATCCGTGGGGCCCGGCAGATCCATCCACTGCATATGGAGCTGCTCGATGGCCGCCTCGTCCACCACGATCACCGACAGCTCGGAGAGCGGGTGGATCCGCATCCGGGTGAGCGCGTAGCGGGCGACGTCGAGGATCGCCTGCTCGTCGACCTCGGTGCCTGACTCGTTGTTGACGTCGATCGACATGGTGCGCTCTTGTTCTACTTCCCGTTGCGGCTGTCGTACTGCTCGTACGCGTCGACGATACGGCCGACGAGCTTGTGCCGTACGACATCCTGCGAGGTGAGACGGGAGAAGTGGACGTCTTCGACGCCTTCCAGGATGTCCTGGACCTGGCGCAGACCGCTCTTCGTGCCGCCGGGCAGGTCGACCTGGGTGATGTCTCCGGTGATGACTATCTTCGATTCGAACCCGAGCCGGGTGAGGAACATCTTCATCTGCTCGGGGCTGGTGTTCTGGGCCTCGTCGAGAATGATGAACGCGTCGTTGAGCGTCCGGCCGCGCATGTACGCCAGCGGCGCGACCTCGATCGTGCCCGCCGCCATGAGCCGCGGGATGGAGTCGGGGTCGAGCATGTCGTGCAGCGCGTCGTAGAGCGGGCGCAGATACGGGTCGATCTTCTCGTAGAGGGTGCCCGGCAGGAAGCCGAGCCGCTCACCGGCCTCGACGGCGGGCCTGGTCAGAATGATCCGGGTGACCTGCTTGGCCTGGAGGGCCTGGACCGCCTTGGCCATGGCGAGATACGTCTTGCCCGTGCCCGCGGGGCCGATGCCGAAGACGATCGTGTGCCGGTCGATCGCGTCGACGTACCGCTTCTGGTTGAGGGTCTTGGGGCGGATCGTCCGGCCCCGGCTGGACAGGATGTTCTGCGTGAGCACTTCGGCGGGGGTCTCGGGACCGTCCGCGCCGCCGTTCTCGCTCGCCCTGAGCATGGCGATGGAACGTTCCACTGCGTCCTCCGTCATCGGCTGACCGGTGCGGAGCACCAGCATCATCTCGTCGAGCAGGCGCTGGACGAGCGCGACGTCCGCCGCGCTGCCGCTCGCACTGATCTTGTTGCCCCGTACGTGAATGTCGGCCGCCGGGAACGCGTTCTCGATCACACGCAGCAGGGAATCCCCTGAGCCCAGGACCGTCACCATCGGATGGCCGGCGGGGACGGTGAAGTGGGCACGTGCCTGCCCCTCTGCGGGGGTCCGGGCTGTAGGTGTCTGAGTCATGGGCCGGCTCTGTGGCCTGCGCATACCTCCCGTTGCAGGGTTCTCGCCGCTCGACAACCTCTGAGCTACCAGCCTACGGCTCCGCACTGACAACGCCCTAGGGCTTTTACCTGCGCCGTACCGGGAACCTTGCGGCGGCCCGGTCGCCCCTCTCAGCCCGAGCGCCCGAAGCCGATCGTCGGTACCGCCCTGCGCAGCGGCCACGGCCTGCTCGGCGCCGGCAGCAGCTCCTCCAGGAAGGCATAGCGCCGCAGCGCCGCCGGGTCCTGGTCCGAACAGGCCTGTACGTACTGCCACCAGGCCGCGATCTCCGACCAGCCGGGCGCGGAGAGCGAGCCGCCGAACTCCTGGACCGACAGCGCGGCGGTCAGCCCGGCGAAGGCCAGCCGGTCCGCGAGCGGCCAGCCGGCGAGCGTGCCGGTGACATAGCCGGCCACGAAGACATCGCCCGCGCCCGTCGGGTCCAGTGCCTCCACCGCGATGGCGGGCACCTCGGCGGTCTCGCCGCTCGCGCCGTCCACCGCGTACGCGCCCTCCGAGCCCAGCGTGACGACGGCGACCGGGACCCGGTCTGCGAGCACCCGGGCGGCGGCCCTGGGGCAGTCGGTACGGGTGTAGCGCATTGCCTCCTCGGCGTTGGGCAGGAAGGCCTCGCAGTGCTCCAGGTCGGCCAGCCCCGCGAGATCCCAGCGGCCCGAGTCGTCCCAGCCGACATCGGCGAAGATCCGGGCCCCGTGGCGGGTGGCACGGGCGATCCACTCGTCGCGGCGGCCGGGGGTGAGCGCGGCGACGGCGGCGCGGGCGCGGGGCGGGCACTCGGGCAGGGCGCCCTCGGGCGGCGGGGCCTCGTGGCCGTGCGACACCATGGTCCGTTCGCCTTCGTAGGCCATGGAGACGGTGACGGGCGAGTGCCAGCCGGGGACGGTGCGGGAGCGGGACAGGTCGATGCCCTCGCCCTGCTCCAGCGCGTCCCAGCAGTACTCGCCGTAGTGGTCGTCGCCGAAGGCCGCGGCGAGGGAGGTGTGCAGACCGAGCCGGGCGAGCGCGGTGGCCATGTTGGCGATGCCGCCGGGGCTCGACCCCATGCCGCGCGCCCAGGACTCCGTACCGCGTACGGGTGCGCTGTCCAGGCCGGTGAAGATGATGTCGAGGAAGACCGTACCCGTGAGGTAGACGTCGCAGTCCGGGTCGTCCGGGGCGCGTACGGCGCCCAGCGGATCGACATGGGTGTCGGCATGGACGGTGTGTTCGATTTCTCCATTGGGTGTGATCACGGCGGGCTCCCGATCGCGTGCGGATCCGGACAGTCTGCCCGATCCTGGGAACCTCGGCGGACGCTCGGGCGAACCGGCCTCAGCAGGAACGTTTGGGCAGCGGTACGCGTACAAGATCGGCCGCGACGGTCACTTCCCCGTCGAACCCGGCCGCCCGCGCCTGCCGTTCGAACTCGTCGGGATCGGGATAGCGCTGCGAGAAGTGCGTCAGTACGAGATGCCGTACGCCGGCCTCGTGCGCCGCCCGTCCTGCCTGGCCGGCCGTGAGATGACCGTATTCGGTCGCCAGCCGTTCGTCCTCGTCCAGGAATGTCGACTCGATGACCAGCAGATCGCAGCCCTCGGCCAGGGTGCGCACCCCCGTACAGAGCCGGGTGTCCATGACGAACGCGAAGCGCTGGCCCCTGCGGATCTCGCTGACCTCGTCGAGCGTGACCCCGTTCAATGTGCCCTCACGCTGAAGACGGCCCACGTCGGGGCCGCCGATCCCGTGCTCCGCCAGCAGCGCCGGGATCATGCGCCGTCCGTCGGGCTCGACCAGCCGGTAACCGTACGACTCGACGGGGTGCGAGAGCCGGTGGGCCTCCAGCGTGTACGCGGGGGTCCGCGCGAGCACGCCGTCATCCGTGACCGGCGCCTCGGTCAGCGGGACGGACTCGCGGTAGGCCGTCGCGTACCGCAGCCGCTCGAAGAAGTGCTGCCCGCTCGCCGGGTAGTGCGCGGTGACCTGGTGCGGCACCTGATCGAGGTTGATGCGCTGGATGACCCCGGCCAGGCCGAGCGAGTGGTCGCCGTGGAAGTGCGTGACACAGATCCGGTTGATGTCGTGCGCGGCCACCCCGGCGCGCAGCATCTGCCGCTGGGTGCCCTCGCCCGGGTCGAAGAGCAGGCCCTCGCCGTCCCAGCGCAGCAGATAGCCGTTGTGGTTGCGGTGGCGGGTGGGCACCTGGCTGGCCGTGCCGAGCACCACCAGTTCACGTACGGACAAGACGCCTACCCGGGAGGCCAGTTGAAGCCGCGCCCGCCCAGCACATGGGCGTGTGCGTGGAAGACGGTCTGCCCGGCGCCCGCGCCGGTGTTGAAGACGATCCGGTAGCCACTGCCGTCGGTCTTGTCGTCGACGGCGACCGCCGCGGCCTCGCGCAGCACATCGGCGGCGACGGCGGGCTCGGCGGCGGCGAGGGTGCCCGCGTCCGGGTAGTGCACCCGGGGGATGACCAGCACATGGGTCGGGGCCTGCGGGTTGATGTCACGGAAGGCGACGGTGGTCGCCGTCTCCCGGACGACGGTCGCCGGCACCTCCCCCGAGGCGATCTTGCAGAACAGGCAGTCGGCCTGTGGTTCTCCGGTCATGGTCCGGGCCTCCTCGACGCCGCCGGTGATCGGTTCGCTACGGACGCATGCTATCCGTCCGCGGGGCGCCGCCTGTTGAGAGCCGCCCTGCTGAACCAGTACGTGAGGAGCATGACCCAGAACAGGGACACGCCCAGCCCGCCGATGGCGCTCGATCCCGCGCCGGGCACGGCGACCACGATCAGCGAATGGAGCCCCAGCAGTCCGACTGCGGCGCCCATCGCGACCACCGGCCGGCAGCGGCGGGCCAGCAGCAGCATCGGCCGGCGCAGCCGCGCGGGCACTCTGCGCCGTACCCACACCGCCCAGCCGGCCCAGAGCGCCACCAGCATCAGCGCGGCCGTCGCCCGGGCCGCCGCAGCGCTGTCGTCGCCGGGGACCCGTACCGTACCGAGGACCGCGACGACGAACCCGGCCAGCGCGACCCAGCGGGCGCCCGCCGCCACGCCCCAGGCCATGGACTCCAGATTGAACCGGGCGTCCCGGTCCTCGCCGTCGAGGGCGGCGGCCGTCGCGAAGCCCTCCGCCGCCGCGGTCCACGCCCCGCGCCGCCACCACCGGCCCCGCATCCGGAGCATCGCCAGGTTGTTGTGCGCCTCGCCGCTCTGCGGGTTGAGCCGGAGCGCGGTGCGGTAGGCGAGTTCGGCGGTACGGAAGTCACGCAGCCGGTGGGCGGTGACCCCGACGAGGAAGTGCGCCGAGTCGTGCTCCGGCGCCAGCTCCGCAGCGCGCCTGGCGACGGCGTACGCCTCCGGGCGGCGGGAGCGGTCGCCGGAGCGGTCCAGGACCCAGGCGAGGGCCTGGTACGCGCCCCAGAAGTGCGGGGCGAGCCTGATCGACTCGCGGGCCGCCGCCTCGGCCTCGGCGTACCGGCGCGCACCGGCGAGCAGTTCGGCGCGCACGATCCAGCCGGAGAGCTGGCGGGGGTCGGCGCGCAGCGCCTCGTCGACCGCGTGCAGCGCGGTGGGCCGGTCGTCGAGTGCGAGGGCGCAGCGGGCGAGCAGGACCCAGGCGCGCGCGTCGTCGGGGTGGCCGGCGAGATGGGCCGAGACGGAGGCGGCGGCCTGTTCGTACCGGCCGATCTCATGGAGCGCGCCGGCCCGCGTCAGCGCCTCGCTCACCGGAAACGGCCGGTGAGCGAGCGGGCGGCGACTGACCGGGCGGTGAGCGAGCGGGCGGTCCGCGCGCGGGCCGTCAGCGCGCGGGCGGTGCCGGGACGAGCGGGACGGCGGCCGGTGGTCACAGCTTCCGCTTCTTCTTCAGATAGGCCAGCAGATCGTCGTACATCCCGCCGTCGTTGGCGAACATGGCGACATTGCGGGCCGCGGCGAACCAGGGCTCCGTGGACGGCCGTATCTCCTTGGCCGCCGCCAGCAGGTCCGACATATTGATCATGCGGACGGTGCCGGTACGGGCGGAGTCCAGCAGCGCGCTCTCCGAGGCGGATTCGCAGAGATGGGCGAGATCGGCGCCGGAGAAGTCCTCGGTGACCTTGACGAGCCGGCCCAGATCGACGGATTCGATGGGCCGGTCGCGCAGGTGGTACTTGAGGATCGCCTCGCGCGCGGGCGCGTCGGGCGGCAGGACGAGCAGGGTGCGGTCGAGCCTGCCGGGCCTGCGCAGGGCGAGGTCCACATCCCAGGGGACATTGGTGGCGGCCAGTACGAACACGCCTTCATTGACCGCGTCCACGCCATCCAGTTCGGTCAACAACTGGTTGACGGTATTGCGCATCCCGTTGTGCTGCGTACGGCTTCTCTTGGCGCCCAGTGCGTCCAGCTCGTCCAGGAACACCACACAGGGCGCCTGGCGGCGGGCGGTCTCGAACACCTCGTGCATATTGCGCTCGGAATTGCCGATCCACATGTCCAGGACGTCATTGACCGACACGGACAGGAAACTCGCGCCCAGTTCGCCCGCGACGGCCCGGGCCACGAAGGTCTTGCCGCAGCCGGGAGGCCCGTACAGAAGCAGCCCGCCGCGCAGGCTCTTGCCGAACAGCCTGCGCAGTTCGGGGTTGCGCATGGGGGCGAGGAAGGCGGCTTCGAGGCGGTCCTTGACCTCCCGCATCCCGCCGACATCGGCGAGGGTCACGGCGCCCGGAGCGTCGATGTCCCAGGCGGAGACGGTGGTGGAGTCCTCGCCGCCGCCGTCGGAGGCGAGGGGCGGTTCGGGGGTCCGTGGCCGCGCGTACTCCTCGGGAGCGACGAAGCGGGGCGGGATCGCGTCGCTGATCTCCCGCTCGGCCGCGGTCCAGTCGAATTCACCCGCGCCGGACGGAGGTTGACGGGAAGCGTCGGCTTCTTCAGGAGGCGAAGGAAATGGGGGCGACGGCACGGAAGGTGGCGGCACGGAGGGCGATGGCGTGGAGGGCGTCGTCATTGAGGGGGGCGGTGTCTGCGGTGCCGGCATTCCCATGGCGCGCAGCATCAGCGCCCGCGCTTCGGCGTCCCCCGGAGCGTGCTGGAGCGCGACGGCCGCCTCGGTCACCGCCTCCTCCGTGTGTCCCGCGCCGAGCAGCAGCTCGGCGAGATGGATCCGCAGCGGTACGTCGTCGGGGGCCGCGGCCACGGCGGCGCGCAGGCTCCGGATCAGCGGGGACTCGTCGGACATGTCCACCACCCTATGAAGCGGCGGTGGGCCGCTGTCCAGTGGGTGGCGAGTACGGGCCGCCCGTCCGGCCGCAGAAAGCGCGGAAGGAAGGCCGGGAGCCGGCGGGCCCCGGGGGGCTAGGGGGTGTCTTGTCGATCAGGCCGGATTGGTGAGCGGGGTCCGGTGCGTGCGATCGCAAGGCGGAGGAGGGAGCCAGGGCGGAGTCCTGGTGACCGACGACAGCGCCGCGAGCGTGCGTGCCCGGCCCCGCGAGCCCGGCAAGATCGGCGAGACACCCCCTAGGGCGTGTCTTCAAAGTCCCGTCTGACCGGCGACGCCTGGCACGCACGCTCGCCGCGTTGTCGGGATCATCCAAGTACGTCCAGTACGAGGATGACCCTCCGCCTTGCGATCGCACGCACCAGACGCCGTCGGCCCCGCCCTTCGGGCGGACGACGCTACTTTGAAGACACGCCCTAGGACCAGCGGCCCGTGCGGCCGAGCAGCAGGGCCGTGGCGGCCGTTCCCGCCGTCGAGGTGCGCAGGACCGTACGGCCCAGGCGGTACGGCTTCGCCCGCGCCTCCGCGAAAGCCGCCAACTCCTCGGGGGACACGCCGCCTTCGGGCCCCACCACCAGCACGATCCGGCCCGCCGCGGGCAGCGGCGCGGCGGCCAGCGGCTCGCTGCCCTCCTCGTGCAGGACGGCGGCGAAGTCCGCGTCCGCGAGCAGCGCGGCCACCTGCTTGCCGGTCATGGCGTCCATGACCTCCGGGAACCGCAGCCTGCGCGACTGCTTGCCCGCCTCGCGTGCCGTGGCCCGCCACTTGGCGAGCGACTTGGCGCCCCGCTCGCCCTTCCACTGGGTCACACAGCGCGCCGCCTGCCAGGGCACGATCGTGTCGGCACCCGTCTCGGTCATCGTCTCGACGGCCAGTTCACCGCGGTCGCCCTTGGGCAGCGCCTGGACGACGGTGATCGACGGCGAGGGCTCCGGCTCGGTCCGTACCTCCGTGACCGCGACCTCCAGCCGGTCCTTGCCCTCGACGGCGGCGACCGTCCCGTACCCGCCGGTGCCCGCGCCGTCCGTCAGGACGATCTCCTCGCCGACGCGCAGCCTCCGTACGGATACGGCGTGGCGCCCCTCGGGGCCGTCGAGGACGACCGTACCGACGCGTGGCGCGCCGCCCTCGACGAGAAAGACCGGAGCGGTCACGAGGCGCTGCCCGCCAAGGAGGCGCGGGTGGCTTCGAGTTCGGTCTCCAGGACCTCGACAAGCTGTCCCGCGGGCAGTTCGCGGGCCATACGGTGGCCCTGTCCCGCCCAGAGCGCCATCCCCTGCGGGTCGCCCACCCGGGCCGCGGCCTTGCGCAGCCCGGAGGTGAGGTGGTGGACCTCGGGGTAGGCGGCCGGGGCGTACCGGCCGTGCTCCCGCATGAAGCGGTTGACCAGGCCACGGGCGGGCCGGCCGGAGAAGGCCCGGGTCAGCTCGGTCCGTACGAACAGCGGATTGGTCATGGCCTGCTTGTGCACCACATTCGCGCCGGACTCCGGGCACACCAGGAACGCCGTACCGAGCTGCGCCGCGTCCGCGCCCGCCGCGAGCACGGCCGCGATCTGGCCGCCGCGCATCAGCCCGCCCGCGGCCAGGATCGGAAGCTGCACGGCCTCCTTGACCTGGGTCACCAGCGAGAGCAGCCCGATGCCGGCGCCGTCGGTGCCCGGGTCGTCGCGGTGTGTGCCCTGGTGGCCGCCGGCCTCGATGCCCTGGACACAGACGGCGTCGGCACCCGACCACTGCGCGGCCTGCGCCTCCTCGGGGGTCGTCACCGTGACCACGGTGTACGTACCGGCGCGGGCGAGGGCGTCCAGGGTCGACCTGCTCGGGCAGCCGAAGGTGAAGGAGACCACCGGTACGGGGTCGTCGAGCAGGATCGCCAGCTTGGCCTCGTAGCCGTCGTCCCGGCCGGCCTCGGGGTCGCCGAGCGGTGTCTCGTACCAGGTGGCCTCACCGGCGAGCTGGTTGCGGTAGACCTCCACGGCCGCGCGGTCCGCGGACTGCGTCTGGGGCATGAAGAGGTTGATCCCGAAGGGCTGGCCGGTCAGCCCGCGCAACTGTTTGACCTCTTCGTACATGCCGTCCGCGGTCTTGTACCCGGCGGCGAGGAATCCGAGGCCGCCGGCCTCGCAGACGGCCGCGGCGAGCTGCGGGCAGGAGGCACCACCCGCCATGGGTGCCTGCACGATCGGATACCGGCAGAGATCGGTCAGCGCGGAGGACATGGAGGCATGGTGCCATGCCCTCCGGGACAGCTCCGAATCGGTCCGGGGGGTTGTCTACAATCGCGGAACGAGCCGCAAAAAGCAGCCCGTTCCGCGATCGAGGACAACAGGGCGCGTGCCCGGCGCCCGCCGGCTCCGTTTTCCCCGGGGCACCACCGCCGGATCCCGGCCGCGCTACCGCCCGTTGAAGGCGTCCTTCAGACGGGAGAACAGGCCCTGCTGACCGGGCTGGAACTGCCCCGTCGGCCGTTCCTCGCCACGGAGTTTGGCCAGTTCCCGCAGGAGCCGTTCCTGCTCCGGGTCCAGCTTCGCCGGGGTCATCACCTCGACATGCACGATCAGGTCACCCCGGCCGCCGCCCCGCAGATGCGTGATGCCGCGCCCGTGCAGCGGGATCGACTGGCCCGACTGCGTACCCGGCCGTACGTCGATCTCCTCCAGCCCGTCCAGCGTCTCCAGCGGGCACTTCGTACCGAGCGCCGCCGCCGTCATCGGAATGGTCACCGTGCAGTGCAGATCGTCACCGCGCCGCTGGAACACCGAGTGCGCCAGCTCATGGATCTCGACATACAGATCGCCGGCGGGACCGCCGCCGGGCCCGACCTCGCCCTCGCCCGCGAGCTGGATCCGGGTGCCGTTGTCGACACCGGCCGGGATCTTGACCGTGAGCGTACGGCGGGATCGGATGCGCCCGTCGCCCGCGCACTCGGGGCACGGCGTCGGCACGACCGTACCGAAGCCCTGGCACTGCGGGCACGGCCGCGAGGTCATGACCTGGCCCAGGAAGGACCGGGTGACCTGCGAGACCTCGCCGCGACCACGGCACATGTCACAGGTCTGCGCCGAGGTGCCGGGCGCCGCGCCCTCACCGGAACAGGTCGTGCAGACCACAGCCGTGTCGACCTGGATGTCCTTGGTCGTACCGAAGGCCGCCTCGTTGAGGTCGATCTCCAGCCGGATCATCGCGTCCTGGCCGCGCCGTGTCCGCGAGCGCGGGCCGCGCTGCGACGCCGTGCCGAAGAACGCGTCCATGATGTCCGAGAAGTTGCCGAAGCCACCGGCCCCGAAGCCGCCGGCGCCGCCTCCGCCCCCGTTCGCCGAGAGCGGGTCCCCGCCGAGGTCGTAGACCTGCTTCTTCTGCGGGTCCGACAGCACCTCGTAGGCCGCGTTGATCTCCTTGAAACGCTCCTGCGTCTTGGGATCGGGATTGACATCCGGATGGAGCTCGCGCGCGAGTCTCCGGAATGCCTTCTTGATCTCGTCCTGAGATGCGTCGCGGCGTACGCCGAGTACGGCGTAATAGTCCGTGGCCACTTACGACTCCGCCAGGATCTGTCCGACGTAACGTGCCACTGCGCGTACCGCTCCCATCGTTCCGGGGTAGTCCATGCGGGTCGGTCCGACCACGCCGAGTTTGGCGACTGCCTCGTCGCCCGAACCGTAGCCGACCGCGACGACGGACGTGGAGTTGAGCCCCTCATGGGCGTTCTCGTGCCCGATACGTACGGTCATGCCGGGGTCCTTGGCCTCGCCGAGCAGCTTGAGGAGCACCACATGCTCCTCCAGCGCCTCCAGCACCGGCCGGATGGTCAGGGGGAAGTCGTGTCCGAAGCGGGTGATGTTGGCCGTACCGCCGATCATCAGCCGCTCCTCCGTCTCCTCGACCAGGGTTTCGAGCAGGGTCGCGAGCACGGTGGACACCACGCCGCGGTCCTCCTGCTCGAACGAGTCGGGCAGGTCCTGCACGAGCTGTGGGACATCCGCGAACCGGCGCCCGACGATCCGGCTGTTGAGCCGGGCGCGGAGATCCGCGAGCGAGGTCTCGCCGAAGGGCGCGGGCGCGTCGATCATGCGCTGTTCGACCCGTCCCGTGTCCGTGATCAGGACGAGCATGAGCCGGGCTGGCGCGAGCGCCAGCAGCTCCACATGCCGCACCGTCGAACGGGTCAGCGAGGGATACTGCACGACGGCGACCTGCCGGGTGAGCTGGGCGAGCAGCCGTACCGTACGGCCCACGACATCGTCGAGGTCGACGGCGCCGTCCAGGAAGTTCTGGATGGCGCGGCGCTCCGGCGAGGACAGCGGCTTCACACCGGCCAGCTTGTCGACGAAGAGCCGGTAGCCCTTGTCGGTCGGGATGCGTCCCGCGCTGGTGTGCGGCTGGGCGATGAAGCCCTCGTCCTCCAGGACCGCCATGTCATTGCGGACAGTGGCCGGCGAGACACCGAGCTTGTGGCGCTCGGTGAGCGCCTTGGAGCCTACGGGCTCCTCCGTGCCGACATAGTCCTGGACGATGGCGCGCAGGACCTCGAGTCTGCGTTCGCTGAGCATCGCGCACACCTCCAGCTACGGTCGTCGTCCCGGGCCGTATCACTTCTCGCCGTGCCGCTTCTCGCCGTGGCACCGCTTGTCGTGACACTGCTCCGTACTTGCTCTGATACTTGCCCTGGTACTCATCGGTACTCGTTCTTGGCACTCGCTCACGGGGAGTGCCAACACTCCCCCCGTCAGTGTACGGCCGTGGGGTACACCCCTAGCAAGGGTGGCCGGGCACGGTAACGCCCGATCGCGCCGGTCGGCGGGGGCGCGGTTTCCGTAGCGTCCCGTAGCGTCCTGGTATGGACCTCTGCTGGGATCTCCGCTGGGACGAGCACGGATGGGAGCGGCTGGCTCCCGGGGTGGGACGGCGCCGGCTGCCGGGATGGGACGCGACGGCCGGACTGGTCGTCGGCGAGGACTCCGTCCTGCTGTACGACACGGGCGCGACGCTGCACGAGGGCGCGGGGCTCCGGGCGGGGGTGCGGTCGCTGCTGGGCGAGCGGCGCGTGACGCATGTCGCACTGAGCCATCCGCACTTCGACCATGTGCTGGGGACGGCGGTGTTCTCGGGGGTGGAGGTGTACGCGGCGGTGGGGATGGCGCGGCTGCTGT
>NZ_LATD01000343.1 GCF_000981895.1 Streptomyces odonnellii | reverse complement strand
ATTCCGGGGGACACCCGGGCCGGGCGGCCGGGGTCGCCCATCGTCGCGTGCATGTCGCTGTCGATGATGCCGGGGGCGACCGCGTTGACGCGGATGCCGTCCGGGCCGAGTTCCTTGGCGAGGCCGATGGTCAGCGCGTCCGTGGCGGCCTTGGTGGCGGCGTAGTGGACGTACTCGCCGGGGCTGCCGAGCGTGGCCGCCGCGGAGGAGACATTGACGATGGCGCCGGTTCCGCGCGGCGCCATGTCACGGGCGGCGCGGCGGCAGCAGAGCAGATAGCCGAGGAGGTTGACGTCGAGGACACGGCGCAGGTCCTCGGTCCGGGCGTCGGCGAGCCGGGCGAGGGGACCGGTCACCCCGGCGTTGTTGACCAGGCCCGTCACCGGCCCGAGCCGGTCCGCGACGGTGTCGAACAGCCGCTCCACGTCCGCCTCGTCGGCCGTGTCCGCCCGTACGGTCACACACCGCCCCCCGGCCGCCCGCACCGCCTCCGCGACCTGCTCGGCGGCGTCGCCGTCCCGTATGTACCCGAGCGCCAGATCATGCCCCTCGCCGGCCAGCCGAACGCAGGTGGCGGCGCCGATACCACGGCTGCCGCCGGTAACGACGGTGACGGGACGTGACACGAGCTGCCTCCTGAGATCGCTGGTACGCACGTCGTACCCCGGTTCGTACCCTCGTCACCGCCAAGGCTCGGCTGGGGCGCCCCAGACGGCGGGGGCGGCTTTCCGTATCTCCGCCTCGTCGACGGGGCGTTGCCCGTCGTACCTGATGGCGGTGAGCCGCACGCCGAAGGGGAACTCGACGTTCGTGCCGTCCTCGAAGGAGATCATCACATGCGTGTCCGGCCCGTCCGGATGGTTGTCGAGCCACTGCACATGCACAACGACCGGCGTAAGCACCCCACCGGGCCCGACGAGCCGACACCCCTCGTCAACACCCTGCGCCAACACGGAAACCAGCCCGTCCCGCTCGCCCCGGTAGTACGCGCATCCCGCCACGCGTGCAGATTATCCGCCCGCGCAGATCACACCGGCGCGGGGCGGTGCGGGCCGAGCACCGCGGGGTCGCATGCGCGAGGTACCAAGGTCAGGCAGCGTGTGGGGTGTGAGGGACGAACGAGAGCTGGGTCTCTTCGGCGTCGATCGAGACGTCCAACTGCGAATCGAGCGCCCTGGCCAGCGCGCGCAGCAGCGGGAGTGTGGGGGTGGTCCCACCGCCCTCGATGCGCTCGATGTCTTCCACCGCAAGCCCCGCCCGCTCGGCGACCGTCGCCGACCCCAGGCCGAGAGCCGTACGACGGTCGTACACGGCCTGTCCCAAAGCGATGGCGGCCCCGGCCTCGACATACGCCGGGTCGGTCCGGTTCTCCTCGGGAATCGTCCACGAGGTGTGGTATCCCGTACTCACGCTTGCTCCTCGAACGTCCGGTGGTAGGCCGTCGCCGCGGTGGGATGCGACGCTTCACATTCCTTCTGCGCCCACAGGGACCGCTGGACCTGTCGGTCTTCGCGCATCCGGGATTTTCGGAAGACGGTCAGAAACACGATACGGCGTTCCGGCGCCAGCCAGTAGGTGAGGCGGATGGGGGCCGAGCCGAGATGGAAGCGCAGCTCTCGGACGGCACCGCTCAGATGGCGGGAGTACGGCTCGCCGAGCGTTGTGGGCGCTTCGGCCAAACGGTCGGCGTGCCGCTCCACCGCGCAATAGTGCTCGCGCGGCAGACCGTCCAGCCAGACTCCGGGATCCGTCCGCCCCTCAGCTCTCCGCCTTGGCCACGCCTATGGGGCAGCTCACGCCCGTGCCGCCCAGGCCGCAGTAGCCGTTGGGGTTCTTGTCCAGGTACTGCTGGTGGTACGCCTCGGCGGGGTAGAAGGGGCGGGGGGTGGCGGGGAGGATCTCTGTGGTGATCTCGCCGTACCCGGAGGCGGTGAGGACCTTCTGGTAGGCCTCGCGGGAGGCCGTGGCGGTTTCGGACTGGGCGGGGGAGTGCGTGTAGATCGCGGAGCGGTACTGCGTACCCACGTCATTGCCCTGGCGGAAGCCCTGGGTGGGGTTGTGGGACTCCCAGAAGAGCTTGACCAGCTCGGCGTACGAGATCACCTTGGGGTCGTAGACGACGCGGACCGCTTCGGTGTGGCCCGTGAGGCCGGAGCACACCTCTTCGTACGTCGGGTTCGGGGTGGTCCCGCCCTGATAACCGACCAGGGTGGTCCACACGCCGTCCCGCTGCCAGAAGGTGCGCTCGGCGCCCCAGAAACAGCCGAGGCCGAAGTCGGCGATCTCCAGGCCCTCCGGGTACGGGCCGAGCAGGGGGTTGCCGAGGACGGTGTGGCGGGAGGGCACGGGGAAGTCGCGCTCGGGGCGGCCGGGCAGGGTCTGCTCCGGGGTGGGAAGCTCGGGGGTGCGG
>NZ_LATD01000342.1 GCF_000981895.1 Streptomyces odonnellii | reverse complement strand
TCCGTATCCAGAGGTGGTCGGGGTGGGGCGGGGATGTGTTTTTCGAACCAATGGTGGGCGTAGGGCTCGTTGTCGTATGTGTCCCTCCGCACGCCGACCGAGTTCCGCGTGCGGCCGGCCACGCCGAAGCCCCCGTCCGATGACCGGACAGTCATCGGACGGGGGCTCAACCGGAGTCAGCCGAAATCGGCCGGAAAGCGGAAACCCTCAGGCCAGCAGCCCCGGAATCGTCGCCTCATGCGCCGTCCGAAGCTCCCCGAGCGCGATCCCGAACTCGCCCTGGACCTCGATCTCCTCGCCGTCCACCACGCCGATCCGTGTCACCGGCAGCCCGCGCGCCCCGCACATGTCCGTGAAGCGCAGCTCCTCGCTGCGCGGTACGGCCACCACCGCGCGGCCCGCCGACTCGCTGAACAGGAAGGTGAACGTGTCGAGCCCGTCCGGTACGACCAGCCGGGCACCCTTGCCGCCCCGCAGGCACGACTCCGTGACCGCCTGGATCAGACCGCCGTCGCTCAGATCGTGCGCCGCGTCGATCATGCCGTCGCGCGACGCCGAGATCAGGATCTCGCCCAGCAGCTTCTCCCGGTCCAGGTCCACCGCCGGCGGCAGCCCGCCGAGGTGGTTGTGCACCACCTGTGACCAGGCAGAACCGCCGAACTCCTCGCGCGTGTCACCGAGGAGGTACAGAAGCTGCCCCTCCTCCTCGAACGCGATCGGCGTCCGCCGGCTCACATCGTCGATCACGCCGAGCACCGCCACGACCGGCGTCGGGTGGATGGCCGTCTCGCCGGTCTGGTTGTAGAGCGAGACATTGCCGCCGGTCACCGGCGTGCCCAGCCGGAGACAGCCGTCCGCCAGCCCGCGGGTCGCCTCCGCGAACTGCCACATCACGCCCGGGTCCTCGGGCGAACCGAAGTTCAGACAGTCGGAGACCGCCAGCGGCTTGGCGCCGGAGGCCGCGACATTGCGGTACGCCTCCGCCAGCGCGAGCTGCGCGCCCGCGTACGGGTCGAGCTTCGCGTACCGCCCATTGCCGTCGGTCGCCATGGCCACGCCCAGATTCGACTCCTCGTCGATCCGGACCATCCCGGCGTCCTCGGGCTGCGCAAGCACGGTGTTGCCCTGGACGAAACGGTCGTACTGGTCGGTGATCCACGCCTTCGACGCCTGGTTCGGCGACGCGACCAGCTTCAGCACCTGTTCCCGCAGCTCGGCCGCGGTGGCCGGGCGCGGCAGCTTGCTCGCGTCGTCGGCCTGGAGCGCGTCCTGCCACTCGGGCCGGGCGTACGGCCGGTGGTAGACGGGGCCGTCGTGGGCGACGGACCGCGGAGGTACGTCCACGATCTGCTCGCCGTGCCAGAAGATCTCCAGCCGGTCGCCCTCGGTCACCTCACCGATGACGGTGGCGATGACATCCCACTTCTCGCAGATCTCCATGAACCGTGCGACCTTGTCCGGCTCGACCACCGCGCACATGCGCTCCTGCGACTCGCTCATGAGGATCTCCTCGGGCGAGAGGGTCGCGTCCCGCAGCGGTACGGTGTCCAGCTCAACCCGCATACCGCCGGAGCCGGCCGACGCCAGCTCGCTCGTCGCGCAGGAGAGGCCGGCGCCGCCGAGGTCCTGGATCCCGGCGACGAGCTTCTCGCCGAAGATCTCCAGGGTGCACTCGATGAGGAGCTTCTCCTGGAAGGGGTCGCCGACCTGCACGGCCGGGCGCTTGGCCGGGCCGGTGCTCTCGAAGGTCTCGCTGGCCAGGACGGACACCCCGCCGATGCCGTCGCCGCCGGTGCGCGCGCCGTACAGGATCACCTTGTTGCCGGGGCCCGAGGCCTTCGCGAGGTGGATGTCCTCGTGCCTCATCACACCGATGCAGCCGGCGTTGACCAGCGGGTTGCCCTGGTAGCAGGCGTCGAAGACGACCTCGCCGCCGATGTTCGGGAGGCCCAGGCAGTTGCCGTACCCGCCGATGCCCGCGACCACCCCGGGCAGCACCCGCTTGGTGTCGGGGTGGTCCGCGGCGCCGAAGCGGAGCGGGTCCACGACCGCGACCGGCCGGGCGCCCATGGCGAGGATGTCGCGCACGATGCCGCCGACGCCGGTGGCCGCGCCCTGGTAGGGCTCGATGTACGAGGGGTGGTTGTGCGACTCGACCTTGAAGGTGACCGCGTACCCCTGGCCGACGTCCACGACGCCCGCGTTCTCGCCGATGCCGACGAGCATCGCGTCGCTGGCCGGTGCCTTCTCGCCGAACTGCCGCAGATGGACCTTGCTGCTCTTGTACGAGCAGTGCTCGGACCACATGACGGAGTACATGGCCAGCTCGGCGCCGGTGGGCCGGCGCCCCAGGATCTCGCGGATCCGCGCGTACTCGTCCTCCTTGAGGCCGAGGTCCTTCCAGGGCTGCTCGGCCTCGGGCGTGCCGCCGGCGTGCTTGACGGTGTCGAGGGTCTTGATGGTCATCAGGCGCTTACCAGCTTCTTCAGGATCGAGGTGAAGAATCCCAGGCCGTCGGTACGGCCCGTACCGATCAGCGGCTCCACGGCGTGCTCGGGGTGCGGCATCAGCCCGACGACATTGCCCGCGGCGTTGGTGATGCCCGCGATGTCCCGGAGCGAGCCGTTGGGGTTGCCGTCCAGATAGCGGAAGGCGACCCGGCCCTCGGCCTCCAGCTCGTCGAGCGTGCGCTCGTCGGCGACGTACCGGCCGTCGATGTTCTTGAGGGGTACGGAGATTTCCTGGCCCGCCGAATAGTCCGCGGTCCAGGCGGTCTCCGCGTTCTCCACCCGCAGTTTCTGGTCTCGGCAGATGAAGTGCAGATGGTTGTTGCGCAGCATCGCCCCGGGAAGCAGATGCGACTCGGTGAGGATCTGGAAGCCGTTGCAGATCCCGAGGACCGGAAGCCCGGCCTTCGCCTGCTCGATGATCGTTTCCATCACCGGCGAGAACCGGGAGATGGCCCCGGCCCGCAGATAGTCGCCGTAACTGAAACCGCCGGCCAGGACCACCGCGTCGACCTGCTTCAGGTCCTTGTCACGGTGCCAGAGCGGTACGGCCTCGGCCCCGGCGATCCGGGCGGCGCGCAGACTGTCCCGGTCGTCCAGGGTGCCGGGGAAGGTGACGACTCCGATACGGGACGTCACGCCTCCTCCACCTTGACGATGAAGTCCTCGATGACGGTGTTGGCGAGGAAGGTCTCGGCCATCTCGTGGATACGGGCGAGAGCGGCGGCGTCGACCGGCTCCGCCACCTCCAGCTCGAAGCGCTTTCCCTGGCGGACATCGGCGATCCCGTCGAAACCCAGACGCGGCAGTGCGCGCTGCACTGCCTGTCCCTGCGGGTCGAGGATCTCCGGCTTGAGCATGACGTCGACTACGACGCGTGCCACTGGCACTCCCGGTGGTGTGGTGCGGCTGGTTCTGCTGCTGTGTTCTCCGGGCGAATGCCCCGGATCCCGGGGAATCCCCCAGACCCCCCGCGCTTCCCTCAGCGTACCGGGCCGGAAAATCTACGCGGGTAGACCGACTCGTTCACAGATCATGACCCGACTTCGGACACCGGGCAACGCCGGGGAAAATCCAGGCCAAATCGCGGCCCCCTATTGCATGGGACACGCTGATGCAATTGGCTGGGCTTCACAATGCGCCGCCCACCGCTGTACAAAGGAATACAGCGGAAAGCAGCATTGGCCCCGAAGTCCCCAGTTAACAGCCGGAAGGCCGGCATCGCCGCACGTCAGCCGTGTTTCCCAGACGGCCCGGGCAGGGCGGTACCGCAGGAAAGGACCGATATCCGTGGCTCAGCGCGTAGTGGTCACACTCTCCGACGACATCGACGGCGGAGAAGCGTCGGAAACGGTCACGTTCGGCCTGGACGGGAAGATGTACGAGATCGACCTCAATCCCGCCAATGCAAAGAAACTGCGCAAGGCCCTGGCGCCGTTCATGGCGGCGGGCCGAAAGCAGACAAACGCCAGCAAGAACGGCAAATCCCTGACGACCTATCGGCACACCGCCCTCGCCCCCGATCCGGCGGCCGTCCGCGCCTGGGCCCAGTCGCACAGGATGGAGGTGCCGGCGCGCGGCCGTATCCCCAAGCGGGTGTACGAGGCGTTCCGCGAAGCGAGTTGAGAAGCGGCGGCCTGGCCGGGAGACGGCCGGGCTCCGGGGGCGGGCCCGCGGAGCCCGGCCGGACGACGCGGTGGCGCACGGAGTTGCACAGCACCCCCTTTGATCGGCTAGAGTCTGGACCACGCCGAGGGGCAAGGCCGAAAGGCAAGCGCCTCGCAGAGCGTGCGGGTGTAGTTCAGTAGCAGAACGCCCCCTTTCCAAGGGGGAGGCGCAGTGTGCAATTCCTGTCACCCGCTCTGCATCGCTCTCCGGTTCACCTCAGTGGATCAGGTAGGGTGGTGGGTGTGCGGACGTGGCTCAGTTGGTAGAGCATCACCTTGCCAAGGTGAGGGTCGCGAGTTCGAATCTCGTCGTCCGCTCCAGTGAAATTGATTGATCCGGTTCGCTTGATCCGGACAGACGCCCGGCTGGGTTTACCAGCCGGGCTTTTCTGTATGCACCGCCGTCGCAGTACGCACTGGCGTCACCGCATGCGCGGATTGATCGCCGTTTCGCGGATTCGATTGACCAGCGAGTCGGTGGCCTCAGTGGTGAATGTCTCACGCCAGAATGATCGGCGAATACCACCACGGGCCGGGATGGGCCAGGACGAGCCTGGATGAACAGTTGCAATACGGGCATTTCCCGTAATCACCTAGGCTCCGTCCGGCGGATCTTCGCGGGCCCGGCAGACCGCGACCTCAGACCGGAGAACGTGATGCGAACCAGGACCCTGGCCGGGGCACTTCTCGCCCTCCTCGCCCTGCTGGCGGGCTGCGGAAGCGATCCGGGAGGATCGGCCGGATCCCAGGCGCAGTCGCCGGGACCTTCGCCCGCCGCCTCGGCACCGTCCCCGGTCCCGCCGGGCGATCCGCTGCGGGAACCCGCACAGGTGGTGAGCAAGAACGGATTCCTGCGCACCCGCATCGTGGTCGAGCGCAAGAAGGTGGAACTCGCCGGCCGCCGGCTCTGGGCCCTGACGTACAACGGGCAGTACATGCCGCCGACCCTGCGGATCAGGCCCGGCGACCGCATGGATGTGTCGCTGGTGAACGAGATCGACCAGATGACGAATGTGCATGTCCATGGCCTGCATGTCTCGCCGAGCGGCCACTCCGACAATGTCTTCGTCATGATCAAACCGGGCGAGACATACCACTACGCCTACCAGTTCCCGCCCAATCTGGCGACGGGAACGTACTGGTACCACCCGCACGCGCACCCGATCACCGCCCGGCAGACCGCCGGCGGCATGTCCGGCATCATCGTCGTCGAAGGGCTGAAGCAGTATCTGCCGGCGCCGCTGCGGAACATCACCGAACGCACCGTCGCGCTCAAGGACTTCCAGATCCAGGGCGACCAGATCAAGACCGAGGATCTCAGCATCGGCGCGCCCACGACCCGGGTGGTCAACGGCCAGCTCAACCCCGTCATCAGGATCCGGCCCGGCGAGACGCAGCTCTGGCGGATCGCCAATATCGGCGCCAACATCTTCTACAAGGTGGCGCTGCCGGGCCATAGGTTCCGGGTGATCGCGCGGGACGGGAACCCGGTCACCAAGATCTACTCGGTCGATTCGATCATCATGCCGGCCGCCTCGCGCTTCGATGTACTGGTGGAGGGCGGCCCGGCCGGCAGTACGACCGAGCTGAAGACACTCCCGTACAACACGGGCCCGGCGGGCAACCAGTTCCCGGAGGCCACGCTCGCCACGGTCGTCTCGCGCGGCGAGCCGGTGCCCCGCGAGAAACTGCCCGCGACCTTCGCGCCGGCAATCGATCTGGCAGACGCCAAGATCGCGGCCCGCAAGACGATCACGTACACGGAGAACGAGGCGGGTACGGAGTTCTACATCAACGGCAAGCAGTTCGACCCGGATCGCATTGATTTCCGGGCAAAGCTGAACACCGTGCAGGAGTGGACGGTTCAGAACAACAGCGACGAGGTGCACTCGTTCCATCTGCACACGAACGACTTCCAGTTGATGAGTACGAACGGGAAGCCCGTGCCGTTCTACGGATACCAGGAAACCGTGGATGTGCCGCCTCGCGGGAACATCGTGGTGCGGGCCGCCTTCCTGGACTACACGGGAAAGACGGTGCTGCACTGCCACATTCTCAATCACGAGGACAAGGGCATGATGTCCACCTTGTTGATCTCGGACGGCGCGGCCCGGAAGGACTGAGCGGCCACACCGGAAGGACTGAGCGGTTCGCTGGGGTATAGTGGCACTCGCGTTACGGCGCACGCGGACGTAGCTCAGTTGGTAGAGCGCAACCTTGCCAAGGTTGAGGTCGCCAGTTCGAACCTGGTCGTCCGCTCAGGAGAGATACGAAGAGGCCCCCGGTCCAGGTGACCGGGGGCCTCTTCGTTCCGGCTCGTGTCGGCTCGTACCGCCTCGGCTCGTACCGCCGCGTACCGGTATCGCTACCGGTACGCGGCGCCTACCGCCATGGGGTGCCGGTGAGGAGTTCGTACACCTCCAGGTACTTCGTCCGCGTCGCCTCGACGATCTCCTGCGGCAGTGCGGGCGGCGGCTGCTCGCTCTTGCGGTCCCAGCCGGAGGCCGGCGAGGTCAGCCAGTCGCGTACGAACTGCTTGTCGTACGAGGGTTGCGGGTGCCCCGGCTCCCAGGAGTCCACCGACCAGAAACGCGAGGAGTCCGGGGTCAGCACCTCGTCCGCGAGTACCAGCCGGTCACCGTCGAAGCCGAATTCGAACTTGGTGTCCGCGAGAATGATCCCGCGCAGGCGCGCGAGATCGCGGGCCCGGTTGTACACATCGAGGGTCGTCCGGCGCAGCAGCGCGGCGGTCTCCGCGCCGACCTGGCGGGCGACCTCCTCGTATGTGACGTTCTCGTCGTGGTCGCCGACGGCGGCCTTGGTGGCGGGGGTGAAGATCGGGCCGGGCAGCTCGGAGCCGTCGGACAGGCCCTCGGGCAGCGTGACTCCGCAGACCGTACGGGACTCGGCGTACTCCACGAGACCCGAGCCGGTGAGATAACCGCGGGCGACGCACTCCACCGGGACCATGCGCAGGGGTGTGCAGACGAGGGTGCGGCCGGCCCAGTCGGCGGGGGCGCCGGCGGGGACATCGGCGGAGATCACATGGTTGGGTACGAGATCGCTGAGCCGGTCGAACCACCAGAGCGAGAGCTGGGTGAGGACCCGGCCCTTGTCGGGGATCTCGGTGGGCAGCACCCAGTCATAGGCGGAGATGCGGTCGCTGGCGACCATCACGAGGTCGCCCGCCTCGCTCCGGTACAGATCGCGCACCTTGCCGGTGTGGATATGCACCAGACCCGGCACCTGAAGGGGCTCGGGCTTTTCGACGAATCCGGACACGGTTCCTCCCCGTGGTTCTGTCCGACTCTCCGGTTTCTCCGGTCCAGGCCGGTTCGGGAGATCGCCTCGATTCTCCCGTACGCCGGAAGGCCCAGCTCCCGGGGGGTCGGGGAGGCCCGCCCGGCAGGTACGGCTCCACCAGCAACCGGCAGGTGCGGCTCCACCAGCAACCCGACCCCGCTCGCTCCGCACCGGCGGCTCGCCCTGTTAAGGCAGGCCGTCAACCGCGACGGCCTCCCTCTCCAGGACCACGTGGCCGCCGCGCTCGTCCTCCAGGCCGGTTGACCTTGCCGCCGGCGGCAGGGTTGAACGATGACCGTATGGACAGCAGCACCGCACCTCAGGTCAGCAGGATCGTCGTCGTCACCGGGGCCGGCACCGGGATCGGCCGGGCCACCGCCCGCGCCTTCGCCGCCGGGGGCGCCCATGTCCTCGCCGTCGGCCGACGCGCCGAGCCACTCGACGAGACCGCCGACGGGCACGACCGGATCACCCCGCTGACCGCCGACATCACCGCCGACGGCGGGCCCGGCCTGATCGTCCGGACCGCGCTGGAGCTGCACGGCCGGTTGGACGTGCTGGTCAACAACGCCGGCATCGTGCGCAGCGGTGCCCTCGGCACGCTCGCGCCGGAGATGATCAAGCCGCAGATCGCCACCAACCTGATCGCGCCCATCCTGCTGTCCCAGGCCGCGCTGCCGTCCCTGGAGGCGTCCGGCGGAGTGATCGTCAACGTGAGTACGTCCGTGGGGCAGCGGGCCTGGCCGGGCAGCTCCGTCTACGCGGCGACCAAAACCGCGCTGGAGCTGCTGACCCGTAGCTGGGCGGTCGAGCTGGCGCCCCGCGGGGTCCGGGTGGTGGCGGTCGCGCCCGGCGCGATCGACACCCCGATCGGCGAGCACCAGGGACTGACATCGGAACGCATGGCCGCGGTACGAAAGTGGCAGCTCGCACACACCCCGCTGGGCCGGATCGGCCGGCCGGAGGAGGTGGCCTGGGCGATCACCCAGCTTGCCGCACCAGCCGCGTCGTTCGTAACCGGCGTCGTACTCCCCGTCGACGGCGGGGCGGTCGTGGCGTGATAGGAGTTGCACCCGGGAGGGCGGGGCGGGTGCGGATCGGTGAGCTGGCCAAAGCGACCGGGGCGACCGCCCGTGCGCTGCGGCACTACGAGCAGGCGGGGCTGATCGCCTCGGAGCGGGCCCCCAATGGTTACCGCGTCTACGACGAGCGGGCGGTGGTACGGGTCCGCAACATCCGCCACCTCCTGGTCGCCGGGCTCACCCTGGACGACGTGCGGGTCTTCCTGCCGTGCCTGGACGGAGACGTGACCACCGCGCCGCCGTCCGACAAGGGCATCCGGGTCGCGGCGGAGCGACTGGCGGTCCTCACCGAACGCATCGCCGCCCAGACCGCGGTCCGGGACCGCCTACAGGCCGCACTCCGCCAGGCAACCGGTGACCGGCACCGGCCGGTGACCTGACCGCCCGCGGCACTGCAGTGTGGGGCGCCCCGCGGTGAGAGCGGTCTTGGCGTTCATGCCTGGACCGCAGGCTTCAGGACCTCTGCGCACCATTCGCGGAAGGTTGTCGGGCTCGCGGTGCGAGGGGTGCGCCGCACGCCGTCGTCGAGGCCGTCGTCCTTGGAGCGCACGGGGTGGCCGAGCACGTCGGACATGATGTGCGCCATGTCGTTCGCCGAAAGGGACTCGGGGCCCAGCACCGGGACCTCGCCCGTCCCCGTCCACGAGCGGTCGAGCAGCAGGCCGGCTGCCGCTGCGGCGATGTTCCGGGTGGCGGCCGTCGGTGCTTCGCGGTCGGCGGCGACGGTGCCGGTGAACACGCCGTCGTCGCGAATCGAAGCCGCCTGCCGCAGCACGTTGTCCATGCCCGGCTCGAACCGGCCGTAAGGGTCAGTCGCGTTTGCAGATACGGTCCAGGAGGTTGGCGGTCGCGCGCTGGATACGGGTGTCCACATGGCCCGGCCGGTCCAGCGCCGGGGACCAGGCGAACGTCCCCGAGGCGAAGACCAGCGCGCCGGAGGGGGCGCGGTAGAGCGAGGTCTCCTGGTGGCGGCGGGTGTTCTCGCTGTCGCGGTACGGGGAGTGCGCGAGCAGGATGCGGTCCTGGTGGTCGGGGAGCGCGGTGCGCGGGAAATACCGGTCGGCCTCGCCCGCGACCAGCCCGTCGATCTCGTCGCCCTCGCCCGCGCCGGTGGCCTCCCAGAGCCAGTGATCGGCGTTCCGTACGACCATGGGGTGCGGCTCGGGGATCCGGCCCGCGTACTGGATACCGAGAAGCTGCTGCTCCGGCCGGTCCACCTCACGCCAGAGCGCGGGGCGGCCCGGACCCCGGCGCTTGCGGCAGGTGAGCAGCCGGTCGGGGACGCCGGAGGCCGACGGGCCCAGCTCCACCTGCCAGTACAGGGTGTTGGCGGAGAGGAAGACCAGCGAGGTGCCCTGCTCGCGCGCCAGCTCGACGGTGCGCCGCATGGGGATCGACCAGTACTCGTCATGGCCGGGGAACACCAGGCCGCGGTACCGGGTGGGGTCGACCCGGCCCGCGTGCAGGTCGCGGGTATCGGCGTAGGCGAGGTCGTATCCGTACCGCTCGGCCCAGCGGATGAAGTCGTACGCGTGGCCCACATGGAGGGGCAGGCCCGCGCCCGCGTAGGGGCGGTCGAAGGAGACCGTCGTGGCGGCGTCCTGCTCACCGAGGAGCAGGCCCTGTTCGTCCCAGGCGTGATAAAGGCTGGCGCCGGTGTGGCCGTCCTCGGGGTACAGGTTGTACGCCTGCCAGGTGATGTCGGGGAGCAGGAGGAGCAGATCGGCCGGGTGGCTGTCGCGGACGGTGAAGGGGATGTGGGAGCGGTAGCCGTCGGCGGTCGTGAGGACGGCGACATAGGCGCCGAGGGCCCAGTACGACGGGATCTGGAGCCGCCAGGACAGCCACCAGTGGTGGCAGGAGACCGTACGGTCGGCGGTCAGCGGCGGCGGCTGGACGATGCCGGAGAGCCGGGGGCTGGTGATGATCTTGCGGGCGCCGTCGCCGCCGTAGTGCCCGATCCGGTAGATGTCGACGGAGAACTGCTGAGGCGGGTCGACGGTGACATGGAAGTCGATCGCCTCGCCGGGCGCGACCGCGCCGGTGGAGGCGAAGCCCTTGATCTGGCGGCGCACGTCGTCCGCGGTACGGGGGCCTCCGCTGCGGCCGCGGCCCAGGGTCGGGTCCGCGTACCAGGGGACGAGCTGGCCGGTGTCGTCGAAATAGTTCTCACTGCCGCGCAGCCAGGGCAGCGGGCCCTGGCCGAACGGGTCGCTCACCGCATGGGCGAGAGCGCCCGATTCCCATCGCCGGATCTGGTCCGCCCCCATCGCGCCCCCTCCTCCGAGCCGCCGAGCCACATCGGGTGGTACGGCCGTTTTTGATACAAGCGCCAGGCTCCAGCACATCACATAACGCATGCGGTCCGTCACCGTTCGTCGCTAATTGACGTTAACGGAACGGCCTAATCCGGATGTGGGGTGTGATATGGGGGATTCTTTCGCGTCCGGATGAATCGGTGAGAACCGAGTTCGATTTGCGGGGCGAAATTGGGTGGTCGGGACGGGGTGGTCGGGACGGGGTGGTCGGGGCCGGGACGGGTGGTCGGGGCGATGATGTCTGCGTGGTCACAGGC
>NZ_LATD01000341.1 GCF_000981895.1 Streptomyces odonnellii | reverse complement strand
GAAGAGGGTGAGCTGCGTGGCGGCGGCGACGGCGCCGCGACGGCCGTACGCGGGAACGAAGTCGGTGACGGCCTCCGGTCCGTGCGCGGCCCTGATCTCCTCCAGGCTCAGCCCCGAGACCCCCGCGCGGGGCGCGTCCCCGATGGCCCCGCCCAGCAGACAGCCCCGGACTCTGCTGCGGAAGTCCTGTTGCTCGGCACGGCCCCAGACGGCCCCGGACGGTGTGCTCACGAGCCCTCCCTCCCCATGAGCCTCGCAGCGACTCCGCAGACTGCGCAGCACTGTAGTGGAACGGGAACAGGGAGTTGAGGGTGTACGAAGGATCATGGCCGGTATGAATCCGCGGGGTCCGGACGGGGACCGGCGGCCCGGCCGGACGAGGCGGGCAGAGCATCCGCGGTGCCATCCCCAGCCTGCTGTGCGCGGCCGGTACCGCTCCATTCGGGCACCACCTTGCGCGTCTGGCGGGCGCGTTGGGGGTACATATGAGCCGTCCGTCATCGTCGTACGCTGGATTGGGAAAGGACGGTGGCGCATGTCGGATGAACTCGCCAACAACGTAAGGAAGTACCGGCGCGCTGCGGGGTGGAGCCAAGAAGAGCTGGCACACCGTGCCGGGCTCTCTGTAGGGCCTGTTCGCAAGATCGAGCAAGGTCATGGCGGTGTGCGTATGGAAACCCTGCACGACATCGCCCGCGCCTTCGATGTGAGAACGTCCGCGCTGATGGCATCAGGCACCCCCGAACCTGTCGCGCATGACAATCCCAACGGAATGCACTTGCGTGATCTTCGTATCGCACTGACTCCGGCTGTTGGGCTCGGCTCGATGAGCACACCCGTCGGAGACGAACCTGATCTCGGACGGCTCCGCCGCACAACGCATGACATGGCTGTCTTGTACTTCGAGGACTCGTACCGGAGTATCGCGGCGGACCTTCCGTCGCTCATCCGCGGGACGAACGACGCCGTCGCCTTCTTCGATGACGGCGATGAACGCGTGCGCGCCCTGACGGTGCGGTCCGAAGCGTTGCAGTTGGTGGGCAAGTGGCTTGTGCAGATTCGGCAGTTCGACTTGGCACACACCGCGATTCGGCAGGCCATCGACGATGCCCGCGCGGCGGCGGACGACTTGACTGCGGCGTCCGGCGTCGGTGTCATGTGCTGGCTTCTCATGCGTACTGACCGGTTTGACGAGGCGGAGGACATCGCGGTCGCGTCGATGGACGTCGTTGAGCCGAAGATCAAGGGTGCGACAGCGAACCAGTATTCGACGTGGGGCGGTCTGGCCATGGAGGCGGCGGCAGCCGCCGCTCGTAACAACCGGCCGGATGAGGCCGAGGAGTTGAGGAAAGCGGCGGGCACCGCAGCAAAGGCTGTTGGAGTTTCGCACCGCAATGTACTGCGATTCTGGTCGCTGTTCGGACCGGTGACAGCGGCTATGAAGGAACTTGAGGACTCGATGATCGCGGGCGACGCGCGCGCCGTGGTGCGGCAGTCCAGCGATCGGGAGGAACTTCAGGCCAAGGCGTGGACGCGCCTCGGTAAGCCCAGCAGCAACGACGGGAATCGGTATCACCTGGATCTGGCCCGCGCCCAGGTTCGGACTGGGGATCCGTCGGCGGCCATGGAAGAACTGGTGAGGCTCGACCGCCTTGCGCCCGAGTGGTTCCGTCATCAGTCGTCCGCCGCGATCACGTTCGAAGAGGTAACGCGGAAGCGTCGCACTCTCACAACAGAAATGCGGGAAGTCGGCGCCCACCTCGGCGTTTTCGCGTAACTGCATTATCACGATGCACTTCTGATGAGGTGTCGTTGCAAGTGCATCGTTTATGCCTGGCCGGCTGCATGCCGCGTTCCCTACTTTGGCGAACATGGCGAGCAACCAGCAGAGGGATTGCAGCGTGGTGCTGCGGTGGAGTCCGGATCCGCGATGCGTCGCGTACGCGCGGCTGGAGTTACGGAAGGCCCTGGCCGATTGGGGGCTGTCCGTTCTGGAGGATTCCGCCGTCCTCATCCTGTCCGAGCTGCTCAGCAACGCCGGCTTGCATGCCAGGGTGACGCCGGAACAGACCATCGAGACACGCTACTTCCGCAGCTCGGGCGCTCTCCGCATCGAGGTGCACGACGGTTCGCCGGACCGGCCGCAGCCGCGAACACCGGACGCTGACGCGCCGGACGGGCGGGGACTGCTGCTCGTTGACGCTCTGGCGGACGAGTGGGGCGTGGCCGAGCGGGTCGGGCCGGGGAAGGTGGTCTGGGCGTCGCTTTCCGTGCCGCTGGTACGGCTCAGCGGGCGTGATCGCTCATGACTCTGCCGGAGGGCGGTCTTCCGATCGGGGCCTTTCCGAGGCCGGATGTCGTTCCGTACATCGCCTGCTGGTCCTCGGAACACCGGCCCACAGGAATGGTGATCGCCAAGGGGCGAGGCATCGCGTACGCCGACGAAGGACCTTACGAGCGCGACGACATGGGCGTCCTCTGGAAGCGGATCGGAATCAGCCCGGGCAAGGGGCGGCCCGAGTTCGGGAAGGTGCACTTCCTGCGCCAGCGCCGGGCCATGCGGAAGCTGCTCTGCCAGGTCTGCGGCGGGCCCTCGGACCGTACCCGCGAGGGCACGCTCTGGCTGGTGGGCGAGGACCCGTCCGACCCGGGGCCGTGGAAGCCGGGGGACGTGACGGGGCATCCGCCGCTGTGCGTGCCGTGCGCGGTCACGGCGGTGCGGGCGTGCCCGCACTTGCGCAAACGGTACGTGGCGTTGCGCGTGCGGTCGTTCGCGGTGGCGGGGGCGCATGGTGCGCTGTACCGGCCGCACGGACTGTTCCCGATGGCATACGGCGCCGCGTCGGTGACCTACGAGGACCGGCAGATCGACTGGATACTGGCCGGCCAGCTCATGATGGAACTCCAGGAGTTCACCGTCGCCGACCTGGACACCGAGCACGCCGCCTACCTGAGACGCGCGCCTCTGTAGGCGGAGCCGGTTGTGTTTGGAGCCGGTGCGGCTATGCGTCGGTCGGGCCGGGGGGCGGCGTCGGCGGCCGTAACGCCATCGGGCCCGGCACCCATGCCGCCTCACGGGGCACCGCCCCGTTCCGCCAGCAGTTCGTTCCTCCTCGCGCGTGCCCAGTCGTATGCCGGTCTCAGTTCCAGTGCCCTGTTCAGGTCTGCCAGGGCCTCCGCCGTTCTGCCCAGGGCCTTCAGTGCCATCGCTCGGCTGCCCAGGGCCCAGGTGTACGAGGGGTCGAGGGTCAGGGCCCGGGTGAACTCGGTCACCGCCTCCTCGTGGCGACCCGCCCAGCGGTACACCTCCCCCCGCTGCCCCGGCACCTGCGGCAGCTCCGGGTCCAGCCGCTCGGCCCTGCCCAGATCGGCCAGCGCTCCCGTCGTGTCGCCGAGCCGGCCGCGGATGTGTGCCCGTCGGCGCAGCGCCCAGGTGTAGTCGCTCCACAGCTCGATGGCCCGGTCCAGGTCCTGGAGGGCCTCGCGCTCCTCGCCCTGCTGGAATCTGACCTGTCCCCGGCTGCCCAGGATCACCGCGTCACGTGGATCGCGGGTGTGGGCGCGGTCCAGTTCGGCGACGGCCTCTTCGTACCGGCCCGCCCTGCGGTACGTCTCCCCGCGCTCGCGCGGCACCCACGCCGTCCCGGGCGCCAGTTCCTCCGCACGGTCCAGATCGGCCAGGACCGCGGTGAAGTCGTCCAGCGCCCGGAGTGTGAGCGCGCGGCCGTGGTACGCGGGCACATGCGCGGGATCGAGCGCGACCGCCCGGCCGTAGTCGGCGAGGGCCTCCTCGTGCGCGTCGGCGCGGAAGTGGTTCCAGCCACGGGCCGTGTACGCGGCGGTCCGGTCGGCCTCGGTCAGTTCGGGGCGGGCGAGCAGCAGACCGAGTACGTCAATGGCGTACCGCCGTTCGTCCGCCAGCGCCGCGAGGCACTCCGCACCCCAGGCGGCGAGCTGCTCGGAACCGCTGTCCCGGCCCGCGTCCGCGAGCGTCCCCGCCCAGCGGCGTGCCGCCACCGGGCCCAGCCGGCAGGCCGCGATGCCGTCGCGGAGCACATCGGGCAGGGCGGCGCGCGGCCGGGCGCAGAGCAGGTGGTACGACTCCTCAAGGCGCGGCTCGCGCCAGCTCTCCTCGGCCCAGCGCCGGTCGGCGCCGATGCCCCCGTGCGGCTCCGGTCCGTCCTCGGCCGCCGCGCGTTCGCGCGCGAACGCCTCGGCCAGCCGGGTGTGGGCCTCCGTCCACTTGCGCGGGGAGGCGGTCCGTTGCAGCCGCAGCATCGGGTCGCGTACGACCTCGTGGTACCGCGCCCGGCCGCCGGACCGGCCGCTGACGAACGGCAGGGTGCACAGCCAGCCGAAGAGCCCGGCCGCCTCCTCCTCGCCGACGGCCCCGGGGGTCCCAAGGGTCCCATCCGTGCCCGTACCCGTACCAGCGCCAGCGGCGCCCGCACCCGCACCCGCACCCGCACCCGCACCCGCGGAACGCTCGCCGACCGCCGACCGCAGAATGTCCTCGTTCAGCCGGCGCGGCAGTGCGCAGGCGAGCGCCACCGCCCGGCGCGCCGGGTCGCGCTCCCATTTGAGGAAGCGCTCCACGGCCGTCGCGCTGGGATCGTCCAGATCGCCGGAGCCGTCAGGCCGGTTGGCGGCGAGCGTGGAGACCAGTACCGGCAGCCGCCCCGAGAGCCGGAGCACATCCCGTACGACCGGCTCGTCGACGACGCCCTTGTCGGCGAGCAGCCGTCGCGCCTCGCTCTCGGTGAAGGGCCCGAGGGGCAGATCCGTGACCACGTCCGCGTAGTCGCCCCAGTGGCCGGGGTCGAGCCCGCGCTGTCCGGCGAGGGTGATGACGACATGGTCGGGCAGCGCGCCGTACCGCTCGGTGGTGATCAGATCGCGCAGCCATTCGTCCAGAAACGGCGCGGTGCGTTCGTACGTGTCGAAGAAGAGCGCGATCCAGGGGACTTCGGCGCCCGCTCGCCGTATCTCCGAGACCAGTACGGGCGTGAGCACCTGGAGCGGCGACAGCACCAGCCGTACGTCCTCCTGGCTGCGCAGCCGCGCGCTGAGCGCCGCCCGTAACCGGTCGGCTCCCTCCGCCACCTGCCCCGGATCGGCCATCGCGGCGAACGGGCCGATCCCCGGCACCATCCCCAGCCCGGCGAGACCGGCCGTGGCGACGGCCCGCGAACCGGCCGACGGCCCGGCCCGCGACCCGGCTCCGGCCCCTCCCGCAGCCGGGTCGGCCGCCACCGCGGCCGACTCCGCCTCGAACTGCCGCTGCCGGTACGTCGCGAGCGCCCGGTCCAGCGCCTTCAGCGGCCTGCCCTGCCGCGCGAACTGCTCACTGACCGCGGCCATCACGTCCGGCACCCCGGCCACGGCCTCGTCGGTGTACGCGGTCAGCGCCCCCCGTTCCCGCGCCGCCTCCTCCAGCTCCCGCACCAGCGAGGTCTTCCCGACCCCGGCGTTCCCCCGCACATGGAACACGAACCGGTGCCGGTCGTCGTCCGGCGGAATGTCGAAGTTCCCCCGGAACAGCGCCAGTTCCTCCCGCCGTCCGACGAATCCGCCCCGCCGCCGACGCCGGATCCGCTCCTGCATGGACGGCCGCGCCGCGCCACCCACGCCGGGCCTCACTCCCCCGCGCCGAGCAGCGGCAGCAGCTCCGGCAGATGGCCGTCCGAGGCGGTGGCCGCCCTGACGCGCTCCTCCGGCACCTCGCCGTACAGCGTCGTACGCGGCTTCGCCGGACGACCCGCCGCTTCGGCGATGGCCACCAGGTCCTTGACCGAGCGGTACGAGCCGTAACCGGAGCCCGCCATACGGGAGATGGTCTCCTCCATCAGGGTGCCGCCCAGGTCGTTGGCGCCGGAGCGGAGCATTTCCGCCGCACCTTCCGCACCCAGCTTCACCCAGCTCGTCTGGATGTTGGTGATGTGGGGGTGGAGCAGAAGGCGCGCCATGGCCGTCACCGCGCGGTTGTCGCGGTCCGTCGGGCCCGGCCGGGCGATACCGGCCAGATAGACGGGGGCGTTGGTGTGGATGAAGGGAAGCGTGACGAACTCTGTGAAGCCGCCCGTCTCCTGCTGGATCCGGGCCAGCGTACGGAAGTGGCCGAGCCAGTGGCGGGGCTGGTCGACATGCCCGTACATCATCGTGGAGCTGGAGCGGAGCCCCAGCTCATGGGCCGTCTTGACGACCTCGATCCAGGTCGCCGCCGGGAGCTTGCCCTTGGTGAGGATCCAGCGGACCTCGTCGTCGAGGATCTCCGCGGCGGTGCCCGGGATCGAGTCGAGTCCCGCCTCCTTGGCGGCCGTCAGCCACTCGCGGACCGACAGACCGGTGCGCGAGGCGCCGTTGACGATCTCCATCGGGGAGAAGGCGTGGACGTGCATGCCAGGGACGCGCTTCTTCACGGCGCGGGCGATGTCGAAGTACGCCGTACCGGGCAGGTCCGGGTGGATACCGCCCTGCATACAGACCTCGACCGCGCCCACCTCCCACGCCTGCTGCGCCCGGTCGGCGACCTGGTCGATGGAGAGGGTGTACGCGTCGGCGTCCGTACGGCGCTGGGCGAAGGCGCAGAAGCGGCAGCCGGTGTAGCAGACGTTGGTGAAGTTGATGTTGCGCGTGACGACGTACGTGACCTCGTCGCCCACGACATCGCGGCGCAGCTCGTCCGCGATCCGGGTCAGCGCGTCCAGCGCGGGCCCCTCCGCGTGGAGCAGCGCGAGCGCCTCGGCGTCGGTGAGCTTCGTCGGGTCGTCGGCGGCCTGAGCGAGGGCCGTCCGTACGTCCGTGTCGATACGGGACGGCACCATGCCCGGCGCCGCCGCCTCCCGCAGCGCCTCCCAGTCGCCGTACACCTCGTCGAAGTCGTCGCGGCGGTCGGTGGTGCGGCCCTCGGTGTCGATGGTGCGGTGCAGATCGGTCCGGCCTGAGGTGGTGAACCCCTCGTCCGGCTCCTGCCAGGGCAGCCCGGCCGGGTTCACCTCGCGGGCGAGGCCGGTCTCCGGGTCCGCCAGCGCCCGTACGTGCGGCAGCAGCCGGGGGTCGAGCCAGGGCTCCCCGCGCTGGATGAACTCCGGGTAGATCGTGAGCCGTTCGCGCAGCTCAAAGCCGGACTCCGCGGTCTTCGCGGCCAGTTCGTCGATATGCGGCCAGGGGCGCTCGGGGTTGACATGGTCGGGGGTGAGCGGTGAGACCCCGCCCCAGTCGTCGATGCCCGCGCCGATCAGCAGCGCGTACTCGGCGTCCACGAGATTGGGCGGCGCCTGGATCCGCGCGGAGGGGCCGAGGATGTGCCGGGCCACGGCGATGGCGGCGGCCAGCTCCTCCAGTTCGGCGTCGGGCATTCCGCGCATCGCCGTGTCCGGCTTGGCGCGGAAGTTCTGCACGATGACTTCCTGGATGCCGTGGTACGCCCGCTGCACGCGCCGGAGTTCGAAGAGGGAGTCGGCGCGCTCCTCGTACGACTCCCCGATCCCGATCAGGATCCCGCTGGTGAACGGGACGTTGGAGCGGCCCGCGTCCTCCAGCACCCGCAGCCGTACGGCGGGCTCCTTGTCCGGCGAGCCGTGGTGCGGGCCGCCGGGCTCGGACCAGAGGCGGGTCGCGGTGGTCTCCAGCATCATGCCCATGCTGGGCGCGACCGGCTTGAGCCGCTGGAAGTCGGTCCAGGACAGCACGCCGGGGTTGAGGTGCGGCAGCAGGCCGGTCTCCTCCAGCACCCGGATCGCCATGGCCCTGACGTACGCGAGGGTGTCGTCGTACCCCTCGGCCTCCAGCCACTCGCGGGCCTCGGGCCAGCGGTCCTCGGGCTTGTCGCCGAGTGTGAACAGGGCTTCCTTGCAGCCCAGTTCGGCCCCCCTGCGGGCGATCTCCAGCACCTCGTCCGGCGACAGGAACATGCCATGGCCGGCCCGGCGCAGCTTGCCGGGCACGGTCACGAAGGTGCAGTAGTGGCACTTGTCGCGGCACAGCCGGGTCAGCGGGATGAAGACCTTGCGGGAGTACGTGATGACCCCGGGCCGCCCGGCCGCCGCGAGCCCCGCGTCCCGCACGCGCGCGGCGGAGGCGGCGAGATCGGTGAGATCGTCCCCCCGCGCCTGGAGCAGCACGGCGGCCTCGCCGGTGTCGAGCGCGACCCCGTCCCGGGCCCGCTTGAGCGCCCGGCGCATGGCGTTGGCGGTGGGGCGTGGGGCGGGGCGTGCGTCGTAGTGGCGGGTGTCGTCTTCGGCGGATCGCCCGATGGGCTGTCCGCTCCCAGGATCCTGCGGCGCGCGCGTCGTCATCCTTTGAGGATACGTTCGAGCCCCGGGCTCACCAGGGCGCGCCCCGAACCGGAGACACAGCTCACGGGCACGCTTGGGGGCAGCGCCCGCGCCGGTTGCCCGGTTCGGACCCGAGCACCACCGCATGCATTTTGCATGCAGGGATGCTATGTTGCAGTCATGACTGCTCTTACCATCCGGGACGTTCCGGAAAGCGCCCTCGCCATACTGAAGGCCCGCGCCGCCGAAGCCGGAAAATCCCTCCAGGCCTACACGCTGGACCTTCTCGTCGGCGCAGCCACCACTCCCACGCTCGCCGAAGTCTCCGCACGCGCCGAAGCAGAAGCGAGTACGACGCTGACCGTCACGGACGTACGGGCCGCGATTGACGACGCAAGAGCGGCCCGGTGATCGCCCGGTGATCGTTATTGACTGTTCCGCGCTCGTCTTCTTCCTGACCGACGACGGTCCCACCGGGCATCAAGTACGCAAACGCGTCGCCGAGGAGGACCGCCTCGCCGCGCCCCACCTGATCGACTACGAAGTCATGTCCGCCCTGCTCGGCCTGGCCCGCGGTCGGCGTGGAGGGGAGCCCAAGCTCAGCGAAAGACCGCTCCGCAAGGCCATGGCAACTTTCCGGGATCTGCCGATCGACCGGCACGAAACCGTGATCCTCTGGGAGCGGGTCAAAACACTGTCAGCTGACCAGTCTGCATATGACGCCCAATACGTCGCCCTCGCCGAGACTCTGGGAGTTCCGTTGATCACAAGCGACGCCAGGATCGAGCGCAGCGGCGCCGGGCGGTGCCAGATCGAAGTCTTCGAGACTCCGGGCTGATCACGGCCTCGGCGCCGGGGTACGGCGCTGCGGTCGTTCCGTGCAGGCCCCCCCACCCCCGTCAGAGGTACTGCGCGTAGTCGTCCAGCGCCCGCAGTACCTCCAGCTCGCCCGCCGGGGGCAGTTGGAGGACGACCTCCTCGATGCCCAGCTCCGCGTAGTACGACATCTTCCCCGGGGTCGGGCGCACCGCGTACGGCACGATCTGGAGGCTCTCCGGGTCCCGGCCCGCCTTTTCCCAGACCGTGCGGAGCACCGGCACCGTCTCCGCGAGGCCCGCGCCGCCGATCGGCAGCCATCCGTCGGCGTACTGGGCGATCTGCGCGAAGAGCTTCGGCCCGGCCGCGCCGCCGATCAGGGTGCGGGGCGCCGCGCCCTGTACCGGCTTCGGATACGCGTGACTCGCCCGTACGGACCCGAACTCCCCCTCGTACGCCGTCGGTTCCGCCGCCCACAGCGCGCGCATCAGCCCGATCCGGTCGCGGGTCAGCTCGCGGCGCGAGGTCCATTCGACACCGTGGTCCGCGGCCTCCTCCTTGTTCCAGCCGAAGCCCACACCAAGCGTGAAGCGCCCGCCGGAGAGATGGTCCAGGGTCGCGATCTGCTTGGCGAGGTCGATCGGATCGTGCTGTGCCACCAGGGTGATGCCGGTGCCGAGCCCCAGCCGCTCCGTCACGGCCGCGGCCTGCGCGAGCGCGACGAACGGGTCGAACGTACGGGTGTACTCGCGCGGCAGGTCGCCGCCCGCCGGGTACGGGCTGGTCCGCTCGGCCGGGATATGGGTGTGCTCGGGGACATACAGACCGGCGAACCCCCGCTGTTCCAGCTCCTGTGCGAGCCGTACGGGCGTGATCGTCTCGTCGGTGAGGAAGATCGTGGTCGCGATCCGCATGGGGGGCCTTTCTGGGGAGGAGATGTGGAAGGGGCAGTACGGGGACCGTGCGGCGGTTGTGCCGTGGGGGACGCAGGGGCCACCGTAACCGCCCCGTGAGGACCGCCGCGCGCACGGGCGCAACGTCCCCGCCGCGTTTCCGCCACCTGTCAATCCCCTTCCCTTGCTGCCGGGTTCATGGCTCGGTACCAGGGTTTGAATGCACGCGTTGTGTGACCACCCGTGTCCCCCTCGGCACCCTGGGAGCCGCCGGTATGCGCAAGGACCACGCAGACGACCACACGGCCCGCCGCGAAGTCCGCGACCTCCACGGACTCAACGGGCTCAACGGCCTCAACGACTTCAGTGGCTTCAGCGGCTTCCTCGAAGACGGAGACCACGGGCTCGGCGGACCGGACAGGCGCAGGCTCCTGATGACGGGAGCCGCCGCCGCGCTTACGTTGAGTACCGTGAGCTTCGCGAACGCGGCACCCGCCCAGGCCGGCGACGGCGACGGACTGACCCGGACCGTGACCGGCACCCTGCCCGTCGGCTCCCCCGACTTCGTCTATCTGCCCGTCGAAGTACCGCGCGGCGTCCGCGAGATCCATGTCTCGTACAGCTACGAGCGGCCCCCGGTCCCGGCCGGCACCCAGGGCAACGCCCTCGACATCGGTGTCTTCGACGAGCGCGGCACGGCCCTCGGCGGGCGCGGCTTCCGCGGCTGGTCGGGCGGCGCCCGTACGGAGTTCTTCCTGCGCGCCGACGAGGCGACCCCCGGCTACATCCCTGGCCCGGTCCGCCTCGGCACCTGGCACATCGCGCTCGGCCCGTACACCGTCGCCCCGCAGGGCCTCGCGTACGAGGTGACCATCACGCTGAGGTTCGGCGCCCCCGGCACCACGCCCCGGCCGGTCCACCCACCGGAGCGCGCCAAGGGGCGCGGCCGGGCGTGGTACCGCGGCGACTGCCACCTGCACTCCGTGCACTCCGACGGCAGGCGCACTCCGGCGGAAATCGCGGCGCTCGCGCGTGCCGCGGGCCTCGATTTCATCAATACGAGTGAACACAACACCCACTCCGGGCACAGCGCCTGGGCCGGGCTGTGGGGTGACGACCTGCTGATCCTCACCGGCGAGGAAGTCACCACCCGCAACGGGCATGTCCTCGCGATCGGTACGGACCCGGGCACCTTCGTGGACTGGCGCTACCGCGCGCGGGACAACCGGTTCGGCCACTACGCCCGCGAGGTGCGCCGTGCGCGGGGTCTGGTCGTACCGGCCCATCCGCACGCCACCTGCATCGGCTGCAACTGGAAGTTCGGCTTCGCCGACGCCGACGCGGTCGAGGTGTGGAACGGCCCGTACACCGTGGACGACGAGGTCTCACTGGCCGACTGGGACAACTCCCTGGTCTCCGCGGCCCGTTCGGGCCGCCCGTGGACCCCGGCGATGGGCAACAGCGACGCCCACCGCGACCCCGACCCCATCGGCACCCCGCAGACGGTGGTCCTGGCCGAGGACCTCACCCGGGACGCGATCCTGGCCGGCATCCGCGCGGGCCACAGCTATGTCGCCGAGTCCTCGGAGATCTCCGTCGCCTTCACCGCGACGGGCGGCCGCGGCCGGCACGCGGACATCGGCGACCGCCTCCACGTCCCGGCGGACACCCCGGTGACGGTCCGTCTGCGGGTGACCGGCGCCCCCGGCTGCACGGCCCACTTCATCACCGACCAGGGCACCCTCCACACCACCCCGGTCCCGGCCTCGGGCACGGCCACCATCGACTGGCGGACGACCCCGTCGTACGCGACATACGTGCGGGCGGAGGTCCGCCACACCCCCGTGATCCCCGGCCTCCCGGGCCCCCTGGCGGCCTTCACGAACCCGATCTTCCTCGGCGACCACTGACCGGGGCCTGACCGCGGCCCGACCGGGGCCGGCCGGCGACCGGAGCGGCCTGCGACCGGAGCGGGCCGACGCGGGGACAGCACGCGTCGGCCGTCAGCTCTGCTGCGTCTCCTTGTCGCGCAGCGCCTGTTCCACCGCGGTCCGTACCCGGGCCTCCTCCGCCAGTTTGCGGCGGGCCCGGTTGCGGCGGAGCAGGAGGAACGTGCCGACTGCCGCCGCGATCAGGACGATCAGCAGCGCCAGCAGTGTCCAGGGGACCGCCCAGCCGTGGGTGGTGGACTCGACGGGCTTGAGGGCGGTGGTGGTGCCCGAGGCGTCGGTGAGGAGCGGGGTCAGGGTCACCGTGGCGGCCAGGCTGACCGCGGGCCGCACGTCGTGGACCGGGACCTTCATCTTCCAGTCCTCGCCCGGCAGCAGCTCCGGCGGCGCGGCGATCCGGCCCGCGTCCGTACGCAGCCAGCCGAACGGCCCCGAGACCGAGACCGCCTGACGGGTCGACAGGATCGCGTTGCCGGTGTTGTGGATCGTGTACGTGACGGTGGCGTCGCCGGTGGCGAACGGGCCGGCCGAGCCGTCGTACTCCACATGCAGGTCCTCGACCGCGAGGCTCGGCTTGAGCGTGCCGCTGACCCGCAGCTTGACCTTGATGCCGAGGCGCCGGTCCACATTGATGCCCTCGGCGTCGTCGGACTGCTTCAGTGAGGTGAGGACGCCGCCGACGTAGTCGCCGGGCGGCGCGTTGTCCGGCACGCCGACCGTGAAGGGGATCTCGGCGGACTTGCCGGGCTGGATCACGACGCTGCTGCGGCCGGCGTGGACCCAGGCGCCGATGCCGACGGACTTCTTGTCCTGGGTGAGCAGGTCGAGCTGACCGGTGTCGGTCGTGTAGCCGTCGGCGGCGTAGACGGCGAGTTCGAGCGGGGTCTTGCTGCGGTTGGCGACGACCATGGCGTCCTTGAGCTGTCCGCCGGGGTTGACGGTGTAGCTGTAGCTGGACCGGTCGTCGCCGTAGCTGTTCGGGGCCGTCCTGACCGTCCAGGTGACATCGCCGTCGGCCGCCGCGGCGGGACCCGCGGACAGACCGGCGACCGCGACGACCATGAGCAGGGCCAGAGCGGCGGTACGGACGAGGCCCGCGACGGCGGTCCGCCGGCGCGGTGCCGTCTTCCGGAGCGGTGCGGGCTGCCGGTCTGGTGCGGGCTGCCGGCGCGGGTCGGACTTCCGGCGCGGTACGGACGCGTGCATCTCAAGCTTCTCCTGGACGGGAGGCGGGGCGGGCCGCCCGAAGGCGCCCACCCCGCCGTGGAACGGATGTGATCAGCTGCTGAGCGCAGTGATCGTCAGAGTGGCGCGGTAGCCACCCTTCTGAACGCTGTCCGGGATCTTCAGACCCAGGTCGGCGCCCAGCTTGGCCGTACCCCGGGCGTGGCCCTGCTCGGCCGAACCGAGGCCGCGCGAGACGGACAGGCCCTGGCCCTGGTCGTCGTAGCCGGAGGCGACCGGCTGCCCGGCCTTGGAGCCCGCGCCGTTCACGAGCACGCGCGGCGTCCAGCCGAGGTAGGAGCCCGAGAACGTCTTGTCGGCGTCCTTGAAGTCGCTCACGTTGGCCGAGATCGACCACGGGGCGAGCGAGCGGCGGCTGTCCGAGACGAGCAGCGGGTTGATCTTGCCGTCCGCCTCGAAGTGGTCACCGTTGCGCTCCTCGGCGGTGCCGAGGTCCACCAGGCCGTTGTAGCCGTCGATCGTCCAGCCGAACTCGCCCGGAGCGACGTTCGGCACGTTGACCGCGAGGGCCTGGTTGTCACCGTTGTACGGGTGCACCGTGACCTTGTCGACGATCGAGCCGACCGGCTGGCCCTCGGGGGTGTTGGTGCACACGAGGCCACGCTCGACAGCCGCGTTCGGGGCCGCGCAGGTGCCGCTGCGTACGTTCTCGACGACGAGCTTGTCGTTGCGAACCTGGACCTTGACGTACGTACGCACGTGCTCCTGGTTCTGGACCGAGTTGTACCAGTAGCTGTTCGGGTTCAGCGGGTCGGCGCCGTTGCCGGCACCGCTCGTACCGCTGCTGTCCGGCTTCGTGATGTCGTAGTACTTCGAGCCCGAGGCGGAGTTGGCCGTCACGTAGATGACGCCGCCGGGACCCGGGTACACGTCCGCGTCGCCGGGCTTCTCGTCCGGGTTCGCCTTCGCGCCGTTCTTGATCGCGTAGCTGCGCGAGTAGCTGTGGTCGTGGCCCTGGAGCACCAGGTCGACACCGAGCTTGGAGAACGTCGTCGGGAAGTCCACCCGACGGGCCTTGTTGTCGCCGTCCTTGGCGTGGTCGGCCGGCGAGTAGATCGAGTGGTGGTAGACGAGCGCCGTCCACTTGGCCTCGGCACCGTGCTGGTTGATGACGTCGGTCACGTACTTGATGTGCGCCGCGTCACCGCCGCCGCCCTGGGAGGTGGCGTAGCTGTTGCTGTTGAGGTCGATGAACAGCACATCCTTGTAGATGTACCAGTAGTCACCGCCGGACGTGTTGGACGCCGGGTTCCCGTTGGAGTACAGCGGGCCCGAGCGGTCCGTGTTCGGGGTGTAGAGGTGCTGCTCGTACGCCTTGCCGCCGACGTCGTGGTTGCCGATGGTGGCCGCCCACGGGTACTGACGCAGCTTGTCGGGGGCGAGGAAGGCGTTCCACTGGGTCTCGGTGTTGGCCGTCTCGACCTGGTCACCGCCGGACACCAGGAGTTCGGCGTTCGGGTTGGCCGCCAGCGAGACGTCCAGCGTGTCCTGCCAGCCGGCCTGGTCCTTCGCGACGTCGCCGGACGAACCGATCTGCGGGTCGCCGTAGAACAGGAAGTCGTAGTCGCCTTCGAAGTCCTGCGTCTTGAAGGAGTACGCCGTGGACCAGTTGCCCTCGGAGCCGACGCGGTACGAGTACTGCGTGTCCTCCTTCAGGCCGGTGATGGTGGCGTGACGGTTGAAGCCGCCGCTGGTGGCGATGTTCGCGCCGCCGGTGGCGTCGAAGGTGGCGGCACCGGCCGGAAACTCGCCGTTGACCAGCTCAGCGGTCGGGGCGACCTGGAGCACCTGCGCCGTGTCGGCGGAGGAGTACCACGTCACCGTGCGCTGCGACTCGTTGGCGCCCACACCGAGGATGATGCCGGTGAGCGCGGCGGGGTCGGCAGCCGCGGCAGGGGAGGCCAGGCCGCCGCCGAGGGCGACGGAGAAGCTCAGGAGCGCCGCTGCGGCCCCGGTGGCCACACGGCGTCGCACAGGACCGAGGGCCTGCGCGGAGGGTCTTGATGTCATCAATTTACGTTCCTTTTACGCACACGGGTGCATGTATTGGGAAACAAAACCTCTCGCCCGTTGGTGAACCGGACACGACGACAGGCTTCGGGCCAGTTGAACTTCTGGCTCGCGCGGGAGGCGCGCACCGCCGTCACAGTCCGAACACCCGTTGCACGAACCACACCAGGCCCATGGCCGCCACGCCCGCGGAGATCGCGCCGGTCGCCCAGAGTCCGGTCCTCGGCGCGCGGCGGCGCAGTACGGCCAGCAGCGGGAAGATGACAGCGATGATCCCCAACTGCACGGCTTCGATACCGACGTTGAACACCAGCAGGGACCACAGCAGGGTCCACGACCACGCCTCGTCGATGCCCAGCGCCCCCGCGAAGCCCAGGCCGTGCACCAGGCCGAAGCAGAAAACGACCCCCAGGCGGGTCCAGCCGGCGCGGTCCAGCCCGAAGTGACCGCGTCCCGCCACGTCGTTCAGGTCGAGATCGGTCGCGTGGTCGCCGTGCCGCCAGACCCGCCAGAGGTACCAGCCGGCCACCACCGCGATCGACAGCGCGATGACGGGCTCCACGACGCTCGCGGGTACGTCGACCAGGCCGAGGGCGGCGAGCATGAACGTCACCGAGTGCGCCAGCGTGAAGCTCGTGGCCGCGAGCACGATCTCCCGCAGCCGCCGTGACCCGGCGATGAGCGCCAGCAGGAACAGGATGTGGTCGATCCCGGTCAGCAGATGCTCGGCGCCCAGCCGGAAGAACTCCCAGAACCGCTCGTACCACGCCTGGCCCATCGAGAAGGACGGATGCTCGGCGTCGAGCGCGGCGCTGCCGGAGCGGCCGTCGATCTTGTAGTCGACGATGGTCTTGGTGCCCTTGACGTATGTCTCGGAGTCGGGGAACAGCCCGCCGCGCACCTCGCGGTCGTCGCCGCCCGCGGGGCAGGTCCAGTCGAGCAGCAGATTCGCGTACGGTACGCCCTCGCGCCGGCCGATCGTGAAGTCGCCGGCCTGCTTCGCCGTACAGGCCTCGCCGCCGCCCGAGCTGACCGTGAAGCGCTTGGTGACATACGCGACGGCCGACTTTGCGTGGGCGTTGAGCGCCGCGGCCTGTGCGGCGGTGTCACCGTCCTCGAACGCGGCGTTCCCCGTCTGGAAGAGGGGATCGTCGTCCTCGTAGTCGGCGGCGGACACGACGAAGAGGTCGTATTCGAGCTCAAGTTTCGTACGTATGAGGCCCCCGTCAGGACCGCCGTCGCCGCCCGCGGTGATGTGGGCGTACACGGTGGAGGTGAAGCCGTGGGCGAGCGCCGGCTGACCGGAGCTCAGGAGAGCGATCACCGCCGCTGTGATCAGCACTATGACGCGGCGGACCCGTTGTGACATGTGGAGTGACTCCTTCAGGTTGCCTGTGCACGGTGCATGTCATGGATGAACACGGCCCGGCCCGTCAGCGAAGAACGGAAGAACAAGAGCAAGAACGACACCCACGGAGGAACGCGGCAGAGGCCGGCATAGGAGGATGCAGGCGCACCATCCACCACCACTCGGAGGAAGATCACTTTGCGCCCCCCGCTTCGGGCCGTCGCCACGCTGGCCGCGGCCGCCGCGCTGGTCACCGGATGCAGCTCCGGCGACGACTGGTCGCGGCCGCATCCCGAGCCCTCCGCCGTCGGCACTCTCGGCCCGGGATTCGTCAAGCCCTCCTCCTCACCCGTCCCGGAGTCGACCACCACACCGCGGCCCGGCTCCTGGTCCGGGGTCCACCCGTCGGAGGACTACCGCGTGGTGCTGCTCACCTCGGGCGACGACCGCCCGACCAAGGCCCTGGTGAAGGCGGTCGAGGACTGGGCAGAGGCGGAGCACGCCGACCTCAGGACGGTGGTCGCCGACGGCCCGCACGACCTCATCCCCAGCATCACCGAGGCCCTCGGGATGAACCCCGACCTGATCGTCAGCGCGGGCAACGACCTGGTGGACCCGCTCGCGACGGTCACCCCGAACCACCTGGACCAGCCGTTCCTCGTGGTGGGCGCGGAACTGGCCGAACCCACCCACAACGTCACGGCGGTCGACTGGTCCGGCGCGTCGTTCCGTGGCGAAGGGCTCGGCGCCTCCTCGACGTACGACCCCGGCTCTTTCACCGCGGAACGCTGTGCGGCGGCCATCAGGGCCGGTGTCGCGGCGGTGCTCAACGACCTGACCGGAATCGTGATCTGGCTCGACGCGCACTAGGCTCTTTCGGGAGTGGCGTCGTCCGCCCGCCGGGCGGACCCCGCGGCATCCGGTCGCGTGTGCGCGGCCCGTACCGCCCTATCACGGGCGGCGTGAAAGCGTTGAAGGCTTGTGCAGACCCTGACTCACTGCTGACGCACGCACCTCCGACAAGGCAGACTGTCGAAGGCGAAACCGGCAGCACCGGGAGCAGGGGGAGCTATGGACCGTGACGGCGGGCCGCGCGTACCGGAGCAGCGGGCTCCGGGGGTGCCGGGGGACACCGCGGAACTGCGTTTCAGCGTGCTCGGACCCGTACGCGCCTGGCGCGACGGCGAACCGCTGTCGTCCGGGTCCCCCCAGCAACGCGCCCTGCTCGTCGCCCTGTTGATGCGGGACGGGCGGACCGCGACCGCCAGTGAGCTGATCGACGCCCTGTGGGGCGAGGAATCGCCGTCGCAGGCGCTCGCCGCCGTACGGACCTACGCCTCGCGGCTGCGCAAGGTGCTCAGCCCCGGCGTACTGATCACCGAGGCCGGCGGGTACGCCCTGCGCACCCCGTCCGACTCCCTCGATCTGAACGTCGCCAGGGACCTGGCCGCCGACGCGGACAAGGCGCGCGCCGCCGGGGACCGTTATCTGGCCCGTACGCTGATCAACAAGTCGCTCGGCCTGTGGGACGGCGAGGCGCTCGCCTCCGTACCCGGCCCCTACGCCGACAACCAGCGCACCCGGCTGGAGGAGTGGCGTCTCCAGCTCACCGAGACCCGGCTCGATCTGGACCTGGAGGTCGGCCGCCACGCGGAGGCCGTCTCCGAGCTGACCGCGCTCACCGCCGCGCACCCGCTCCGCGAACGGCTGCGCGAGCTGCTGATGCTGGCGCTCTACCGCAGCGGCCGGCAGGCCGAGGCGCTCGCCGCGTACGCCGACACGCGCCGCCTGCTCGCCGACGAGCTGGGGGTCGACCCGCGTCCCGAACTGGCCAGGCTCCAGCAGCGGATACTCCAGGCCGACGCGGAACTGGCCCGTCCGGTCGAGGAACCCGCCCCTGTCCACGCCGTGCGCAGGCCCGCCCAGCTCCCGGCGACCGTGCCCGACTTCACCGGCCGCGCCTCCTTCGTACGGGAGCTGGGCGACCGGCTCGCCGCCGCCGGCGGATCCGTGATGGCCGTCTCCGCGCTCGCCGGTATCGGCGGGGTCGGCAAGACGACGCTGGCGGTGCATGTCGCGCACACGGCACGGGCGCACTTCCCGGACGGGCAGTTGTACGTGGACCTTCAGGGCGCGGGTGCCCGGGCGGCCGAGCCGGAGACGGTCCTCGGCGCGTTCCTGCGGGCCCTGGGCACCCCCGACACCGCCATCCCCGACTCGCTCGACGAACGCTCCGCGCTCTACCGCTCGACGCTCGACGGCCGCCGCATCCTCGTCCTGCTGGACAACGCGCACGACGCGGCGCAGGTACGGCCGCTGCTGCCCGGTACGGAAGGCTGCGCGGCGCTGGTCACCAGCCGGGTGCGGATGGTCGACCTGGCGGGCGCGCACCTCGTGGACCTCGATGTGATGTCGCCGGACGAGGCGCTCCAGCTCTTCACCCGGATCGTCGGCGCGGAGCGGGTCACCTCGGAACGCAAGGCGGCGCTGGACGTGGTGGCGGCGTGCGGTTTCCTGCCGCTGGCGATCCGGATCGCGGCGTCCCGGCTGGCGGCGCGCCGTACCTGGACGGTCTCGGTCCTGGCGGCGAAGCTCGCGGACGAGCGGCGGCGGCTGGACGAGCTCCAGGCGGGTGACCTCGCGGTCAAGGCGACCTTCGAACTCGGCTACGGCGCGCTGGAGCCGGCCCAGGCGCGCGCCTTCCGCCTGCTGGGCCTCGCGGACGGCCCGGACCTCTCCCTGGCCGCGGCGGCGGCCGTCCTCGACCTGCCGCTCCAGGACACCGAGGACCTGCTGGAGTCCCTGGTCGACACCTCCCTCCTCGAATCCGCCGCCCCTGGCCGCTACCGCTACCACGACCTCGTACGCCTCTACGCGCGTGCGTGCGCGGAACGCGACGAACAGCCCCCGTCGGAACGGGAGTCGGCGATGTCCCGGCTGCTGGACTTCTATCTGGCGACGGCGTCGAGGGTGTACGCGCTGGAACGCCCGGGGGACCGCCTGGTGGACCACCTGGAGCCGACCGCGTACGAGGGCATCTCGTTCACCGACCGGCAGGCGGCCCTCGACTGGCTCTACACCGAGGCGAACTGCGTACTGGCCTGCGCGCGGCAGACCTCGCGCGGGCGCCAACTGCGCCGGGCGATCGACCTGTTGTGGGCGGCGAAGGACCTCGCGGAGTCGGGTGCCAACTCCAAGCAGTACGAATCGGCGGCGCTCTCCGCGCGGCAGACGGCCCACGCGGTGGGCGACCGCCGTGCCGAGGGCCGCGCCCGGACGACGCTGACCAACGTCTATCTGGTGGCGGGCCGCTACGAGGAGGCCGACGAGGAGGCCCGGCAGGCCACGCTGCTGGCGCGGGCGGCCGAGGACCGTGCGCCCATCTTCTGGGCCAACAACGACCGCGGCATCATCGCGTTCAACCAGGGGCGGCACAAGGACGCGGAGTCCTATCTGCTCCAGGCGATCGAGGACTCGCGCGCGGACCGCAACACCCCGGGCGAGGCGAGCGCCCTGTGCAACCTCTCCCGTACGCAGCTCTCGCTCGGCCGTACCGCCAAGGCCATAGCTCTCGCCCAGGAGGGCATCGCCATATACGACCGTCTGGGGCTCACCGTGCGCCTCGCGAACGCGCGGTACGCCCTGGGGGTGGCTCTCACCCATGCCGGGCGCCACAAGGAGGCACTGGCCGAACTGGACGAGGCGCTGGCCAACTTCGGCAAGAACCGGCAGCGGCTCTGGGAGGGCACGACCCTCTTCCGTATGGCCGAGGCACATCTCTCGGCCAAGCGGCCGGCCCACGCGGCCCAACACGCCGAGCAAGCCCTGGCATTCGGATGCATCGGCGGCGACCGTATCCGTGCGGGCGTTCTGACGGTGCTGGGCAGGGCGCTGGAAATCCTCGGCCAGACGGACCGGGCCCGCGTCTGCTGGCACGAGGCTCTGACGCTGTACGACGAGGTCGGCGCGCCCGAGGCCGCCGAGGTACGGGGACTCCTCACCCCGCTCAGCGCCGCCTGAGCCCTCGTCGCGGGGCCGTTCATCGAATGTTTATGCCTACCCGCCATGCTCGACCCATCGATCCGTCGCGTCGGGGGGCAGGCGGATCGCCGGAGGACACCGCGTCCGAGTGAGCCTCCCAGCCTCTGTCCGGCGGCACCCGGGGGAGTCGCCGGACAGAGGACCTCAAGCCAGTCCCAAACAGGGGAGCGCACCATGAGCACCGAGAAGAACGACGACATCAAGACGATGGACAACCACACGCCTTCCACGCCCGCGAAGGCGCTCCTGACCACGATGGACAACCACACGCCGAGCACTCCGGCGAACGGTCCCGTGACCACCATGGACAACCACACGCCCATCGTTCCCGCGAACGGCCTTCCGGCCACGAAGGACACGAAGGCGAAGGACGGCGCCGAGGAGCCGGTGGAGGAAACCATCACCACGATGGACAACCACACACCCGCCCCGCCCAAGCCCTGACCAGTTCCGACGGGGAGCGGCCGCGGCGGCGCGGAGGGGGAGCCGCCGCGGCCGCGAGACGCACGGGGGAACACCGTAGGGGGCCGAGCGCGTCGCTCGGCCCCCTACGGGTGTGTCCGGTCCGGGTGGTATGTCAGATCGCCGGGGTCACCCGGGGTTCGCAGGTGCGGACCTTCGACACCTGGTTCGGGAAGTCCATCGGGACGCGGAGCGTCTGGGTGTCGCCGCTCGTCAGCGTCACTTCCGTGTCCGCGCTGTCGACGACCCCGCCCGCCGCGTCCTTGAAGTCGACCTCGACCTCGTAGGTGCCTGACACGCCCGGGTCCGTCGTCACCATGACGCTCGCGTACGTGACGGCCTTCCGTTTGCCGCTCGCCCTGCGGGCGCAGGCGACCATCGTGACCCGGACGCCGTGGGCGGACGACGCCGTGGAGCCGGACGTGGAGGAGCCGCCGGACGAGGTGGAGTAGTCGTCGTCGGAGTCGTAGTCCGAGCCCGAGCCCACATACCCGTTGTTCTTCTTCTTGGAGCTGGAGCAGCCACCCCCGCCACCCCCGCTGCTCGACCC